>NZ_CP120983.1:4332532-4641999 GCF_030719215.1 Streptomyces sp. Alt3 | reverse complement strand
GGCTGACGACCTGTCCGCAGTGGGGCGCTTCTTGTACGAGGTCGGCACGCTCAAGCACACCCGCCGAACCGGCTGGTGGATGGCGGACGAACCTCTCAGGCAGGGCACGCTCGACTGCTTCGCGCCGCCCTCGGCGAGAGCGGCGCCTGACCCCGGACGCACGAAACCGCCCCGCCCCCGGCCGGAGCCGGGGTCGGGGCGGTTCTTCGTGCGGGGCGCGGGTGTCGCTAGGCGGCGACGGGAACACCCTTCGGCTCCGCGTCGTGTGCCTCGGGCTCGTCGACCGGGGAGGACGAAGCCGAGTTGTACGCGTCGTGGTCGAGGATCTTCTCGCGGGCCGCGACGATCACCGGGACGAGTGCCTGGCCGGCCACGTTGGTGGCGGTGCGGATCATGTCCAGGATCGGGTCGATGGCGAGGAGCAGGCCCACGCCCTCCAGCGGGAGGCCGAGGGTCGACAGGGTGAGGGTCAGCATGACCGTGGCGCCGGTGAGGCCGGCGGTGGCCGCCGAGCCGATGACCGAGACGAACGCGATCAGGATGTAGTCACCGATGCCCAGCTGGACGTCGAAGATCTGCGCGATGAAGATCGCGGCCAGCGCCGGGTAGATCGCGGCGCAGCCGTCCATCTTGGTCGTGGCGCCGAACGGGACGGCGAAGGAGGCGTACTCCTTCGGGACGCCGAGGCGCTCGGTGACCTTCTGGGTGACGGGCATCGTGCCGACGGAGGAGCGGGAGACGAAGGCCAGCTGGATCGCGGGCCAGGCACCCTTGAAGAACTGGAGCGGGCTGACCTTGGCGACCGTCGCGAGCAGCAGCGGGTAGACGCCGAACAGCACCAGGGCGCAGCCGATGTAGACGTCGGCGGTGAACGTCGCGTACTTGCCGATCAGGTCCCAGCCGTAGTCGGCGATCGCGTAGCCGATGAGGCCGACGGTGCCGATCGGAGCGAGGCGGATGACCCACCACAGGGCCTTCTGGAGGAGCTCCAGGATCGACTCGCTGAGGGTGAGGATCGGCTTGGCCTTCTCGCCGAGCTGGAGCGCGGCGATACCGGCGACGGCGGCCATGAAGACGATCTGCAGGACGTTCAGCTCGGTGAAGGGCGTGATGACGTCCGTGGGGATGATGCCGGTGAGGAAGTCGAGCCAGGAGCCCGCGTTCTCGGGCTTGGCGCCGTCCTTCGGGGTGAGGCCGGTACCGGAGCCCGGGTTGGTGACCAGGCCGATCGCGAGGCCGATGGCCACGGCGATCAGCGAGGTGATCATGAACCAGAGCAGCGTGCGGGTGGCGAGCCTCGCGGCGTTGTTGACCTTGCGCAGGTTGGTGATCGACACCAGGATCGCGAAGAAGACGAGGGGCGCGACGGCCAGCTTCAGCAGCTGGACGAAGATGTGGCCGACCTGGTCGAGCGTGGTGTAGAGCCAGCTGATCTCGTAGCTGCGGGTGATCCAGCCGAGCAGGACACCGAGGACCAGACCGGCGACGATCTGTATCCAGAAGGGGATGCTCGGCAGACGGAAACCGGAGCCGGACGGCTTACCGGCCTCGGCCTCGGTCTCGGCGGGGGACGCGGAATTCGCGGACACGGACACACTCCAGATGTGACGCATCGGAACGTACGGGGACAGATGTACGGCCGTGCGGTCCAACAGGGGGACGGGGGTGCGGCGCCCGCGTCAAGGGGCGGCGCCGCTGCATGATGCCGGTTCAGACGTTGCGGCAACAGACCGCGGACATACAGCGGCAGAGATCGACATGCAGGCGCACCACGAGCGGGACGCCCAGGGCGTGATGGGTGCGCACTGCGGTAATCATGTCGAATACGTTAACACTGCAACTTTGAGAACCTCAAAGGTCCACTTCTTGATCAACTTTGACCGCGGTGACTCCGGGCACGCCGAAGCCCCGGTACGGGAGCTGCTGCTCCGGTCCGGGGCTTCGTTCGTACGGGGTGCGGTGTGAGGAAGCTTACGCGTCGCCTACTGCGTGAGGCTGTCCTCACGGGTGCGGTTCGCCTCGAGCTTGGCCTTGGTCCGGTCCACCGAGGAGATGATCTGCTCGGACATCTCGTCGCGCTGCTTGCGGAGCAGGATGAAGCTGAGCGGCGCGGAGAGGACGAGGCCGAGAAGGATGACCCAGACGACGTTGGAGCCGCCGACGCCCGAGGGCAGCACACCGAAGTGCACGGCGACACCGGCGATGAAGAAGCAGCCGACGAAAATCAGCAGCCGCATGGCGGTGTACCGGATCGTTGCGCTCGGCTTGGCAGCGGGCACGGCTGGCCTTCTCTCTACGTCCGACGTTCCTGCGGTCGCTCAGTGCGGTCGTTCAGTGCGGGATTCCTGCCCGACCAGTGAAGCATGCCCCGAATTCGATCAGTTCGCAGGGTTCCGCGGCGACCGTCGGAGGAGGAGTTCGCAGGTCTTCCGGGCCGCCGCTACCGGGAGAGCGGGAGCAGCATGATGATGTCGTCGCGGTAGTCGTCCTCGGCGACCCGGATGGCGTCCGGGACCCGGCCCACCTCCTTGTACCCGCAGGAGGCGTAGAACCGGTCGGCGCCGGTGCCGCCCCGGCAGGTGAGGCGGACGGCGCCGATGCCGTCGAGCCCCCGGGCCGCGTCGGCCACGGCCGCCATCAGTTCACGCCCGTAGCCCCTGCCCTGGTGGCGGGGGTGGACCATCACCGTGTAGACGCCGATCCAGTGCCGCATGAGCCGGTGGGTGTTGTGGGTGAGGAAGGCGGTGGCCGCCACCTCGCCGTCCTC
Source organism: Streptomyces sp. Alt3 (assembly GCF_030719215.1). Lineage (NCBI taxonomy): Bacteria > Bacillati > Actinomycetota > Actinomycetes > Kitasatosporales > Streptomycetaceae > Streptomyces > Streptomyces glycanivorans. The sequence goes on along the minus strand of NZ_CP120983.1, from coordinate 4,639,232 downwards.
GTCCCGTCCGACCACCAGGTGGGTGCGGCCCTCGGCCATCGCCGCGAGGTGCTTGACCAGCTCCGGCCGGACGTCGTCGGCGGTGACGGGGGCCACGAAGCCGACGGCTCCGCCGGCGTTGGTGACGTCGGCCCATAGCGCGGTGATGCCGTCCCGCAGGGGCCGGTCGAACGCGGGATCCACTTCGAACGTAAGCGCCATGCCCGCACATTAACTATTACGTGCCGCGTCCTTCAAACCGCGTCCGTCACGCGAGAAAGCCCCGGCCCAGGGACGGCGGGCCGGGACTTCCGTACAGCGGGACACCGGGCGCCCGCGAGGAGCGGGCGCCGGGTCTCAGACGCGCATCGGCTGCGGCGTCTCGCGCCGGTCGGCGTCCGGGCCGGGGTACTCGCGCAGGATCTCGTAGCGGGTGTTGCGCTCCACGGGCCGGAAGCCCGCGTCCCGGATGAGGTCCAGCAGGTCCTCGCGGCCGAGCTTGTTCGGGGTGCCGTAGTCGTCGGCGTCATGCGTGATCTTGTACTCGACGACCGAACCGTCCATGTCGTCGGCGCCGTGCTGGAGCGCGAGCTGCGCGGTCTGCACGCCGTGCATCACCCAGAAGACCTTGACGTGCGGGACGTTGTCGAAGAGCAGCCGCGAGACCGCGAAGGTCTTGAGCGCCTCGGCGCCGGTCGCCATGGACGTCCGCGCCTGGAGGGTGTTGCGGACCTTGCCGTCCTTCATGTCGACGAAGTCGTGCTGGTAGCGCAGCGGGATGAAGACCTGGAAACCGCCGGTCTCGTCCTGCATCTCCCGCAGTCGCAGCACGTGGTCGACGCGGTGACGGGGCTCCTCGATGTGCCCGTACAGCATCGTCGCCGGGGTCTTGAGACCCTTCTCGTGCGCGAGACGGTGGATGCGCGACCAGTCCTCCCAGTGGGTGTTGTGGTCGACGATGTGCTGGCGGACCTCCCAGTCGAAGATCTCCGCGCCGCCGCCGGTCAGCGACTCCAGACCGGCCTCGATCAGCTCGTCGAGGATCTCGGAGGCCGAGAGCCCCGAGATCGTCTCGAAGTGGTGGATCTCCGTCGCCGTGAAAGCCTTGAGCGCGACCTCCGGCAGGGCTTCCTTGAGGGCGCTGAGCGAGCGCGGGTAGTAGCGCCACGGCAGGGTCGGGTGCAGCCCGTTGACGATATGCAGCTCGGTGAGGTTCTCGCCCTGCATCGCCTTCGCGAGCCGGACGGCCTCCTCGATGCGCATCGTGTACGCGTCCTTCTCGCCCGGCTTTCGCTGGAACGAGCAGTACGCGCAGGACGCGGTGCACACGTTGGTCATGTTGAGGTGCCGGTTGACGTTGAAGTGGACGACGTCGCCGTTCTTCCTCGTACGCACCTCGTGGGCCAGCCCGCCGAGCCATGCCAGGTCGTCGGACTCGTAGAGCGCGATCCCGTCCTCGCGGGTCAGCCGCTCGCCGGCCCGGACCTTCTGCTCCAGCTCGCGCTTGAGTCCCGCGTCCACCAGGGCGCCTCCATATCCTCTGTCCAGCCGTTCCGGCAGCCCACGGTACTCCCCCGCCTTCCGGACGGGGCGACCCCCACCCACTCGGCGTCACACCTCTTCGGGGAGCTCTCCGACCCTGTTCTCCCACTTGGTGGAGAGGACGACCGTGGTGCGGGTCCGGGAGACCCCCTTGGTGCCGCTGAGCCGGCGGATCGTCCTCTCCAGGCCGTCCACGTCACCGACCCGGACCTTGAGCATGAACGAGTCGTCGCCCGCGATGAACCAGCAGTCCTCGATCTCCGCGAGGTCCTTCAGCCGGTGCGCCACGTCCTCGTGGTCGGCGGCGTCGGAGAGCGAGATGCCGATCAGCGCGGTGACGCCCAGCCCCAGCGAGGCGGAGTCCACGGTCGCGCGGTAGCCGGTGATGACCCCGGCGGTTTCCAGCCGGTTGATGCGGTCGGTGACGCTGGGCCCGGAGAGCCCTACGAGCCGTCCCAGCTCGGCATACGAGGCCCTGCCGTTCTCCCTGAGGGCCTGGATGAGCTGCCTGTCCACCGCGTCCATATGACTGAGACCTTCCATTGTTCAGCAGTACCGCGAGTTTACGTGTAGAATCTAAGGCGCAACAGGGTCAAGCCCTGTAAATCTTCTCCAGCATCCATAAAACGCTTTCGAATCTTCAGGAGTGAACTTCACCGTGTACTCGATCGAGATGGCCTACGCCCGAATGCGCGAGCTGCAGGACCTGGCCAACCGCTCGCGTGCCCACCAGCCCGCCGCCGCCCAGCGCGTCGACCGCACCCGCGCCCCGGGCGCGAACAGGAAGAAGCGCTGACCCCACCGGTTCAGCCCCGGGAGGCGCCACCGAGCTCCCCCTCCCACCGGCGGTACAGCTGGTGCGGCACACCCGCCGCGTCCAGCACCCGCCCGGCGACGAAGTCCACCAGGTCCTGGATGTGCGTCGCCCCCGCGTAGAAACCCGGAGAGGCGGGCAGCACGACCGCGCCCGCCTCGTCCAGCGCCACCATCTGCTTGAGCGTCGAACCGCTGAGCGGAGTCTCACGGACGGCGACGACCAGCTTCCGCCGCTCCTTGAGCGTCACGCTCGCGGCACGCTGGAGCAGGTCCTTCGAGAGCCCGAGCGCGACCCCGGCGACACACGCCGTCGACGCCGGGACGATCAGCATCCCCTTCGCCGGGTACGACCCCGAGGACGGCCCGGCCGCGAGGTCCCCCGCCGCCCAGTGGCGCACCTCGCCGATGTCCGGCCGGTAGGTGTCCGGCTTCCCGTCGGCACCCCGCGACAGCCAGCTGCGCAGGTCCTCCTGCCAGTGGGCGTCCCGGTAGGAGATACCCGTCTCGTCCAGGAGCGTCAGCCGCGAGGCGCGGCTCACCACGAGATCGACGCTCTCCCCCGCAGCAAGCAGCCCACGCAGCACCGAGGCAGCGAAGGGTGTGCCCGATGCGCCCGACACCCCGACAATCCAAGGCCTGCGCTGCTGTTGACTCGTCGAACTCGCGGCTGTCACACCACCGAGCCTATCCGGCACCCCGCATCAGGAACCGAGCCAGGGGCTCCGGACGTTGCAACGGTGAGGGAACAGTCATGGACAGGGGGTGACCATGCCGGTCACACGCACGAGCGCCACCGCACGGGCCGTCACGGCCGGCGTCGTCATGCTCGCCTGGATCGCGCTGCTGTGGCTGCTGGAGGGCATCGACACGGCGACGGGCCACTCCCTCGACACCTACGGCGTCAGTCCGCGCGATCCCGCCGAGCTGGCCGACATCGTGCCGTCCGCGTTCCTGCACAGCGGCTGGGAACACGTGGCGTCCAACAGCGTCCCGCTGCTGGTCCTCGGCTTCATCGCCGCGCTGGGCGGCCTGGGCAGGTTCGCGGCCGTGGTCCTGGTGGTCATCGTGACGTCCGGCCTCGGCGTCTGGCTGACCGCGCCCGCGAACACCGTGACGCTCGGCGCGTCCGGTGTGGTCTTCGGACTCTTCGGCTATCTGCTGGTCCGCGGCTTCGTGGACCGCCGCCCGCTGGACGTGGTCATCGGCGTGGTGATCGCCGCGGTCTACGGCTCACTGCTCTGGGGCGTCCTGCCGACCGAGTCCGGCATCAGCTGGCAGGGCCATCTCTTCGGCCTCATAGGCGGGGTGGTGGCGGCGTTCGCCTTCCGCCGCCCCCGCCGCCCCCGGGAGCCGTACGACTACGTCACGGTGTGAGACCGCGCACCAGCAGGTCGAGCAGGGCGCAGGCGAAGAGCGCGATCCCGATGAAGCCGTTGACCGAGAAGAACGCCCGGTTCAGCCGGGACAGGTCGTGCGGCCGCACGACCCGGTGCTCGTACACGAAGGCGACGGCGACGATCACCATGCCGATCCAGTAGAAGATCTCCGCGTCCGTCGCCAGCCCGAACCACACCAGCAGCCCGGTCGTCACCACGTGGCAGACCCGCGCGCCCCAGAGCGCGGCGGGGATGCCGAAGCGGGCGGGGAAGGAGAGCACTCCGTGGGCGCGGTCGGCCCGCACGTCCTGGCAGGCGAAGATCAGGTCGAACCCGCCGATCCAGATGCCGACGGCGAGCCCCAGGATCACCGCGTCCCACGACCAGCTGCCGGTGACCGCCAGCCAGGCACCGATCGGGCCGATGGCCTGGGCGAGGCCCAGGATCGCGTGCGGGAAGTTCGTGAACCGCTTGCCGTACGGGTAGACGACCATCGGCACGACCGCCACGGGTGCCAGGATCAGGCACAGGGGGTTCAGCAGGGCCGCGGCACCGAGGAAGAAGGCGAGCGCGACGATCGCCCCGGTCCACGCGGACCTCACCGTGACCGCGCCGGTCACGAGCTCCCGGCCCTCCGTGCGCGGATTACGGGCGTCGATCTCCCGGTCGATGATCCGGTTGGCGGCCATCGCGAAGGTACGCAGTCCGACCATCGCGATGGTCACGAGCAGCAGCGTGCCCCAGTGGATGTTCCCGTCCAGCCTGAACATCGCGGTCAGCGCGGCGATGTAGGCGAAGGGCAGCGCGAAGACCGAGTGCTCGATCATCACCAGCCGCAGGAACGCGCGGGACTTGCCGCGCGGCTGCGGGACAGCAGCCGCCGAGGCCGATGCACTCACAGGCCGTACTCCTTCCACCGGCGGTCGACCTTCGCCGCCGTCTCCGGGTCGGACTCGACCATCTCCGGCCAGCCTCCGTCCCGCGTGTACCCCTCCTCGGGCAGCTTGCGCGTCGCGTCGATGCCCGCCTTGCCACCCCAGAACTGCTGGTAGGAGGCGTGGTCGAGATGGTCGACCGGGCCTTCGGTGACCGTCAGGTCCCGCGCGTAGTCGGTGTTCCCGAGCGCACGCCAGGCGACCTCGTGCAGATCGTGGACGTCGCAGTCGGAGTCCACGACCACGATCAGCTTGGTCAGCGACATCATGTGCGCCCCCCAGATGGCGCTCATGACCTTCTGGGCGTGCTTCGGGTACTTCTTGTCGATCGAGACGATCGCGCAGTTGTGGAAGCCGCCCGCCTCCGGCAGGTGGTAGTCCACGATGTCCGGGACGATGATCTTGAGCAGGGGCAGGAAGAACCGCTCGGTCGCCCGCCCCAGCGGGCCGTCCTCGGTGGGCGGCCGGCCCACGACGATCGACTGGAGCAGCGGACGCTTCCGCATCGTCACGCAGTCGATCTTCAGCGCGGGGAAGGGCTCCTGCGGGGTGTAGAAGCCGGTGTGGTCGCCGAACGGCCCCTCGGGCAGCATCTCGCCCGGCTCCAGCCAGCCCTCGATGACGACCTCGGCCTGCGCCGGGACCTGGAGCGGAACGGTCTTGCAGTCGACCATCTCGATCCGCTTGCCCTGGACGAAGCCGGCGAAGAGGTACTCGTCGATGTCCCCCGGCAGCGGCGCCGTGGAGGCGTACGTGACCGCGGGCGGGGCCCCGAACGCGATGGCGACGGGCAGCTTCTCACCCCGCCTGGCGGCCACCTGGTAGTGGTTGCGGCTGTCCTTGTGGATCTGCCAGTGCATCCCGATGGTGCGCCTGTCGTGGCGCTGGAGCCGGTAGAGCCCGAGGTTGCGGATACCCGTCTCCGGGTCCTTGGTGTGCGTGAGACCGAGGTTGAAGAAGGAGCCGCCGTCCTCGGGCCAGGTGAAGAGCGCGGGCAGCTGGTCGAGGTCCACGTCGTCGCCGGTCAGCACGACCTCCTGGACGGGGGCGCTGTCGGACTTCACCTTCTTCGGCGGCAGGTGGCTCACCGACCCGAGCTTCCCGAACGCCTCACGGATCCCGACGAACCCCTGCGGCAGCTCCGGCTTGAGCAGACCGCCGATCCTGTCGCTGATCTCGGCGTAGGACTTCAGCCCGAGCGCCTTGAGCAGCCGCCGGTCCGTCCCGAAGACGTTCATGGCCAGGGGCATGGACGCCCCCTTGACGTTCTCGAAGAGCAGCGCGGGCCCGCCCGCCTTGTTCACCCGGTCGACGATCTCGCCGACCTCCAGGTACGGGTCGACCTCGGCCTTGATGCGCTTGAGATCGCCCTCGCGCTCCAGAGCACGGAGCAGGGAGCGAAGATCGTCGTAAGCCATACGGTCAAGTATCGGACACCGGCTACCCTGGGCCCGTCACCGGGGGCGGTCCGTGCGCCTCCCCACCTCATCTCGGGGGATCCTTCACGATGCTCAGGGCCTTGATCTACCTTCTGCCGCTGGCGCTGACGATCTTCGCGTTCATCGACTGCCTGAACACGCCTGAGGACGAGGCGAAGCACCTGCCGAAGATCGCCTGGGTCTTCATCATCCTGCTGTTCTGGATCGTCGGGCCGATCGTCTGGCTCGCCGCGGGCAAGATGCGCCACGCGCCCGAGGGCGGCCGCACCCCTTCGGAGTGGCACCGCAGGCAGCGCACCACCTGGGTGGCGCCCGACGACAATCCCGACTTCCTCAAGTCGCTGAAGGACGAGAACAAGAAGGACGAGTCGCTCCTCAAGGACTGGGAGGCGGACCTGCGCCGCCGCGAGGAGGAGATCAAGCGCCGGGAGAGCGGCACGGGTCCCGAGGACCCGACCCCGCCGGCGGCCTCATGACGTCCCCTCATGACGTTCCCCTCATGAGGCGTTCGTCATAAGGCGCTCCTCATGAGGCGTTCCTCATGAGGACAGCAGTCGCCCCAGCCGCTGGAGCAGGGGCAGCAGAGCCGTGCGCTCCTGCGGGGTGAGGGCCTCCAGGGCGCCGTGCACCACCCGCATCTCGGCGCGGATGCGGTGCGCCAGCTCGGTGCCCTCCTCGGTGCGCGCGGCCACCTTGGAACGGCGGTCGCCGGGCGCCGGGGTGCGTGTCACCAGGCCTCGGGCCTCCATGCGGCCGATGAGCCCCGTGGCGTTGGACGCGTCACACACCAGATGACTGGCCAGCGCGCTCATGGGCATGGGCTCGTTGAGGGCGATCAGCGCGCGGGCCTGCGAGGTACTGAGGCCGTGACGACCGGCGACGGCGGTGAGGTCGTCGTGGTGGCCGCGGACGACGACTGCGAGGGGTTCCAGCAGTTCGTCCGGAGTAGGGACGGCGCGGGGTGCGGGTTCCGTCGTCATGGTCGGTCATCCTTCGGTCGGTACGCGTGGTCCGGAGGCCTGGACTCCGGCCGCCACGCACCCGCATTCATTTGACATGCTCAACTTTGACCCGTTACATGAACGGTATTGCTTGAGCATATCAAGCTTCGCGTTCCGCGCGTCCTTCGTCCAGCGTCTCGTAGGGAGCACCCCCCATGCCCTCCGTACTCTTCGTCCTCACCGGTGCCGACCACTGGACCCTCAACGACGGCACCGCCCATCCCACCGGCTTCTGGGCGGAGGAACTCGCCGCCCCGCACCGCGTCTTCACCCAGGCCGGCTTCGACATCACCGTCGCCACCCCCGGCGGCGTGGCGCCCACGGTCGACACCGCCAGCCTCGCCGCCGAGGCGAACGGCGGCCAGGAGCAGGCCGACGCCGTGGCCTCCTACCTCGCCGCGATCGACGAGACGCTGCGCATCCCCGCCCGCCTCGAGGACATCGTGCCCACGTCCTACGACATCGTCTTCTACCCCGGCGGCCACGGCCCCATGGAGGACCTGGCCGTCAGCGAGGTGTCCGGCCGGCTGCTGACCTCCGCGCTGGACTCCGGCACCCACGTCGCCGTCCTGTGCCACGCGCCCGCCGCCCTGCTGCCCGCCCGCCGCGAGGACGGCAGCTGGCCGTTCGCCGGCTACCGCATGACCGGCTTCAGCAACGCCGAGGAGACCCAGGCGGGCCTCGCCGACAAGGCGCCGTGGCTGCTGGAGAACCGTCTGGTGGAGCTCGGCGCCGACTACGCCTCGGCCGAGCCCTGGGCGGTCCACACCGTGCACGACCGCAACCTGCACACCGGTCAGAACCCGGCCTCCTCCGAGCAGCTGGCGCGCGAGATCGTGGCCGCCCTGTGAGCGCCGCCGCAGAGTCCCCGGCGGAGGTCGTCGCCCGGCTCCGTGCCACCTTCCGCACCGGCCGCACCAGGGACCTCGCCTGGCGCACCACCCAGCTGACGCGGCTGCGCGCCCTGCTCACCGAGCGCGGCGACGAACTGGCCGAGGCGCTCCGGGCCGACCTCGGCAAGAGCCGCAAGGAGTCCTACCGGACCGAGATCGACTTCACGGTCCGGGAGATCGACCACACCCTGGAACGCCTGGAGGAGTGGCTGCGGCCCGAGCCCGCCCCCGTACCGGCGGTCCTCGCGGGCGCCACCGCCCACACCGTGCAGGACCCGCTCGGCGTCGTCCTCGTCATCGCCCCGTGGAACTACCCGGTGCAGCTGCTGCTCGCCCCCGTCGTGGGTGCGCTGGCCGCGGGCAACACGGTCGTCGCCAAGCCCAGCGAACTGGCACCCGCGACCTCCGCCGCGGTGGCCCGGCTGCTGCCGGAGTACCTGGACACGGACGCCGTCGCCGTGGTGGAGGGCGCGGTACCGGAGACCACCGCGCTGCTGGCCGAGCACTTCGACCACATCTTCTACACCGGCAACGGCACGGTCGGCAGGATCGTCATGACCGCCGCGGCGAAGCACCTCACGCCGGTGACCCTCGAACTGGGCGGCAAGTCGCCGGTGTTCGTGGACCGCGACACGGACCTGAAGACGGTGGCCGCCCGGCTGGCCTCCGGGAAGTTCCTCAACGCCGGCCAGACATGTGTCGCGCCCGACTACGTCCTGACCGACCCGGAGACCGCCCCGGCCCTGGCGGACGCACTCTCGGCCGCGGTCGAGGGCCTGTTCGGCCAGGACGCGTCCACCAGCCCGGAGTACGGCCGGATCGTGAACGAGCGCCACTTCGACCGGCTGGTCGGCCTCCTGGACTCCGGCCGCACGGTGACGGGCGGGGCCCACGACCGGGACGAGAAGTACATCGCCCCGACCGTGCTGGCCGATGTCTCTCCCGACTCCCCCGTGATGGGCGAGGAGATCTTCGGCCCGGTGCTGCCGATCGTCACCGTGGACGGGCTCGACGAGGCCATCGGCTTCATCAACGACCGTGACAAGCCGCTGGCCCTGTACGCGTTCACCCAGGACCAGGCCGTGCGGGAACGGCTGCTGACCGAGACCTCCTCGGGCGGCGTGGGCGTGGGTCTGCCGCTCGCCCATCTGACCGTCTCGGACCTGCCCTTCGGCGGGGTCGGCGAGAGCGGCATGGGCAACTACCACGGCCGGTACTCCCTGGAGACGTTCAGCCACCGCAAGGCGGTCCTGGACACCCCGCTCGGCTGAGAGCACCTACGGCGGGAGGGCGCGACCAGCGATGGTCGCGCCCTCCCGTCGTACGCGGGTGTGCCCGTCAGACTCCGGCGTAGGAGTGCTTGCCGGTGACGAAGATGTTCACGCCGTAGTAGTTGAAGAGCCAGCAGCCGAAGGCGACCAGCGCCAGGTAGGCGGCCTTGCGGCCCTTCCAGCCGGCCGTCGCGCGGGCGTGCAGGTAGGCGGCGTACGCGACCCAGGTGATGAAGGACCAGACCTCCTTGGGGTCCCAGCCCCAGTAGCGGCCCCAGGCGTCGCCCGCCCAGATCGCGCCCGCGATGATCGTGAACGTCCACAGCGGGAAGACGGCGGCGTTGATGCGGTAGGCGAAGGTGTCCAGGGACTTCGCGGCAGGCAGCCGCTCCATGACGGAGGTCGCGAACTTCCCGGGCGTGCCGCCGCTCGCGATCTTGTTCTCGTAGCTGTCGCGGAACAGGTAGAGCAGCGTGCCGACGGCGCCCAGGTAGAAGACGGCGCCGCAGATGATGGCGGTGGAGACGTGGATCCACAGCCAGTAGGAGTGCAGCGCGGGGACCAGCTGGTCGCTGTCGGTGTACAGCGTGGTCGTCGCGATGCCCAGGTCCAGCAGGACCGTGGTGACCAGCATCAGACCGATCCAGCGGACGTTCTTCCTCAGCGCCAGGAGGATCAGGTACGCGCCGACCGCCACGGTGGAGAAGGTGATCGAGAACTCGTACATGTTGCCCCAGGGGGCCCGCTGCACCGACAGGGCGCGTGCGACGACTCCACCCGCCTGGACCGCGAAGGCGACGACGGTCAGGGAGACCGCGATACGCCCCCACAGGTCACCCTTGAAGGTGCCGCCGGCCGCACCGGGGCCGTCCGGGACGTCCCGGGAACCGGCGGCGGAACGCGTCACGACCTGGGGGCGCTCCAGCACGGCGGTGCCGCCCTTCTGCGCGGCCTGCACCTTCACCGCCGGACCGGTGGCCGAGTCCTTCTTGAGCGCGGCGGCCGTGCGGCCGACCTTGCTCCGGCTGCCGAACACCCACTCCGCGATGTGCGCGAAGAAGGCCAGGGTGTAGACGGCCATCGACGAATAGATCAGCGTGTTGCTGATGTTCGCCAGATTCTCGTTGGTTGCGGCGGCGAGATTCACTTCTCAGCCCCTTCGGCAGGTTCTTCGGAGGGTTGCTCGGGACGGTGGTCGGGATCGGGTCCGGACGCGGTCGGTGCCTCGGTGTGGAGCGCGACCGCGAGGTCGGTCAGCTCCTCGGGGAGCTTCGCGGACTCACTGCGTCCCAGGCCCGCCATCTCGACGACGGTGACACCGTCCGCCCCCCGCACGGCCCGCACCCACACCCGGCGGCGCTGGATGAAGAGCGATCCGGCGAGGCCGATGATGGCGGCGACGGCGCCGGTGAGCGCCCATCCGCTCGCGGGCTGACGCGTGATCTGGAAGCTGGCCCACTCCTCGACGCTCTCGAAGGTGATCGACCCCGCGCCGTCGGGGAGCTTCATGGTCTCCCCCGGGCGCAGCCGCTTCTTCAGCTTGTCCCCGTTGCTGTCCTTGAATTCCTTCATCTTGGACGTGTCGAGCTGGTAGACGTTCTGCGGCAGCCCGGAGTCCACGCCGAGGCTGCCGTAGTAGCCGTTGAGCGCGAGGACCGGGTAGTCGAGGCCGGGGTACTGCGAGAACATCGTGCCCTGGCCGTCACCGGCGAACGTCGGCACGAAGAACGCCTGGAAGCCCAGCTGGGACTTCTTGCCGTTCTTGTCCTTGTAGCCGTCCATCACCTTGATCGCGCCGGTCGAGGTGACGTTGTTGTCGATGGGCAGCAGAGGCACCGCGCTCCGGTAGACCTCCTTGCCCTCGCCGTCCTTGACGGAGATGACCGGGGCGTAGCCGTGCGCGTTGAGGTAGACCTTCGTACCGTCGACGACGAGCGGCTTGTTGACCTCGATGACCTTCTTCCTCGTCTCCCCGTCCGCGCCCTCGGCGTACGTCACGCGTGCCTCGTAGGTGCGGGGCGTCCCGCGCTGGGGGCCGTTGCGCTCGTACGTACCGACGAAGTCCTGGAGGTCGAAGCTGAAGGGGGTGAGATCGTCGTCGTCGAAGAGCGAACCGGACTTGAAGTCGTCGTACTGGGTGATGGTGTTGGCGAACCCGTCGCCCTCGACGACCAGTTTGCCGCCCTCGGACTTGAAGAGCTGCCCACCGGCGAACGCGACCAGCATGACGATCAGCGCGATGTGGAAGAGCAGGTTCCCGGTCTCGCGCAGATAGCCCTTCTCAGCCGCGACCGCGTCACCGACGACGTGCGAGCGGAAACGCCGCCTGCGCAGGATGGAGAGGGCGACCTCACGGACCTGCTCGGGTTCCGCGTCCGTGCGCCAGGTGGTGTAGGCCGGCAGCCGCGTCAGCTTCTTCGGCGCGCCCGGCGGGCGGCCACGCAGCTGCCCGACGAACTGCCAGGTGCGCGGGACGATGCAGCCGATCAGCGAGACGAACAGCAGGATGTAGATCGCGGAGAACCACACCGAACTGTAGACGTCGAAGAACTGCAGCTTCTCGTAGACCGGGCTGACGGTGGTGTGGGCCTCCTTGAAGGTCTGCACCTTCAGTTCGTCCACGCTGTTCTGCGGGATCAGCGAGCCGGGGATGGCGCCGAGCGACAGCATGAACAGCAGGATCAGCGCGACCCGCATGGAGGTGAGCTGCCGCCAGAACCAGCGGGCCCAGCCGATGACGCCCATGGAGGGCAGGGAGGCCGCCGGCTCCTCGCGCGGAGCGGTGGAGAGCTGTTCCCCGGCCTGGCCGAGGTCGCGCTCGTCCGTGGTGTTCGTGTTGCTCATGGACTCAGATCCCCACAGTGAAGCCGTTGGACCAGACCTGCATCTCCTGGATGAGCACGTCCCACGCACCCGTCAGCAGGAGGATTCCGGTCACGATCATCATGCCGCCGCCGATCCGCATGACCCATGCGTAGTGGCGTTTGACCCAGCCGAACGCGCCGAGCGCCCGGCGGAAGGCGATCGCCGCCAGGACGAAGGGGACACCGAGCCCCAGGCAGTACGCCACGGACAGGATCGCCCCACGTCCGGCGGTCGCCTGGTCGAAGGCGAGCGCGTTGACGGAGGCGAGCGTCGGTCCGAGACAGGGTGTCCAGCCGATCCCGAAGAGCGCGCCGAGCAGCGGCGCTCCCGCCAGCCCGGTCACCGGCCGCTTGTGGATGCGGAACTCGCGCTGCGTCATCCAGGGCAGGAGGCCCATGAAGAAGATCCCCATGAGGATCATGAGCGCGCCGAGGACCTTGGAGAGCGTCCCGCTGTACTCCTGGAGCGTCTGGCCGAAGAAGCCGAAGAGCGCGCCGCCGGAGACGAACACGGCGGTGAAGCCGAGGACGAAGAGCGAGGCGCCGACGACGGTCCTGCCCCTGCGGCGTTCGGCGAGATCGGCGCCGCTGACCCCGGTGACGTAGCTGAGGTAGCCGGGCACGAGCGGCAGGACGCAGGGCGAGAAGAAGGAGACGAGCCCTCCGAGCAGGGCGATGGGCAGCGCCACTATGAGGGCCCCGCCGGCCACCGTCTCGTTTCCGCCGGTGGTCGCGGCCAGCTGGAGTACGGCGGTCACTTCTCGGCGACCAGCGGGTCGATCATCTCGCGCAGCTTCGTGGCGTCGAGCGCCGCGAGGGACCGGGCGGCGAGCTTCCCCTCCCGGTCGACGACCACGGTCGACGGGATGGCCTTCGGGTTCAGCGTGCCCTTGGGGAAGCGCAGGAGCTGCTTCCCGGTCGGGTCGTAGAGGCTCGGGTAGGTGACCCCGAAGTCCTCCTCGAAGCTGACCGCGAGGGACTTCTGGGGGTCACGGGTGTTGACGCCGACGAACTGGACGCCCTGGTCCTTCATCTCCTCGGAGACCTTCACGAAGTGCTTGGCCTCCGCGCGGCAGGGGCCGCACCACGATCCCCAGAAGTTCAGGACGACGACCTTGCCCTTGTAGTCGGCGATGTCGAGGTCCGCGCCGTCCAGGGTCGCGCCCGCGAGCTTCGGCGCGTCGGTGCGCTCGCCCTTGGCGACGGTCGAGATCCCGCCACTGCCGGTGACGAAGTTCGTGTTGCCGCCACCGCCCGCCCGGTTGCCGTCCCCACTGCACGCGGACAGGGTCAGGGCACCGGCCACAGCAGTGGCGGCGAGCAGGGTGGAGCGGCGTCGGGGTGCGCGGCCAGAGCTCATGTGAAAAGTTTCGCATGGCAGTTCCAGGGATCTTGCGCACCCCCCTCGGTGCCCGTAAAGCCCCTTGTCAAGCCTGTTTAAAGAAGGTGTTCCAGCCGCCCTCGGGAGCCTGTCCGACCTGGAGCGAACGAAGCTTCGCGAGCACCGCGGGGTCCTGTGCGTCGAGCCAGTCGACGAACTGCCGGAAGGAGACGAGGCGCACATCCGGCTTGCCCGCGATGTGTTTGAGCGCGTCCTCCACGGCATCCATGTAGATACCGCCGTTCCACTCCTCGAAGTGGTTTCCGATGTAGAAGGGCGCGCGGTTCGTCCCGTAGGCACGCTCGAATCCCGCGACATAGGCCTCGGTGGCCTGGGTACGCCAGCCGGGATAGCGCGACGGCATCCCCTTGGTCGAATTCTTCGACTGGTTGGCGAGGATGTTGTAGTCCATGGAGAGGACCTCGAAGGTGTGGCCGGGGAACGGAATGCCCTGCAGCGGGAGATCCCAGACGCCCTGGCGCTTCACGGGCCACATCTGGCTGCCGCCCGGCGAACTGGCGTCGTAGCGCCAGCCCAGCTGCTTCGCCGTGGGCAGGAGGTTGTCCTGGCCGAGCAGACAGGGCGTACGGCCTCCGACCAGTTCCTTGCGGTAGTCGAAGGGCAGCGGGTCGACGTCCGTCCACCCGGTGTTCGTGCGCCATTCGGTGACGAACGACACGGCCTGGTCGATCTCGCTCTGCCATTGCGCGGGCGTCCAGTCCCCGACCGACCCGGAGCCACCGCAGAAATGCCCGTTGAAATGGGTGCCGATCTCATGCCCGTCGAGCCATGCCTGGCGGACGTACTTCAGCGTCTGCTTGACGTGGTCGTCGGTGAGATAGCCGATGTCGGAGGCACCACGGGGGTTGTTGGGCGGCCGGTAGAGGGACTTCTTCGACTCGGGCAGTACATAGAGCCCCGAGAGGAAGAAGGTCATCGCCGCGTCGTGCTCCTGGGCGAGTTCGAGAAAGCGCGGGAAGAGACCGTTGCCGACCTCGCCCGCCCCGTCCCAGGAAAAGATCACGAACTGCGGGGGTGTCTGGCCGGGTTCCAGCGGAACGGGAGCGGCCGGCTGATTCGGCTGCTTTCCGGTGTCCGCCGTGGAACCGTCGCCGATCAGCCTGACGTGTTTCTCCGGTGGGCCGCCGCCATTCCCGGGCGTGGCCTTGCCGCCGTTGCCGCCCTTCTCGGTTTCCGGCCGTCCGCCGTCCGATGACCCGAGGGAGCCGCAGCCGGTCATCGTGAGTGCGGCTGCGGCTCCGAGTCCGGCCCCGAGCAGGCCCCTTCGGTTGATTTCACGCATAGCGTCCCCATCTGCGGTCGTATTACCTCAATGCCATACAAACTGGCGATGGCTTAGATGAGGAAACCAACACGACGGTTCCGCCGATAATCACAAAAGTTGTTACGTGAACACACCCTTACAGGTGCCGCACACGGCACACGGACGGGCGCCGCGCACAGGCCCGGAGTACGGGCCGGGTGCGCGGCGTACGGGTCCCGATCCGCGAGGCGGGGGCCGGCTACGCGCCGAACGCCTTGGACTGCCCCTTCACCGGCTTCGCCCCCGCGAGCAGATGCGCAGGCACCAGGTCCCGGGCGGGCTCGGTGTACCCGACGGACACGATCTTGTCCCCCTGGTACGTGAAGCTCGTCAACGAGGCCAGGGTGCACTGCCGCTTGCGCGGGTCGTGCCACAGCCTGCGCCGCTCCACGAAGCTGCGCACGATCCAGATCGGCAGCTGGTGGCTGACGCAGACCGCCTCGTGCCCGCGCGCGGCGTCGCGCGCCGCGTCCAGCGCGCCCATCATCCGCACGACCTGCTCGACGTACGGCTCACCCCAGGACGGCTTGAAGGGGTTGGTGAGGTGCTTCCAGTTCTCGGGCTTGCGCAGCGCGCCGTCGCCGACCCCGAAGGTCTTGCCCTCGAAGACGTTGGCGGCCTCGATGAGGCGCTCGTCGGTGGCCAGGTCCACGCTGTGCGACGAGGCGATCGGCGTGGCCGTCTCCTGGGCACGCTCCAGCGGGGAGGCCACGACATACGTGATGTCGCGCTTCTCCAGGTGCTCGGCCACCCGGTCGGCCATCCGGCGGCCGAGCTCGGACAGGCTGTAGCCGGCGCGGCGCCCGTAGAGCACGCCCTCCGGGTTGTGCACCTCACCGTGGCGCATCAGGTGGACGACGGTGATGTCCTTCTCGGTGGCGCTCATGCGACGGCCTCCGATGCGGCGCGGGCGGCGGCGGGCAGCGCCGCGGCGATCCGCTCCAGCGCCTGCGCGTCGTGGGCAGTGGAGACGAACCAGGACTCGAACGCGGACGGCGGCAGATACACGCCCTGCTCCAGCATCGAGTGGAAGAACGCGGTGAAACGGAACGCTTCCTGCTTCTTCGCGTCCTCGTAGTCGTGGACGGGCTCGTCGGTGAAGAAGACGGAGAACATGTTGCTCGCCGCCGACACCGTGTGCGCGACGCCCTCCTTGGTGAAGGCCTCCCCGACGAGGGAGCGCAGCTCCGCGGAGACCGCGTCCACCTTCGCGTAGGCCGCGTCGTCGAGCAGCCGCAGCTGGGCGAGACCGGCGGCGGTGGCGACCGGGTTACCGGAGAGGGTGCCCGCCTGGTAGACGGGTCCGGCCGGTGCCAGGCGGGCCATCACGTCGGCGCGGCCCCCGAACGCGGCGGCCGGGAAGCCGCCGCCCATGACCTTGCCGAAGGTCATCAGGTCCGGCCGCACCCCGTCGATGCCGTACCAGCCGGCCTTCGACGTACGGAATCCGGTCATCACCTCGTCGGAGATGTACAGCGCGCCGTCGGCCGCGCAGATCTCCTTCAGCCCGGCGTTGAAACCGTCCAGCGGCGGCACGACGCCCATGTTGCCCGGCGACGCCTCGGTGATCACACAGGCGATCTCGCCCGGCTGCGCGGCGAACGCGGCGCGCACGGCCTCCAGGTCGTTGTACGGGAGCACGATCGTGTCCCCCGCCTGCGCCCCGGTCACCCCGGGCGTGTCGGGGAGACCGAAGGTGGCGACCCCGGAGCCGGCGGCGGCCAGCAGCGCGTCGACGTGCCCGTGGTAACACCCGGCGAACTTCACGACCTTGGCGCGCCCGGTGAAGCCACGGGCGAGCCGGATCGCGGACATGGTCGCCTCGGTGCCGGACGACACCAGCCGCACCTGCTCCACGGGCTCGATCCGGGCCACGATCTCCTCGGCGAGCGCGACCTCGCCCTCACCGGGCGTACCGAACGAGGTACCCCGGGCCACCGCCTCCTGGACTGCCGCGGTGACCTCGGGGTGCGCGTGGCCGAGGATCATCGGCCCCCACGAACACACGAGGTCGACGTACTCACGGCCGTCGGCGTCGGTGAGGTACGGACCCTTGCCGGACACCATGAACCGGGGCGTACCGCCCACGGCGCGGAAGGCGCGCACGGGAGAGTTCACGCCACCGGGCGTCACGTGGGACGCACGGTCGAAAAGCGTCTGTGAAACTGGGGCTTCGTATGAATACGCCACTTTGGTCCTGATCTGCGATTCGGGATTCGGGGGGCCTGGCCGGAATTCCGGCCGCCGGTGAGCAGGGAGCGCGCTCTCCCCGTATGAGGCTCGTACAACGAAAGGGCGTCAGTCTCCTCGCGTCTGCAAAACTGGGGCGTCATAGGGAAAGCTCACACATGCCATGGTGTCAGAGGCGTGGACGGTCTTGCGGACAGGTGTTTCACCGCACGCCCGTGGGGGAGGTCACTGACGATGATCGGGTTGCGCGGCGGGGCTGTGTCTCCTAAGAAGTAGTCGGGTGGATGAGATATGCATCGCGGTGGCGGAGTGGGCGAAGGGACCGACGACCTGGGGCCCGAGCCTGCCCGGCGAGGGCGGCACCGGCGCAGGGCGGAACGCGAGGCCGAGCGCCTACGGGACGCACCGGCGGGTGGCGTCGAGGGTCCGGGGAGCAGGAGCAGTGGAAGGGTGGGGGTGACCTACAAGTACTTCGGTGCCCCCGACGGGGCCACCGCCGCACGTGTGCCCATTTCCATGCGGCCCGAGGAGCTGGGCGGCGACGAACTGGGCATGGGCGGCATGTTCAGCAAGATCAAGCCCGAGACCGTGGCGGCCATGGTCCTCACCGGCATACAGGGCATACCCCTGCACAAGGTGCCACCGCTGGAGCTGGTCGTGCTGCACCCCGACTACGCGGTGGTCAAGCTGCCGATGACGGTGGTGGACCCCCTGCGTGACGTCGGCGAGGAGTCGGTCGGCGCGGCGGCCTTCATCTGGTCCACGGTCCCGGACCGCGGCGGCCCGCGCGACGCGTTCAACGTCTACCAGCTGCTCCACGAGTGGCAGGACTTCTCCCACCGGCTGCACGACGCGGGGCACCAGGCGTACTGCCTGGTGTGGCCCTGACGCAGCGGCACGCCCCTGTCGCGGGAGGCGGAGTCACCGGGGCCGGACGCCGGGACCTGCCCGGTCCTGATGCCGGGACCGCGCTCCACACCGTTTTCGCGGTGTAGGAACATATGACGCATGACGGCGGATGAACTGCATGTGGTCGTGGAGACCACGGACGACGGTGTCGTCCTGATCCGTGTCCGGGGAAGCCTGGACGGGTGGTCGGGCCCTTCCGAGCTGGTCGACGCGCTGGAGGAGGCCGTCGGGGCGGGCGGACGGCTCACGGTGGCGGACCTGTCCCTGCTGCGGTTCGCCGACTCGACGGCCCTGCACGCCCTGTTGAACGCGCAGCGGCGCCATGCCGGGGCCGGAGTACGACTGGTGCTGGCCGGACCGCTGGACACGGGCGTACGCAGGCTGTTCGAGGTCTCGGGCACGCTCGGTGCCTTCACGTTCGCCGACACGGTGGACGCGGCGCTGCGGTGCTGACCGCCCCCGGGCAGCACCGTCCACGGACCGGCCCCCGGTTCGGACGTGTGGCCCGGGCCCGACCGGGCAGGCGCAGAGGGCAATGAACGGGGAACGAGAAGTGCTGAGCGACGGCGCGATTCCTGCCGATGGGCCGGAGGAAGCCGCCGGCCCGCCTGCGCCGGAGCAGCCGACGGGTGCGCGCCCCGTGCCCGGGGTGCCACGGAACGCGGCCGCGGCCCGGGACATGGTCACCCGACTCCTGGAGGCTGAGTTCTGCGTGCTCGACGGGGAGGGCCCCGCCGACGTCGTCGTCGCGGACGCGCTGCTGGTCACCTCCGAGCTCGTGACCAACGCGGTCCGGCACGGCGGAGGGCTCACCGGGTTCACCGCGCAGATCACCGACGACGGCCTCCTCCTCACGGTCGCCGACGCCAGCACCCGCGCCCCGGTCACCGCGGAGCGCGATCCGGCCGCCGCCTCCATCGGCGGCTACGGCTGGCTCCTGGTACGCCGCCTGGCGAGGCGGGTCTCCATCACGTACCTCCCCGGCGGGAAGCACATCGTGGCGCTGGTCGCCCTCACCTGAACGCCGGGGCGTGCGCGCCGACGGCCGTGGGTGGTTGGCATAATCCCCGCATGGTCCGCGAGCCTCTCGACAACGTCGACAACTCCGCGCCTGCAGGCCCGCCCGTGGTGGCGGCCGAGGGCGAGGTCAACGGTCACTGGGTCGTCCGTGCGCAGGGCGATCTCGACTGCGACACCATCGATCCGCTGTTCATCGCCCTGTGGCAGGCGGCGCCCGGGCACCAGGTCGTCGTACTGGACGCGTCGGCGGTCACCTTCGCGGACTCGTCCTTCCTCAGCCTCCTCATCGAGGTGCACCGGCGGACCGAATTGCGCGTCGCCGCACCGGGCGCGGTCCTGACCCGGCTCCTGCGGACCTCGGGTGTCGACCGCGTGATCAGGAGCTACCCCACGCTCGACGCCGCCCTCGGCGACCCTCCGCGCGGCTCCTGACCGCCGCCCGTTCCACCCGGCTGACGCGGTGTCGCCTCAGCCGGAAGGGACGGGCGGCGGGCCGTCCTGCGCACGCTCGCCCTGGGCATCGGCACCGTCGAGGACGAACAGATGCCGGATGCCCGTGACCTCCAGGGTCTTGAGGAGGGAGCCGGGCGCGTTCCACAGCTGCAGCACGACACCTCCCGACGTCGTGCCGCGGTGGATCAGCAGAAGGGCGGAGACACCGCTCGAGTCGCACATGCGCAGCCCTGAACAGTCCAGGACGAGCACCTGCGGGGCGGGATCGGCGGCGAGGCATTCCTGGGCACGCTCCACCAGCTGCTCGCTGGTGTCGTAGTCCAGGTCACCGACGAGACGCAGCCGTACGGCACCCGGGCCGGCCTCAACTTCCAGGGTGAAGGGCGGACAGGGCAGATCGGTCATCCGAGGCTCCGGGGTTGTTGCCGGCGGCTGCCACGAGGACGTCCAGGGCGGAACGCGCCTCGCCGAGCAGCCGGGTGGATCGGGGGAAGTCCTTGAGCTCCGTCCCCAGGACGTCGAGGACCGGCAGCAGGGAGGCGGCCGGGACCCTCCGGGCCTCCAGGATGCCGGCGGTCCAGGTCAGGAAGCCGGTGAAGAGCTCGTCGTCGTCCATGTAGAGGGCCACGCCCAGGTATTCGACGATGTGGGCGATGTCCTGCGCGGTGTGCTCGCGCTGCTGCTCCGTGTAGGCCGCGGCGGCGGGGAAGCGTCCTTCCAACTGGGCCAGCACCTCCCGCACGAGCTGCGGCCTGCTGCGGACGACGAGGGTGTACTCCTGGTCGCTCAGGTGCGGCAGATCGTCCGTCTGCTGCCGCCCGGCGGCAGGCACCGGCGCCGGGATCCCGTCCGCGATACGGCGCGCGGCGGAGCGGGCGTCGGGCGCCCAGGCGTCGGCACCCAGCCGGAGCGCGTACCGCCCGTCGGGCCCGAACGCCGCGCCACCGGCCAGTACGGGCACCCCGACGGCCTGGCAGGCGGTGACGGCCGCGTGCGCGGTGGGCAGCCGGGTGGGGATCGAGGAGGAGAGCGCGACCACGTCGGCACCGTTGTTGTGCAGGTGGCCGATGAGGTGCGGTGTGGGCACCTGGGCCCCGAGGAAGTCGACCTGCCACCCGCGCAGGGTGAGGACCTCGGCCAGCAGCCGGGCCGGCAGCACATGCCATTCCTGGTCGACACAGGCCACGGTGACGCGGCCCAGCCGTGGAGTGGTGCGTACGGCCGGGTGGTGGGCGAGGGCCGCGATGACCCGCTCGGCGATGGCACTCGCCGCGTGTTCCTGCGCCACGCTCAGGCGGTTGGCCGCCCACTCGCTGCCGACCCGCGCCTGTACCGGCGCGAGGACGTCCAGCAGCGCGGTCTCGGCGTCGATACCGGCGTCCAGCGCGCTGAAGAGCACCGCGGCTGCGGCATGCTCGTCCCGGCCCGTCACCGCGGTCCACAACTTGTCCTGGAGACCGCGCACATCGGGCGCGGCGAGGGTTTCCGTACTCATTGCGTGTACCTGCCCCGGGTGTGCCCGTTCACCGCGCTCAGGTGCGTGGTCGGCGGAGCGGTGATCGCGACGAGCGCCATGTCGTCGTGCCGGCCGTCGTGGAGCCACTGGGACGCGAGCATCTGCACCCGCTCGACCACGGCCGTCCCCGGCATGCCGGCGCACTCCGCCATGGCCCGCATCAGCCGCTCCTCACCGAACAGTTCGTCACCGAGCGGCCCACCGCGGGCCTCGGTGACGCCGTCGGTGTAGAGCAGGCACGTCTCGCCCGGGAGCAGCTCGGTCTCCACCGTGCGGGCCTCGATGTGGGGCAGCGCCCCGACGAGGGTCCCGCGGGTGTCGATCTCCTCCACCCTGCCGTCGTTGCGGATCACCAGGGGGGCGGGGTGGCCCGCCGAGGTGAGGCGCAGACGCACCCGGTTCTCCTCGCGCCGGACCGAAGCCAGCACCAGCGTCGCGAAGCGGGTGTGGTGCGAGTTGAGGAGCGCCCCGTTGAGCAGCCGCAGCATGCCCTCGTGGTCGCCCGCCATCGGTGTCAGCGCCTGGAGCGTGTTACGGATCTTGCCCGTGAGCACCGCCGCGTCCAGTCCCTTGCCGCACACGTCCCCGAGGACCGC
The DNA here is from genome assembly GCF_030719215.1 of Streptomyces sp. Alt3. Lineage (NCBI taxonomy): Bacteria > Bacillati > Actinomycetota > Actinomycetes > Kitasatosporales > Streptomycetaceae > Streptomyces > Streptomyces glycanivorans. Next base: position 4,617,727 of record NZ_CP120983.1, on the reverse strand, counting down.
CAGGGACGCCTCGTCGGGCGTGCTGCCCGGGTGGACGTCGTAGAAGTCGCCGCCGACCCGGTCCCGCGCCGCCGCGGGCTGGTAACCGCCGGCGAACTCGACCCCGTTGACCCGGTCGAGCCGGGGCGGCAGGAGGTCGCGCATGAGGGTGCGCGTTATGTCGCTCTGCTCCGCGTACAGCCGCGCGGCGGACAGGGCCGCACCGGCCCGCGCGGCGAACAGCCGGGCGAAGACCTCCTCGTTCTCGCTGAACTCGGTGGAGGCGGTGCCGCGCAGCAGCACCAGGACACCCGCCGGGACGCCGTGGCCCGGCAGCGGGGTGACGGAGGCCGAGCCGACGGTCCCGGTGAACTCCTCGGGGATGAGCCAGTCCGGCAGGAGGGCCGGGTCGATCCACCGGGAGGGGACGGGCGGGAAACCCTGCAGCGCCTCGCTCAGGCCGGGCACCAGGGCGGTGTCCGCGGTCACGGTCCGGCGGACGGCCGCACCACCCTCGACGGCGTACGTCATGGGCAGCTTCCGGCCCGCGGCGGGCACGATGACGACGGCGGCCTCGGCGAGGTACTGGGAGGCGAGCTGGGCGGTGACATGCATGCAGCGGTCGGTGTTCAGCGATGCCAGAAGTACGTTCGAGGCCTCCGCCAGGAAGGCGGTGCGCTCCCGCTCCGTGGCCAGTTCCTCCTCGACGAGGCGCCGGTCGGTGTCGTCGGCCAGCCACCACACCACGTCCCCGTCCCCGTCGGGGGCCGGGTGCGCCTCGAAGCTGCGCGCACCGATCCGTCCGCGGAACACGGGGCGCAGCGGTGCGGTGGCGTCACCGGCCGGTCGTCCGGTGGGGTTCGTCGTCTCCTCGTGGGCACGTGCCAGCCAGGACGGCGCGGCGTCCGACAGTGCGGCGCCCCGGGCGGCGCCTCCCAGGAGCGAGGCCGCCGCCGGGTTGAGGTCGCGGACCGTTCCGGCCCGGTCGACGACTATCACTGCGTACGGGGCCGGGCCCCACTGCTCGGACGCGGACCGTTGCTGAGTTTTCGTGGCGATGTGTTCCTTCAGAGGAGCCATGAGGGGGGACCCGCCCGAGGCGGGTCGCACCACCTTCCAACTGGACGAAAGTACTTTCCCTGCGGCAACCATTGCCCAGCCGGGGTACGGATGGCAACCCACCCTTCCGGGCCGGTACGTTCGCGGAACGGCGTGTGCGTCATCTCTCCCGAGGAGCTTCACGCCAGGCACACAGATCGCGCCGAATGCCTGATACCGTCCGCACCGCTCCGCTTCCCGGCGGACCCGGCGAACCGCCTCCCGGCACACACCCCGGGCACACCGGCACCCGCCGCCGGACGCCCCGGCACGGCCCCGGGTGCGTCAGGAGCCACCGGCCAGCCGGCCGCTGAGGGAGCCGTGGAGGTCGGCGCTCCGCTCGTTGAGGCCGACGATCTCGACGCTCTTCCCCCGCTGTTCGTACTTCGTCGTGATGGCGTCCAGCGTGGCGACCGAGGAGGCGTCCCAGATGTGTGCCGAGGTCAGGTCGATGACGACCGACCGGGGATCGGCGGCGTAGTCGAACCGCCCGACGAGGTCGTTGGACGAGGCGAAGAAGAGCTCCCCGAAGACGGAGTAGACGATCCGTTCTCCGTCCGCGTCGGTGACGGACGTGACATCGGCGAGGTGTGCGACGCGTCTGGCGAAGATGACCATGGCGGTGACCGAGCCGACGACGACACCGACGGCGAGGTTCTCGGTGGCGACGACACAGACCACCGTGACGACCATCACCACGATCTCACCGGCCGGCATCCGCCTGAGCGTCCCCGGCGCGATGGAGTGCCAGTCGAAGGTCGCGAAGCACACCATGACCATGACCGCGACGAGTGCCGCCATCGGGATGCGGGAGACGAGCGGCCCGAACGCGATGCACAGCACCATCAGGAAGACACCGGCGAAGAACGTGGACAGCCGGGTACGGGCACCGGAGACCTTCACGTTGATCATGGTCTGGCCGATCATGGCGCAGCCGCCCATGCCGCCGAGGAAGCCGGTCACGATGTTGGCGACGCCCTGGCCGATCGACTCACGGGTCTTGCTGGAGTGGGTGTCGGTGATCTCGTCGACCAGCTTCGCCGTCATCAGCGACTCCATCAGTCCGACCAGCGCCATGGCCAGCGCGTAGGGGGCGACGGTCGTCAGGGTGTCCAGGGTGAACGGCACGTCGGGCAGACCCGGCACCGGCAGGGACGAGGGCAGTTCGCCCTTGTCGCCGACCGTCGGCACGGCGATACCGGCGGCGACGGTGATCGCCGTCAGGATGACGATGGAGACCAGCGGGGCCGGGACCGCCCTGGTGATCCTCGGGAACAGCACCATCAGGACCAGCCCGCCGACGACCAGCGGATACACGGGCCAGGGGACTTCGGTCAGTTCGGGGACCTGGCCCATGAAGACCAGGATGGCCAGCGCGTTGACGAAGCCGACCATCACGCTGCGGGGCACGAACCTCATCAGCCGGGCGACACCGAGCGCCCCGAGGACGACCTGGAAGACCCCGCCCAGAATGACGCCCGCGATCAGGTATCCGAAACCGTGCTCCCGGTTGAGCGGGGCGATGACGAGGGCGACCGCGCCGGTCGCGGCGGAGATCATCGCGGGCCTGCCGCCGACGACGGAGATGACGACGGCCATCGTGAAGGCGGCGAACAGACCGACGGCGGGGTCCACCCCGGCGATGATCGAGAACGAGATCGCCTCGGGGATCAACGCGAGCCCCACGACCAGACCGGCCAGGACCTCCGTGCGGAAGACCTTCGGGGACAGCCAGGACGGCCGGAAGCCGCGCAGCCAGGCCGGGGACAGTACGGAGGAAGGCAAGGGAGACGTGACCTGTCGTTGCTCGGGCATGCCCGGCGGACCGGGGCGTGCGGAGGACGGGGAGGCCGGAGGGCTTCCCGCGGATCGCCCGCCACCGCGGACGGAGGCATGGGGGCGGACGGGGCGTGGTGGCGCACGACGCACCGCTTGTCGCCGGGCTCGCGGTGAGCGGCTGTGCGGAACGCACGGGCTCGGCAGGATCGCTCCGGCCCCGTTCGCACGGGTACGGATCGCGCCGGAGGCGTCGTCGGCCCCGGGCACCTGGCGCCGAGCAACTCTACCCTAACGTTAGGGTAGAGATCGAAACGCCGGCCTCCCGTGGCCTCGGCGGGAGGCGAGAGGGCGCGTGGTCACCGTGAGCAGCGAGCACATGCAGATCGGCGAGGTCGCCGCGCGCACCGAGCTGTCGCTGCGCACGATCCGGCATTACGAGGAGACCGGGCTCGTGACCCCCTCGGCCCGGTCCCGCGGCGGGTTCCGGCTGTACACCGAGGCCGATGTGGCACGGCTGATGGTCGTCCGCCGGATGAAACCCCTCGGCTTCAGCCTGGACGAGATGCGGGACCTGCTGGAAGCGGTCGACCGCCTCGACGACGACGGGGGGACGGCGGCCGGCGAGCGCGACGAACTCCTGGAGCGGGTACGCGCCTACGAACGGTCCGCGACCGAACAGGTCGCCAGACTGCGGGTCCAGCTGGCGCGGGCGGAGGAGTTCGCCCTGACCCTGCGCACCCGCCTGGACCGGAACGGGCCGCCGGAGGCGTGACCGCCGTGGCAGCCCGCCCCGGAGCGCGCACCACCGGAAGCATGCTCACCGGGGCAGCCCATCCCCCGGCACACACCACCGGAAGCATGACCACCACAGCCACCCGCCGCCGTGGCGCGCTTCGCGCCCGGTCAGGTGCGCAAAGCACGCCCACGCACTCGCACACCACTGCGGAGATCACTCTTCGGCCATTCATTGGCCGAGGAATGATCTCCAGCCGCAGCGACGGGTCTGCCGATGCAAGGAGCACGACTTCCGAGGAGGCCCCTGCATGGATGCCCTGCTGCTGGCCCTGAGCGTCCCGGCAGTGGTCGTCGCGAGCGGGGTGTTCACCGTCTGCGACTGCCGACGGCGCCGCAGCCGCCCGCCGTTGCCGTACACCCGCCGGGCCGCCCGTCGCGCCTCACGCGACGTACTGCTCCTGGCGGAGTCCGTCGTCGACGGTGCGTACGCCGCCCTCGGGGGGCTCTACGCCGACCCGGCCTCCCCGCAGCCGGATCAGCCCGCCCCCGTCGTCAGCGGCGGGGCGGGCGCCAGCCGGGGTCACGGCCCGTCATGGCCAGCACCCGCTCGAAAGCCGTAGCCTCCGGCGCGGCGGGCAACGGCTCGCCGAACACCTTCATCTCCCGGGCCTTCGGGGCCAGACCGGCCAGGCCCGGCTCCAGCTCCGCGACCACGACGGGGTCCGGCACGAAGTCCTGGCCCGTCGCCCGGGCGAGGTCCCAGGCGTGCACGGTCAGGTCCCCCAGCACCATGAGCCCCACCGTCCTGGCCGGCATGCCCATGCCTCCGGTCGCCCCTTCCTCCGCACCCGGCTCGGCCCATGCCTTCACCAGCCGAGCCGTCTCGTCGTCGAACCGGCCCCTCCAGTCCCCCGTGACGACGTCCTCCGTGCGGCCGAAATCGGTCGTTCCCTTGGCGGCCAGGACCCGGAAGTTCTCGATCACGGAGAAGAGATGGCTCAGCAGGGCCCTGACGTCGTACTCGCTGCACGGTGTGCCACCGGCCAGCTGGGCGTCATCGATGCCCCGCACCACGGGGACCGCCCGCGTGGTGGCTTCTTCGAGGAGTTCGCTGATCGTCTTCATGCTTCCGACGATGCACCCCGCGCGGCACGGCGTCTTGAAGAAACACGCCAGGGGCCGCACGTGTGCGGCCATAGGATCCGACCATGGCCGGACCTGGACGCGAGACGCGGGGCATCGTCGACGCCCCCGACCTGTTCAGCCGCGTGCGCTTCCGCCTCCGTGACCCCGCTCCGGAACTGCGGCCGCACCTGGAGCACTACTGGCTGATCGACTGGGACCTCTCGGAGGCGTACACCTCGCAGGTGGTGCCGCACCCGAGCGTCCACCTGGTCTTCGAGCGCACGGAGTCGGGCAGCGAGGCGCGACGCACCGGCTCCGCCGAGGTCTACGGCGTCGTCCAGGGCCTGTTCAGCCAGCGGCTGGAGGGCAGGGGGCGGGTGTGCGGGGTGAAGTTCCGGCCCGGCGCCTTCAGGCCGTTCGCCCCTCGGCTGCCCGTCTCGGAGTGGACCGGGCGCCGGGTCCCGGCCGACGAGGTGCTCGGCGCGCCCGAGCACGGGCCCTCCGCCTCGGAGACGGTGCCGTCCGTACTCGATCCGGCCGACGAGGACGCCCGGGTCGCGGCACTGGACTCGTACGTCCTGTCCCTCCTTCCGCCGCCGGACCCGCAGGCGGAACTCGCGACGGAGCTCGCCGAGCTCGTGCGGACGGACCGTTCGCTGCTGAGGGTGGACGCCCTCGCCCGTGCGGGCGGACTCTCCGTGCGCTCGCTGCAAAGGCTGTTCTCCACCTGTGTGGGGGTCGGGCCCAAGTGGGTCATCCTCCGTCACCGCATCCACGAGGCGCTGCAACGCGCCGGATCCGACCCCGAGCCCGACTGGGCGCGACTCGCCGCCGACCTCGGCTACAGCGACCAGGCCCACCTGGTCAGGGACTTCACGGCCACGGTGGGCGTTCCCCCGGCGGCCTTCGCGCAGCGCTGACAGCAGCCGGAGCGCCGGTCACCGCCGCCACGGCCATCGGAAACCTCTCGCTGCCGCGCCCCGCCCGATGGCATCCTGACCTGGTGAACGGACCCGAGATCGCCCTCGAAGTAGCCCCGGAACTGCGGCTCTTCGTCGCCCATGACCGCCGCCGCGGACGCACGGCCGTCGCCACGGACGGCTCGTCGACCCTCGGACACGTCGTGGAGTCACTCGGCATCCCGCTCACCGAGGCCGGGCAGCTCCTCGTCGACGGGAGCCCCGTGCCGGTGTCGCACATCCCCGGTGCGGGCGAACTGGTCGAGGTCCGGGCGGTGCGGCGGCCCCAGCAGGTCCCCGGCGCACCGCTGCGCTTCCTCCTCGATGTCCATCTGGGCACGCTCGCCCGGCGGTTGCGCCTCCTCGGTGTGGACGCCGCGTACGAGAGCGAGGACATCGGCGACCCGGCGCTGGCCGCCCTCTCGGCGGAGCAGCGGCGCGTCATGCTCTCCCGGGACCGGGGGCTCCTCCGCCGCAGGGAGATCTGGGCGGGGGCGTACGTCTACAGCGACCGGCCCGACGAGCAGCTCCGCGACATCCTGGGCCGCTTCGCCCCCGCACTCGCCCCGTGGACCCGCTGCACGGCCTGCAACGGGGAACTCACGGAGGCCGACAAGGACTCCGTGAGCTCCCGCCTGGAGCAGGGCACGCAGGCGTCCTACGACGTGTTCGCACAGTGCGCCACCTGTGGGCGGGTGTACTGGCGGGGCGCCCATCACGCCCGCCTGGAAGCCATCGTGGAGGACGCCGTACGCGAGTTCGGCGGAGCGGGGAGCCAGGCGCCGACCACCTGAGAGGGCGCGGGTGCCTCAGGGCTTCCCGGCCGTCAGATAGCGCTGGACCGTGGGTGCGAGCCAGGCGACGACCTCCTCCCGTGACATCGCCACGGCCGGCTCGATCCGCAGCACGTACCGCGCGAGCGCCATGCCCAGGATCTGCGAGGACACGAGCGCCGCGCGCCGCGGGGCGTCCGCGGGATCGGGGCAGACACCGGCGGCGACCGGCCCCAGCTGCTCCGCGAAGACGGCACGCATCCGCTCGGCCCCCGCTTCGTTGGTGACGCCGACCCTGAGCAGGCCGGTCAGCACGTCGTCCTGTTCCCAGCGGTCCAGGAAGTGCTCGACGAGCACCGCGCCCACGTGCTTGCCGGGCAGCGCGCCCAGGCCGGGCAGCCTCAGGTCGATCGCGGACGCGGCGGCGAACAGCCCCTCCTTGGAGCCGTAGTAGCGCATCACCATCGACGGGTCGATGCGCGCGTCACGGGCGATGGCCCTGATGGTGGCGCGCTCGTACCCGTCGGCGGCGAACCGCTCGCGGGCGGCTTCGAGGATCGCCGCCCTGGTGGCGTCCGAGCGGCGTGGAGCGGAAGGGGCGTGCTCTGTCATGCCAACAATCGTAGGCCAACAAGCGTTGACAAGCCAGGCGCGCCCGCCCTACCGTTGCCAACAAGCGTTGACCAACAACCGTTGGCCAACATGCGTTGGCGCGATCTGTTCGGAGGCTGTCATGACCGGCACGTCCAGCAAACCCACCACCGCCGACGCCGCTGTCACGGCCGGCACGGCCGATACCGCCACCTCCACCGGCACGTCCGGCGCGGGATCCGGCAAGTCCGGCACCGTCGACGTCGTGGTCGTGGGGGCGGGTCCCACCGGACTGCTCCTGGCAGGCGATCTCGCCACCCAGGGTGTGTCGGTCGCCCTCGTCGAGCGCCGACCGCGCGAGGCCGGCACCCTGACCCGGGCCTTCGCCGTGCACGCGCGGACACTGGAGCTGCTCGACAGCCGGGGGCTCGCCGACGCACTGGTCGCGACCGGCACACCCCTCCACCGGATGCGGCTCTTCGGCCGGCTCTCCCTCGACCTCACCCGGCTGCCGAGCCGCTTCCCCTTCCTTCTCATCACCCCGCAGTACGAAGTCGAACAGCTGCTGAGGGACCGAGCACTCAAGGCCGGGGTGGACCTGCGGTACGGGACGGAGCTGCTCGGCCTGAATCAGTCCGACGCCAACGCCGGGGTCACCGCCGAGATACGCGGTGCCGACGGGAGGCGTTCGACCCTGGAGGCCCGGTATCTCGTGGGAACGGACGGGGTGCGCAGCTCCGTTCGCCGGGCCCTGGGCCTACCCTTTCCCGGTGAGGCCGTGATCAAGTCCATCGTCCTGGCCGATGTCCGGCTCACCGAGGCCCCCACCGGGCTGCTCACGGTCAACGGCGCGGGAGACGCGTTCGCCTTCATCGCCCCGTTCGGCGACGGCTGGTACCGCGTCATGGGCTGGAACCGCACACACCAGGCCGACGACAACGACCCCGTGGACCTCGAGGAGCTGCGCGAGATCGCCCGCACCGCGCTCGGCTCCGACCACGGGATGCACGACGCGCGCTGGATCTCACGCTTCCACAGCGACGAACGTCAGGTGCCCGCCTATCGCACCGGCCGGGTCTTCCTCGCCGGGGACGCCGCACACGTCCACTCCCCGGCGGGCGGCCAGGGCATGAACACCGGTCTCCAGGACGCGGCGAACCTCTCCTGGAAACTCGCGGCCGTCCTGCGCGGGCAGTCCGCCGACCCCGAGGCGCTGCTCGACAGCTACCACGGGGAAAGGCATCCGGTCGGCTCCCAGGTACTGCGCGCCAGCGGTGCGATCATCCGCCTGGCCATGGCCAGGACGCCCTTGCAGCGTTTCGCCCGGACCGTCCTCACCCATGCCCTCTCCGCCGTGCGGCCGGCCTTGGACAAGGTGATCGGAAGGATCTCCGGAGTCGGGATCTCCTACGACGCCCCGAAGGGCAGCCACCGCCTCACGGGCACCCGCGCGCCCGACCTGCGGCTCACCGAGGGGCGCCTGCTGGAGCTTCTGCGCGACGGCTCCTTCGTCCTCGTGACACCGCCGGACACCCCCGCCCCCGCCACTGCCGCCGCGGAGCCGACCCCGCTCGTCCACGCGCACTGGACGGACGACCGTACGACCACCCTGCTCATACGCCCCGACGGATACATCGCGTGGGCGAGCGACCGCCCCGGCCCAGACGCACTGCGAGGCGCCCTGGGCCGATGACCGCTCCCGCGCTGCTGCCCGCACCCGGCCCGGGCGGCCCGCTCCCGGAGCGACCCCGCCCGCAGCGCCCGGCTTCAGAAGACGTAGGCGTCACCCGTGGAAAGGACGAGCACCTCATGCGTGTCGTTCCGCCGGTTCCGGTCGCTCGCGCCACCGTTCCACACGGTGTCCACCCGCACCACGACCTCGGCAGGCCGACCCGTGAACCGCAGCCCCAGAGCGGTGCGGTGCGCCTCTCCGGTCACGCGCAGCGGACCGGTTCCGCACAGCACCGTGCTGCTGCCGCTGCGCAGGCAGCCCTGGGGCAGACGCGACCATGCGGCCAACGGCGCGGAGAAGCGGAGCCGCACCGTCGCGTCGGCGAGCGGCGACGGCCCACGGTTCCCGGTCCGCAACTGGATCTCGATCCGCTCCTCCCGGAGCGAGACGCGACCGTGATGGGCCACATCGGCCTCCGGGGCGATCCCTCGAGGCGCCGGCTCGGCCACGGCGGACAGCCCCGGGCCCAGCACCACAGTCGCCACCACCGCCGCGACGGCGGGCACCTTCAGCACTGCTCTACGCGTCACTCGCATCCGCCGAACATATCGATAGGCCACAATCACCTCTATTTCATGACCGGTTCGCCGCGCTTCCCCCCACCCGCACGGCCCACCGTCGCCGCCCGGCCCACCCGGCCCACCCGCCGGTTCCCGCGCACCCGCATGACACGCTGGGCGCATGCTCGTCGCCCGCTCCATCGCGCTCTTCGTCGTAGCCGCGCTCTTCGAGATCGGAGGTGCCTGGCTCGTCTGGCAGGGCGTGCGCGAGCACCGCGGATGGATCTGGATCGGTGCGGGCGTCATCGCTCTCGGGGCGTACGGATTCGTGGCCACGCTCCAGCCGGACGGTGACTTCGGCCGCATCCTCGCGGCGTACGGCGGGGTGTTCGTCGCCGGTTCGATCGCCTGGGGCATGGTCGCCGACGGCTACCGCCCGGACCGCTGGGACGTGACCGGCGCGCTGATCTGCCTGGCCGGCATGGCGTTGATCATGTACGCCCCCCGAAACCACTGAGCCCGTCCGCAACCACTGGGTCCGCCCGCAACCACTGAGCCCGTCCGAAACCACTGAGCCCGTCCGCAACCACTGGGTCCGCCCGCGGAGCGCCCGCCTATCCTGGCCCCGTACCGATCAGCTGTCCGAGGAGTTCGCATGGCCGCCACCCCCATCGCCGTCATCACCGGCGCGAGCAGCGGCATCGGTGCCGCGACCGCCAGGCAGCTGGCCGCGGCCGGATACCGCGTGGTGCTCACCGCACGCCGCAAGGACCGCATCGAGGCGCTGGCCGCCGAGCTCGGCGAGGCGGGGCACAAGGCGACGGCGTACGCCCTGGACGTCACCGACCGTGCGGCGGTCGACGAGTTCGCCACCGCGTTCCGCTCGCTGGCCGTCCTCGTCAACAACGCCGGCGGCGCGCTGGGCGCCGACCCGGTCGCGACGGGCGATCCGGCCGACTGGCGCCAGATGTACGAGACCAACGTCATCGGCACGCTCAACGTCACCCAGGCCCTGCTCCCCGCCCTGACCGCGAGCGGGGACGGCACCGTCGTGATCCTCTCCTCGACGGCCGGCCTCTCCACGTACGAGGGCGGTGGCGGTTACGTCGCCGCCAAGCACGGCGAGCACGTACTGGCGGAGACCCTCCGTCTGGAGATCGTCGGCACCCCGGTCCGCGTGATCGAGGTCGCGCCCGGCATGGTCAAGACCGACGAGTTCGCCACCACCCGCTTCCGCGGCGACACGGAGAAGGCGGCCAAGGTCTACGCGGGCGTCGATGCCCCGCTCTCCGCCGACGACGTGGCCGACACGATCACCTGGGCCGTGACCCGCCCCAGCCACGTCAACATCGACCTCCTGGTGGTCCGCCCCCGCGCCCAGGCCTCCAACTCCAAGGTCCACCGCACGCTCTGAAGCCGACGGCTGAACGGCTGACGGCACACGCCCGACAGCCGAACGGCTCACGGCTCACGCGAGCCCCGGATCCACGCCAACAGGGGTCCGGGGCTCGCGCGCGTGCGGGCACCCGAATGCCACGGCAGGCCCTCCGGCCGCGGCGCCTCTCGGGGCGAACCGCGTCGCCGATCGGCTGCGCATGCCTCGCGCGCCCTGGTGGAGCGCTGTGTTGTGGACACAGGTGCGTGCCGAGGTCCAGGTCATCGGCCGGCTCGGGCGCTCAGTCACCGGAGAGAGGCCGAAGCATGCCTGTACACCCCCTGCGCGCACTCATGGTGGGCCGACGGCGCCACGCAGCCGTCGTCGCCGCGGTGTTGTCCTGCTCGACCGCACTGACCGGGCAGGGCCCGGTCGCAGCCGACGGTGCGCCCATACCCTCCGTGCCCGCCCCACACCTGGACTGGAGACCCTGCATCCCGGGCAGTCCGTTCGACTGCGCTACCACGAAGGTGCCCCTGGACCACGCGGACCCGGGAGGCCGCAGCATCGACCTGGCCGTTGTCAGACGGAAGGCGACCGGCCCCGGGCAGCGTGTCGGCACCCTGTTCTTCAATCCCGGCGGCCCCGGCGGCCCCGGGACGGTCCAGATGCCGCAGAACTACTCGTTCTTCCCCCGCGAGGTGCGGGAACGGTTCGACATCATCAGCTGGGACCCCCGCGGGATCGGCAACAGCACCGCCGTGAACTGCTTCACGAGTCCCGAGGAAGCCGCCGACTGGAACGCGAGCAAGGCCGTGGGCTTCCCGGTGGGCGAGAAGGAGCAGAAGGACTTCACCGCCGCGTACGCGGATCTGGCCCGCCGCTGCGAGAAGAAGGACCCCGAGCTCCTGCGCCATGTGTCGACCGCCGACACCGCCCGCGACCTCGATCAGCTCCGTCGCTCGGTGGGCGAGCCCCAGCTCAACTACTACGGGATCTCCTACGGCACGATCCTGGGCGCCACCTACGCCAACCTCTTCCCCGGCAAGGTCCGGACCATGACCCTGGACAGCAACATCGGCCCCCAGGCCTGGACGAACCACGCGTCCGACGACGCCCGGCTCACGACGTTCCTCCGCGTCGGCTCCGACCGCAGCGCGGCGGCGACCCTCGACGAGTTCCTCGACCTGTGCGGTTCCACCACCACCGCCCGCTGCTCCTTCTCCGCCGGCACCCCGAAGGCGACCCGGGACAAGTTCGACCGGCTGACCCAGCGGCTGCGGAAGGAGCCCGTGGACACGTGGACGTATGCCCGTACGGTCGCCGACACGGTGAACAGCCTCTACCTCGTCAGCGGGTGGGCCTGCCTCGCCGGCCGGCTGCAGGAGCTGTGGCAGGGCCGCGCACCGGAGCCCGCGGCCTTCCCGCCCGCACCGCCGGTCCCCGATCCGAACCCGTATGTGGGCGAGGAGCAGGCGGCGGCCGTGCTCTGCGGTGACAGCCCCAACCCGCGTGACGCCGGTGTCTACCCCTCCCTGGAGGAGGCCTCCGCCGCCCGCGCGGGCGACGCAGGGCGCTTCTGGACCTGGTCGACCGCAGGGTGCACCGCCTGGCCCACCTCCCCCGACCGCTACACCGGCCCGTGGGACCGACGGACCGCGAACCCCGTCCTGGTCGTCGGCACCACCTACGACCCCTCGACCGCCTACCCGAACTCGCGGGCCATGGTCGAGGAGCTCGCCGACGCCCGCCTGCTGACCAACGAGGGGTACGGACACACCGCCCTCCTCAACCCCAGCAGCTGCGTCCAGGAACACGAGAGCCGCTACTTCGTCGACGGAGTCCTTCCGCCTGCCGGAACGACGTGCCGGCAGGACACCCCGCCCTTCACCGCCCCCAAGCCGAGCGGCGGTGTCGCCACCGGCGGCGGCGCCATGGCCGTCGGCATCTCCTGAGAGCTGCCGACGTACCCAGCGAACGGCGTCAGGCCCCGGACCGCGGTCGGTCCGGGGCCTGACGTCGGGACGGGCCGGGCACCCGGGCGGGCTCCGTCGCTCGCATCCGGCCCGCCATCCGGGCTAGGCCTGCCTCCCGTGTGCGGCCCCGGGCCTCAGCCCTTCACGCACACGAGCTGCTTGAGCTTCGCGACGACCTCGACCAGATCCCGCTGCTGATCGATGACCTGCTCGATCGGCTTGTACGCCGCCGGGATCTCGTCCACCACGCCGGAGTCCTTGCGGCACTCCACACCCCGCGTCTGGTCCTCCAGGTCCTGCGTCGAGAACCTCCGCTTGGCCGCGTTCCTGCTCATCCGCCGGCCCGCACCGTGCGAGGCGGAGTTGAACGACTTCGCGTTCCCCAGGCCCTTCACGATGTACGAGCCGGTCCCCATGGAGCCGGGAATGATGCCGAACTCCCCCGAGCCGGCGCGGATCGCGCCCTTCCGGGTGACCAGCAGGTCCATGCCGTCGTACCGCTCCTCGGAGACGTAGTTGTGGTGGCAGGAGATGACCGGCTCGAACGTGACCCGGGCCTTCTTGAACTCCTTGCGGACCACGTCCTGGAAGAGCCCCATCATGATCGAGCGGTTGTACTTGGCGTACTCCTGGGCCCAGAACAGGTCGTTGCGGTACGCCGCCATCTGCGGGGTGTCCGCGATGAAGACGGCCAGGTCACGGTCGACGAGTCCCTGGTTGTGCGGAAGCTTCTGGGCCTGGCCGATGTGGAAGTCGGCGAGCTCCTTGCCGATGTTCCGGGAACCGGAGTGCAGCATCAGCCACACCGATCCCGCCTCGTCGAGGCAGAACTCGATGAAGTGGTTCCCGCTCCCGAGCGTCCCCATCTGCTTGGTGGCCCGTTCCCGCCGGAACTTGACCGCCTCGGCGATCCCGTCGAACCGCGTCCAGAAGTCGTCCCAGCCGGTGGTCGGGAAGCCGTGGAGCCTGCCCGGGTCGACCGTGCTGTCGTGCATCCCCCGGCCCACGGGAATCGCCTGCTCGATCTTCGACCGGAGCCGCGAGAGGTCTCCCGGCAGGTCGTTGGCCGTGAGCGACGTCCTGACTGCCGACATCCCGCAGCCGATGTCCACGCCCACCGCGGCCGGGCAGACCGCGCCGTGCATCGCGATCACAGAACCGACGGTCGCGCCCTTGCCGAAGTGGACGTCCGGCATGACGGCCAGACCCTTGATCCAGGGCAGCGTGGACACGTTCCGCAGCTGCTGCATCGCGCCGTCCTCGACGGACGCCGGATCCGCCCACATACGGATGGGAACCTTCGCACCCGGTACCTCTACATACGACATAACCCCTCGATTCCCCCGATAAAGACTGAAAGCGCAAAACCGGTGCCGAGGTCGGCATAACGGTCGGCCGACCGGCATTCACAGCGGCGCGTGCGATACACATTGTGTCCATCGGCCGCCATCGAGCGGCAACCCGTTTTCGTACCGAAGGGAGCCTGGGACCGTGCGACACATGGCGTACGTACCCGGCGTCGCGCTTCTCGTAGCGCTCGTCGCCGGCTGCAGCGCCGGCTCCGACGCCGACGACCCCGCCGCCGACAGCAAGCCCGGCAGCCCGACGGTCACGGCCGCGCCTCCCGGGAAGTACCGGACGCTGCCCGAATCCTGCCGTGCCGTACCGCGTTCCACCCTCAAGGACCTGCTGCCGGGCGCCGCCACACTGCCCGAGGAGCAGCAGGACAAGGTGTACGAGGGCACGGCCACCGTCACCTACGACACGGACCGCAAGGTCGGCTGCCGCTGGAAGTCGGACGCCCCGGACGCTTCCCGGAACCTGTCCATCGACTTCGAGCGCGTCGTGTCGTACGACCCCGCGGTGAGCGACGACGACCGCGCCCGGGACGTGTACGCGAAGAAGGAGGAAGCCGCCGCCCTCCCCGCACCGTCCGGCGTCACCCCCAGTGAGAAGGCGGGCGGATCGGCCTCGGCGCCGGCCGACGGCACGCCGTCCGGCTCCCCGAGCGGCTCCGCCTCACCCTCCGCCGACCCGTCCGGCACCGCCACGGGCACCGACCCGGACGTGGATCTCCGGCCGCGGCTGCTCGACGAACTCGGGGACGCCGCGTTCCTGGACGACGCGCTCACCCGGACGGGTTCCAGCTCGCAGCACCGCACCGTGAGCGTGGTATTCCGCACATCGAACGTCATCGTGACCGTCCACTACACCGAGCAGCCCGCGCTCGTCACCGAGGTGCCCGACAGCAGGGAACTGCAGGAGAAGACGCAGGCCCTGGCAAGGAATCTGGCCGACACCCTCGGCGACTGAACGGGCCGCGACGGGCCCCGGCCGGAGCCCGCGGCCCCCTCCGGGGCCTCCGGCCGGAGGCGCCGTCCGGTCGCGGTCCGTCGTACCGTGGCCCCCGGCCGACGAACCGGCCCACGGGCGTGCCGAGCCACGTACGACCCGCGCCGCACCCCCGGCCGTGCGACATCACGGCCGGCGCGACATCACGACCGACGTACCGCCCGACCGTGCACCGCATGACCGTGCACCGCACGACCGACGTACCGCCCGCCCGCACGACCGAGACCGCCGTGCCGTCCGAGTGAAGGAACCATGCACCGATCAGCCCCGCGACTGTCCCGCATACTCGCCTGCGCCGCCGTCCCGGTGATGCTCGTCGTCGCCGGCTGCTCGTCGGACTCCGGCGACGCGAAGGACTCGGGCGCCTCGGCCTCCCCGAGTGCGAAGAAGACCGAGCCGACCGTCGAGCCCGCGAAGTTCACCGAGTTGCCCGACGCCTGCACGTCGCTCGCCAGGAAGACGATCGAGGACCTGGTCCCGAAGACGAAGAACAAGGGCGGCAGCCCCGGCAAGTCCAGCGACACCGCCAGCCGCGGCGGCTGCTCCTGGAACGGCCTGGACGACAACGGCGTCAAGGGCTCCCAGTACCGCTGGCTCGACGTCGGCTACACCCGCTTCGACTCGGACCAGTCCCTGGGCAGCGGCGCCAAGCGCGCGACGGACGAGTACACCAAGCAGGTCGCGAAGGCGCAGGCGACCGAGGGCGCCGAGAAGACCTCCGCCAAGCCCGCGGCCGGTCTCGGCGAGCAGGCCACGGCCGTGACCTACACCCTCAAGAAGTCCAAGGAGGACTTCGAGTACGCGACGGTCGTCGCCCGCACCGGCAACGTCGTCGTCAGCGTCACCTACAACGGGGCCGGATTCGCGGGCGCCAAGACGCCCTCCGCCGCCGACATCCTGAAGGACGCCCGGAAGGCGGCCGAGGAAGCCGTCGCGGCGGTCGGTGGCGACGACGGCGACACGGCGAAGTCCTCCGCCTCGCCGTCCTCCAAGGAGTCGGCATCGTCCTCGGCCAAGACCGACGACAAGTCGTGACCTGAGCGCGGCAGGGCGCCAACTCCCCTGCCGCGAAGCCCCTTGACGAAGCCCGGTGCTCCCACGAGCACCGGGCTTCGGCCCTCCCCACGCAACACGCCGGGCGGGCATGTGCCAGGCTGTGCCCGCGCCGGGTGCCGAAGTGGAGCCGGTTCATCGAAGTCGGGAGGGGATCGCGGGTGGCCGCAATGCAGCTGACACGCACACACCGCGTGCTCATCGGGGTGGTCGTCGCCGGCGCCGTGCTCATCGCCGCGATCGGTTTCGCGGGCTCGTACGCCGCCGTACGCGAACTCGCGGAGGAGAAGGGCTTCGGCGAGTTCTCCGTCGTCTTCCCGATCGGCATCGACGCGGGCATCTGTGTCCTGCTCGCACTGGACCTGCTGCTGACGTGGATGCGCATCCCGTTCCCGCTGCTGCGTCAGACCGCGTGGCTGCTGACCGCGGCGACGATCGCCTTCAACGGCGCGGCGGCCTGGCCCGACCCGCTGGGCACCGGGATGCACGCGGTGATCCCGATCCTGTTCGTCGTCGCCGTCGAGGCGGCACGGCACGCCGTGGGCCGGATCGCGGACATCACGGCCGACAAGCACATGGAGGGCGTCCGCCTCACCCGCTGGCTGCTCTCCCCCGTCCCCACGTTCAAGCTGTGGCGCCGGATGAAGCTGTGGGAGCTGCGCAGTTACGAGCAGGTCATCAAGCTCGAACAGGACCGGCTGATCTACCAGGCCCGCCTCCAGGCGCGCTTCGGCCGCAACTGGCGCCGCAAGGCACCCGTCGAGTCGATGATGCCGCTGCGTCTGGCGAAGTACGGCGTCCCGCTCGCCGAGACCGCCCCCATGGGCCTCGCCGCGGCGGGCATAGAGCCGGCCCTGCTGCCGCCGGCCCCGGCCGCCGTGGAGGCGGAGCAACAGCCCCAACTCCCCTACGCAGCGCAGCCCCAGGGCGAGCAGGAGCACGCCCCCCGGCAGGACCGGCCCCACCGGTACCAGCAGGACGAGTACGACCGGCAGGACGAGTACGAGCAGCAGGACCGCTTCGTCCAGCAGGACGAGTTCGAGCAGCAGTACCCGCAGGAGGGCCCCGGCTCGCACAACAGCCCGTGGTTCGCCGCCCCCAAGGACGAGGCGTACGACGGCGGGTACGACCCCGAGTACGACGAGGGCACGGATTCCAGCCCCGTGATGATCCCCTCGGGCCCGGGCCGGACCCGCCCGCTCGGCAACGTGGGCACGATCGGCGCCTTCCCGCACCCGCGCGAACCGGAACCGGAGCGGCAGCCCGGACAGCAGCAGGAGCAACCGGGACCGGTGCGCCAGGACATGGCTCAGCAGGACGTCGAAACGACCGAGTGGGCAGAGGACGAGGCCCAGTTCAGCAAGCTCGCGTACGAGGCGTACGCCGAGTACACGCACCAGCACCAGACCCACCCGAGTGCCGAGGCGCTCGACATCACCCTGTCGGACGTCCACAACGTCCACCACCCGCGTAGCGCCGCCCTGCTCCGTCGGCTGCTGCCCGGCTTCAAGCAGCGCTTCGACAACGAGATGGCCGCCGACCACATCGCGTAGAGCGGAAACGGACAGACGAAACGGGCGGGCCGCTGAGCGGCCCGCCCGTTCTCACTCCAGGAGCGACTACGCGCCGAGCAGCGTCCGCACCCGGTCCGCCCCGACCGCGAGGAGGAGCGTGGGCAGGCGCGGCCCGGTGTCGCGGCCGACGAGCAGCCGGTACAGCAGGGCGAAGAACGAGCGCTGGGCCGTCTTCAGCTCGGGCGTCGGCTTGGCATCCGGCGCCAGACCCTCCATCACCTTCGGCACGCCGTAGACAAGGGTGGTCAGACCGTCCAGCGACCAGTGCGTGTCGAGCCCTTCCAGCAGCAGTCGCAGCGACTCGCGGCCCTGCTCGTCCAGGGAGCCGAGCAGCTCCTTGTCCGGCTCGTCGCGGACGATGGTGCGCGACTCGGCCGGGACCTGGGTGGTGATCCAGTTCTCGGCGCGGTCGAGCCGGGGGCGTGCCTCGTCGAGCGAGGTCAGCGGGCTCGAAGGGTCGAGCTCGCTGAGGATGCGCAGCGTCTGGTCCTCGGCGCCGGCGGTGATGTCGGCGACCGAGGCGAGCGTGCGGTACGGCAGCGGGCGAGGGGTGCTGGGCAGCTCCCCTGCGGCCGTGCCGACGGCGCGGGCGTAGGCGGCGGCGTCGGCGGGGAGCACCGTGCCGTCGGCCACCTTGCGGGCCAGCGAGTCCCACTCGTCGTAGAGCCGCTGGATCTCCTGGTCGAAGGCGATCTTGAAGGACTGGTTCGGCCTGCGCCGCGCGTACAGCCAGCGCAGCAGCGGCGCCTCCATGATCTTCAGCGCGTCGGCCGGGGTCGGCACACCGCCCTTGCTGGACGACATCTTCGCCATGCCGGAGATCCCGACGAACGCGTACATCGGACCGATCGGCTGGACGCCGTCGAAGACCTCGCGCACGATCTGGCCGCCGACCACGAACGACGAGCCCGGCGAGGAGTGGTCCACACCGCTGGGCTCGAAGATCACGCCCTCGTAGGCCCAGCGCATCGGCCAGTCGACCTTCCAGACCAGCTTGCCGCGGTTGAACTCGTTGAGCCGGACCGTCTCGGCGAAGCCGCAGGCCGAGCAGGTGTAGTTCAGCTCGGTCGTGTCGTCGTCGTAGGAGGTGACGACGGTGAGGTCCTTCTCGCAGTTGCCGCAGTACGGCTTGTACGGGAAGTAGCCGGCGGAGCCGGAGCCACCGTCGTCCTCGTCCGCCGCGCCCGATCCCTCGGCCGCCTCCAACTCGGCCTCGTCGACCTTCTTCTGCTGCGGCTTCTTGCCGCCCTTGCCGCCCGCCGCGCCGTCCTTCTTGGTGCGGTAGCGGTCCAGGACGGCGTCGATGTCGGCGCGGTGCCTCATCGCGTGCAGGACCTGCTCGCGGTACGTGCCCGCGAGGTACTGCTCGGTCTGGCTGATCCCGTCGTACTCGACACCCAGCTCGTCCAGCGCCTGCGTCATCGCAGCCTTGAAGTGCTCGGCCCAGTTCGCGTAAGCCGACCCGGCCGGGGCGGGCACCGAGGTCAGCGGCTTGCCGATGTGCGCCTGCCAGGAGTCGTCGACGCCCTCGACACCGTTCGGCACCTTGCGGTAGCGGTCGTAGTCGTCCCAGGAGATCAGGTGGCGGACGGTGTGCCCGCGCCGGCGGATCTCGTCCGCGACGAGGTGCGGGGTCATGACCTCGCGCAGGTTGCCCAGGTGGATCGGGCCCGACGGGGAGAGCCCGGACGCGACGACGACCGGTTTGCCAGGCGCACGTCGCTCCGATTCGGCGATGACATCGTCCGCGAAGCGGGAGACCCAGTCGGTCTCGGTGCTGCTCTGACTCGAAGCCACGGTCGGCACGTCCTTCTCTCGTGTAGGACTCGTAGGGGCGGGCCCCATCAGGGGCACCCCCATTCTCCCAGGTACCGACCGCAGCGCGAAAACGGCTTTACGCCCCGTGGGATACTGGAGTGATCCTTTGTCTCCTACGGAAACGGCAGCCGTCTCATGGCTTCGGTCCCTTCCCTCGCTTCCACGCTCCAGCAGCAGCTCGCGGACGCCCTGACGGCAGCACTGCCGGATGCCGGCACCGCGGACCCGCTGCTGCGCCGAAGCGACCGGGCCGACTTCCAGGCCAACGGGATCCTCGCCCTCGCCAAGAAGCTCAAGGGCAACCCGCGCGAGCTGGCGTCCCAGGTCACGGCGGCCCTTCCGGCCGGTGAGCTGATCAAGGACATCGAGGTCTCCGGCCCCGGCTTCCTGAACATCACCCTTACCGACCGGGCGATCGTCGAGACCCTCGCCGCGCGAGCGGCCGACGGCGACCGGCTCGGCGTCCCGCTGAAGGCCGCACCCGGCACGACCGTCGTCGACTACGCCCAGCCGAACGTGGCCAAGGAGATGCACGTCGGCCACCTGCGGTCGGCGGTCATCGGTGACGCGGTGGTCCAGATCCTCGAATTCACCGGCGAGAGCGTCGTCCGGCGCCACCACATCGGCGACTGGGGCACCCAGTTCGGCATGCTCATCCAGTACCTCTTCGAGCACCCGGACGAGCTGAAGCACGAAGGCGACAAGGCCGACGGTGAGGCGGCGATGTCGTCGCTGAACCGCGTCTACAAGGCGTCGCGGGTCCTCTTCGACTCCGACGAGGAGTTCAAGGCCCGCTCCCGTGACCGGGTGGTGGCCCTCCAGGCCGGTGACCCGGAGACGCTGGCCCACTGGCAGCGCTTCGTCGACGAGTCGAAGATCTACTTCTACTCCGTCTTCGACAAGCTCGACATGGAGATCGACGACCCCGACATCGTCGGCGAGTCCGGCTACAACGACATGCTCGAGGAGACCTGCCGGATCCTGGAGGAGACGGGCGTCGCCGTCCGCTCCGAGGGTGCGCTCTGCGTGTTCTTCGACGACGTGAAGGGCCCGGACGGCAACCCGGTGCCGCTGATCGTGAAGAAGACCAACGGCGGCTACGGCTACGCGGCGACCGACCTCTCCGCGATCCGTGACCGGGTGCAGAACCTCAAGGCCGAAACCCTCCTCTATGTCGTCGACGCCCGGCAGTCCCTGCACTTCAAGATGGTCTTCGAGACGGCCCGCCGCGCCGGCTGGCTGAACGAGGACGTCACAGCGCACCAGCTGGCCTTCGGCACGGTCCTCGGCAAGGACGGCAAGCCCTTCAAGACCCGTGAGGGCACCACCGTCCGGCTGGAGGACCTGCTGGACGAGGCCGTCGAGCGGGCCACCGCCGTGGTCCGGGAGAAGGCCGAGAAGGTGGGCCTGTCCGAGGAGGAGATCGTCGAGAACGGCCGGTACGTCGGCGTCGGAGCCGTGAAGTACGCCGACCTGTCGACCTCCGCCGTGCGGGACTACAAGTTCGACCTGGACCAGATGGTGTCGCTGAACGGCGACACGTCGGTGTACCTCCAGTACGCCTACGCCCGGATCCGCTCCATCCTGCGCAAGGCGGGCGACGCGAAGCCCGCGGCGCACCCGGAGCTGGACCTGGCCCCGGCCGAGCGTGCGCTGGGCCTGCACCTGGACCAGTTCGGCGCGGTCCTGGAGGAGGTGGCCGAGGGCTACGAGCCGCACAAGCTGGCCGCCTACCTCTACCAGCTGGCCTCGCACCTCACCACGTTCTACGACCAGTGCCAGGTGCTGAGCGACGAGAACCCGGCGGAGGTCGTCGAGAACCGGCTGTTCCTCGTCGAACTCACCGCCCGCACCCTGCACCAGGGCATGAAGCTGCTCGGCATCAGGACGCCCGAGCGCCTCTGAGCCCGCTCCGGCGGCCACACGGCGCCGGGCCGGGAACAGCACGCGTCGCCCGTGCGGGACCCTGTCCCGCACGGGCGACGCCGTTCCCGGCCGGGCCTTCGTTCAGCCGAGCGCGGCGGCGAACATGCCCGCCTCGTACGAGCCGCCCCGCTGGTGCAGGATGACGGCGAGCCGGTTGGCCGCGTTGATCAGGGCGACCAGCGAGACCAGCGCGGCGATCTGGTCGTCGTCGTAGTGCTTGCGCACCAGGGCCCAGGTCTCGTCGGACACCCCCTGGTGTGCGTCTGCCAGCCGGGTGCCCTCCTCGGCGAGCGCCAGTGCTGCCTGTTCGGCCTCGGTGAACACGGTGGACTCACGCCAGGCGGCGACCAGGTGGAGCCGTACCGCGCTCTCGCCCGCGGCCGCCGCCTCCTTGACGTGCATGTCGATGCAGTGACCGCAGCCGTTGATCTGGCTTGCACGCAGCGACACCAGTTCCTGGGTGGAACTCGGCAGCGCCGACTGCTGTATCACCAGGCCCGCGCCCGCGAACCTCTTGGCGAAGCGGAGGCCGATCTCGTTCCCGAAGATGTCGAACCGTGCGTCCATGATGTCGTCCTCACTCGTGGTGTCGCTGTTGCACCGGACGAACACGAGATGCCGGCGGCCCGTCCTCCGTGACAGCACCGCCGTGTGACGTACGCCACCGCCGGCGGCTGTCACGGAACGCCGGGGTCCGGCGTCCTGTGCGCGGGAGTCCGTCGAGAGCGAAGAGTCGGGAGCAGCCGGTGAACAGCGAGCACAACCAGTCCGCGCACACGGAGAAAACCCCCGGGCGGCCCGCCGACGCGCCCGATCCGGCCACCGAGACGTTCGTCGCGCATCGCAACCTGCTCTTCACCGTCGCCTACGAGATGCTGGGCTCGGCCGCCGACGCGGAGGACGTCCTCCAGGAGACCTGGCTGCGGTGGGCCGGTGTCGATCTCGACGTCGTGCGGGACCGGCGCGCCTATCTGGTCAGGATCACCACCCGCCAGGCGCTGTCCCGGCTGCGCACGCTCGGGCGCCGCAAGGAGTCCTACGTCGGAACCTGGCTGCCCGAGCCGCTGCTCACCACTCCCGACGTGGCCGAGGACGTCGAGCTCGCGGAGAGCGTCTCTATGGCCATGATGCTGGTCATGGAGACGCTCGCCCCCAGCGAACGGGCGGTGTTCGTGCTGCGCGAGGTGTTCGGCCTCGACTACGAGGAGATCTCCGAAGCCGTCGGCAGGAGCCGGGACGCCGTCCGCCAGATCGCGCACCGGGCACGTGCCCACGTCGCGGCACGCCGACCGCGCGGGACCGTCTCCCAGGACGAGACCCGCCGGGCCCTCGAAGCGTTCCGCGGGGCGGTCGAAACGGGTGACGTCCAGGGCCTGCTCGACATCCTCGCCCCCGACGTCGTACTGCTGGGTGACGGCGGCGGGATCAGACAGGCCGTCCTGCGGCCCGTCGTGGGGGCCGACAAGGTTGCCCGGCTGCTGGTCGCAGGCCTGGGGAGGGTCTCCGCACCGGCGCTGCGGCCGGCCCACGTCAACGCGGCCCCGGCCCTGGTCGTCCACCTCGAGGACGAGCTCGACACCGTCATGGCGGTGCGCATCGATGACGGGCTCATCACCGGGCTCTACGCCGTGCGCAATCCCCACAAGCTGTCGCACATGCGGGAGGAGACCTCCCTGCGCCGCTGAAGCCGTGCCGAAGTGAAATCGCGGCTGCCGGGGCGCGCGAGGCCCACCCCGGCAGCCGCCGTCAGTGTTCCGCCGGGACCCACTGGGCCGTGTCCGCGCGGTAGTAGTACTCCGGCCGGGCCGTGAGACTGCTCGTCCGGAACGGCTCGCCCCCGTCGTCGATGCGCAGGGTTCCGCTCCTGCCGCCGCTGGTCCACTCCAGCTCCAGGTACCAGGTCACGTCGTGGCCCTCCACGTGCGCGTCGAGGTGGAACACCTCGACGTCGGTGGAGCTCACCCGGTACGGGAAGTCCTTCGCGGGGACGACCTTGCCGGCGTCCTCCCCGGGGACGGGCTTCGAACGCGGCCGGCTGTCGTCCAGGTCGATGTCGAAGCTCTGCGGCGTGACGCCTCCCCCGCAGCCGTTCCCCATCGAGTACGCGGACCGGGCGAGCGCCGCGTTGCGCCCCAGCACCCGGACGTGCAGTCCGTTGAGCACGACGGCCTCGCCCGACGTCCCCTGGAGGGTGAGTTCGAGCTTCATGTCACCGCCGTCCACGCCACCCAGGGCCCGCGCCCAGCCGCGTGTGTCCTGGGGCGCGGGCGGCGGCGGCACGTCGTCGGGCCCCTGGTCGAGCAGGTAGTACTGCCCGCAGGGCGACTCCCAGTTGTAGGAGCTGATCGTGGCGTGCACGGGTACTCCACCGCTCTGCGGACCGCGCGAGGACGGCGAGGGGCCCGTGGGAGCGCTGCTCCCGCCGGCCGACGGGGAAGCGGTGCCGCCGGGCGTCGCTGACGGCCCGGTGCTCGCGCGCTCCTTCGCGCTCTCCTTCGCGCTCGCACTCGCACGCCCGCCGGGAACGACCGGCGCATGACTGGGCGCCGCGTCGGTCCGCCCGCCGTCGGACGGTCCGTCGTCACCGAGGCCACGGATGGCGAGAGCCGCGGGGACGGTGAGGGCAACGACCGCCACCGCGGCGAGCAGGACACGCAGCTTCCGGGTGGCCCCGCGGCGGGGAGTGGGAACCGCGCCGGGGCGGTGCCCGTCGGGCGTCACGTCCTCGGACTCGGAGCCCGCTTCGGGCCGTGACTCCAAACCGGATTCCGCTTCGGGCCGTGACTCCGGACCGGATTCCGTTTCGGGCACCGGTTCCGCTTCCGCTTCGGCCTCGGACCGGGGCGCGGCGCGGCCGGGACCAGCGGGCTCGGGCCTGGCCGGACCGGAGGCGGGGGCGACGGGCCCGGGGTCCCCGGACGCCGGAACCGCAACCTCCCGCACCTGCGATCCGGCAGCGGGCCCGCCGGCTTCCGGCTTGCGCGTGCCCCGCCGTTTCGCCTCGTCGGCCAGGATCCACTTCCGGTGCAGTGCCACAAGTTCGTCCGAGGACGCCCGGCACACCCGCGCGAAGCGTTCGACCGGCGCGTAGTCATGGGGAACGGCGTCGCCGTTGCAGTAGCGGTGCACGGTCGAGGTGCTCATGTGCAGCTTCTGCGCGAGCGTCCCGTAGCTGAGTCCCGACCGCTCCTTCAACCCCCTGAGCAGCTCCGCGAAGTCCTGGATCTCTGTGCCCACCCCGACCGTTCCCCTTCCGTTCCTTCCCGGAAAGGCGTTCCAGGGAAGCGATGTCTGCGCAGGTCAGAGTAGGTACAGGCGTTCCAGCGTCCCACATGCCGCAGGAACCGTTGCGACGGAAATCCAGGCCTGGAAAGGATGTGGACACACCGCGGCGTTCCCCGCGACCCGTACATCCAACCCTCACCCGTCCCGGGAGCCGCCGTGCGTACTCGACCTGGAATCAGCCTGACCGACGCGGTCGCCACGGGAGTGCTGGTCATCTGCATCGCGGTTGTCGTCGCACTCCTGTAACGCCTCTGATCATGCGTCACCGACCAGTAGACCCGCCCGCACCGCAGGGCGCCAAACGGCGCCCCGGGCACTCATCACCTCGAACGGGGAGAACCGTCTCATGCGCAACCTTCGCTTCCGCCGCGCCGCCCGCACCTCCGTACTCGGCACCGCCGCGCTGATCACAGCCCTGTCCCTGACGGCCTGCCAGGAAGGCGGCCAGGCCGCCGCGGACGCCACCACCACCGCTCCCGACGCGTCGGACACCCAGCCCCCGGCGGACACCGAAGCGCCGGCCGCGCAGGACGGCGGAGCAGCCGGATCCGGCTCCGGAGAAGATTCCGCTTCGGACGCGGGCAAGGCTTCCGGTACCGGTTCCACGAAGGCCGACCCCGCCGCGGACACACAGCAGGACGACGCGAAGGACACCGGCCCTGTCACCCGCGCGTGCGACGGCGGCAACTCCAAGGTGACGCTCACCCCCGTGCCCCGGCCCCTCAACCACATGCTGCTCACCGTGACCAACACCGGCTCGACGGCCTGCAACGCCTACTACTACCCCTTCCTGAGGTTCGGTGAGGCTCAGTCCACCCCGCCCGTGGTCGAGGAGAGCAAGCCGCAGGCCGTGGTCACCATCCTGCCGGGAGAGTCCGCGTACGCCGGCGTCATGACGTCCTCCGCCGACGGAAGCGGCACGGGCGGCTACTCCACCAAGAAGGCGACCGTGCACTTCCAGGGCCGCGACGGAAGCGGCTCCAGCGGCCCGTCCGCGAGCGCGCCCCTCAGCAAGGCCGTGTACGTCGACAGCACCCTGACGGTCACCTACTGGCAGACCGAGATGGACTACGCCCTCATGCACTGACCCTCACCACACACAGGCCGCCACGACCGGCCGGCCTTCTGAACGGGCGTGACACCGCGGACGCGGTGTCACGCCCGTTCGTCGTGTCCGCGTTCCGCCCTGCGCGCAGATGGCCCGCGAGGCCCCCGACGGAGCGTTCACTCGCACTCCGTTGCAACGAACGCTCTGAGGTTGTTGCGTTACCTTCGAATCCATTGCAACAAATTCAGTCCCCTGGCCTGCAATAACAAGGATTGGACGCAACAAGCTTGTTGCCGCCTCTTGGAATGCAACGTAGCGTTTCCATCATCAGAAACACGAACACGAGGAGCGCACGATGCAGAACTTCGACACCCCCGCCGCCGTCCGGGCCGTGCTCGACATCCCCGCGGGGCGCATCCAGTTCATCGCCGCCGACCGCACCGACACCACGGTCGAGATCCGGCCCGCCAACCCCTCCAGGAGCCGCGACGTGAGGACGGCCGAGCAGACCGAGGTCACCTACGCCGACGGTGTCCTGCACATCAAGGCCCCGGAGGCGAAGAACCGGCTCATCGGCAACTCCGGATCCGTCGAGGTAACCGTCCAGCTGCCCGCCGGCTCCGGCGTCGAGGCCAAGTCCGGCGCCGCCGAGTTCCGGGGCGTCGGCCGGCTCGGCGACGTCGCCTTCGACGGGGGCCACCGCTCGGTCAAGCTCGACGAGGCCGCGAGCGCCCGCCTCACCGGCCTCGACGCCCACATCACCGTCGGCCGCCTGAACGGCCCCGGCGACATCAGCACCCAGCGGGGCGACCTGAAGATCACCGAAGCCGTACGCGGACAGCTCACGCTCAACACCCAGCAGGGCGACATCACCGTCGGCGCCGCCCGCGGTGTCTCCGCCTCCCTGGACGCCGGCACCAGCTACGGCCGGATCGACAACGCGCTCAGGAACGCCGACAGCACGCCCGGCCTGAGCATCAGGGCGACCACCTCCCAGGGCGACATCACCGCCCGCAGCCTCTGAACACCCACCCCTCCAAGGAGCACCGGCATGACGAACCTGGCCATCGCGGCGAACGGGCTGCGCAAGTCCTACGGCGACAAGAACGTCCTGGACGGCATCGACCTCGCCGTCCCGCAGGGCACGGTCTTCTCCCTGCTCGGCCCGAACGGCGCAGGCAAGACCACCGCCGTCAAGATCCTCTCCACCCTCATCCCGCCCGGCCCCGGTTCCGGTGAGATCCGGGTCGGCGGCTACGACCTCGCCACCGACCCGCAGGCCGCACGGGCGGCGATCGGTGTCACCGGGCAGTTCTCCGCCGTGGACGGGCTGATCACCGGCGAGGAGAACATGCTCCTCATGGCCGACCTGCACCACCTGCCCAAGGCCCAGGGACGACAGGTCGCCACCGAACTCCTGGAACGCTTCGACCTCACCGACGCCGCGAAGAAACCCGCCTCCGCCTACTCGGGCGGCATGAAACGCCGACTCGACATCGCCATGACCCTGGTCGGCGCCCCCCGCATCATCTTCCTCGACGAACCCACCACCGGCCTCGACCCCCGCAGCCGCCACAACATGTGGGGCATCATCCGCGAACTCGTCAGCACCGGCGTCACCGTCTTCCTCACCACCCAGTACCTCGAAGAAGCAGACCAACTCGCCGACCGCATCGCCGTCCTGCACAACGGCCGCATCGCCGCCGAAGGCACCGCCGACGAACTCAAACGCCTCATCCCCGGCGGCCACATCCGCCTCCGCTTCACCGACCCCACCACCTACCGGCACGCGGCCACCGCCCTGACCGACGCCGCCCCCGACGACGAGGCCCTCACCCTCCAACTCCCCAGCGACGGCAGCCAACGCGCCCTGCGCACCATCCTCGACCGCCTCGACACCGCCGGCATCGAGGCCGACGAACTCACCGTCCACACCCCCGACCTCGACGACGTCTTCTTCGCCCTCACCGGCTCCACCACCGTCCCCTCCCAGAGCAGCCAGACCAAGGAGACAGCCCGATGAGCAACCTCTCCCTCGCCGTGCGCGACGCCAACACGATGCTGCGCCGCAACCTCCTGCACGCCCGCCGCTACCCCTCCCTGACGCTGAACCTGCTGCTCACACCGGTCATGCTCCTGCTGCTCTTCGTCTACATCTTCGGCGACACCATGAGCGGAGGCGCCGGCCGCTCCGAGTACATCGCCTACATCGTTCCCGGCATCCTGCTGATGACGATCGGCTCGACCACCATCGGCACCGCCGTCTCCGTCTCCACCGACATGAACGAGGGCATCATCGCCCGCTTCCGCACCATGGCGATCCACCGGAGCTCCATCCTGTTCGGGCACGTCGTCGGCAGTGTCCTGCAGACGATCATCAGCGTGGTCCTGGTCGGTGCGATCGGCGTGGCCATGGGCTTCCGCTCCACCGACGCCACCGTCCTGGAATGGCTGGCGGCGTTCGGACTGCTCGCCCTCTTCGCCCTCGCCTTCACCTGGATCGCGGTAGGCATGGGCCTGGGCAGCCCCAACGCCGAGGCCGCCGGCAACAACGCCATGCCGCTCATCCTGCTGCCCCTCATCTCCAGCGCCTTCGTCCCGCTGGACTCCATGCCCGGCTGGTTCCAGCCGATCGCCGAGTACCAGCCCTTCACCCCCGCCATCGAGACCCTCCGCGGCCTGCTCCTCGGCACGGACATCGGCAACAACTGGTGGATCGCCCTCGCCTGGTGCCTCGGCCTCACCGCCCTCGGCTACCGCTGGTCGAAGGCACAGTTCAACAGCGAACCGAAGTAACCCGCATGACAACGCGGGCCACCCCCGCCACCCGTACCACCCGAGGGGCGGTGCACACCGACAACGCGTCGGAGTGCGCCGCCCCTTCGGGTTCCCGGGCGCGTACCGGCCCCCTCAGGACGGGGCGACCCGGCAGCCGACTGAGTACGACAGCTCATGTGCACCGACGCCGCGCCGAGTTCACTCGTACGCATGTCGGACGACACGCTCAGCCCCCGCGCCCCGCACGCCTGGGTCGCGCCCCTGCTCTCCACGCTCGTCACGCTGCCCGCAGCGGGCTTCGCCCTGCTGTACGGCGGCCTGTCCCCCATGGCATGCGACTCCTGCAACGGCGCGGAGGCCGACCGCTTCACCGACTCGTTCGACGCGGCATGGGCCGTGCTCTGCACCGGCCTCGTGCTGTCCCTGATCGTCCTCGTGGCGAGCTGGGCCGTGCCCTGGCAGCGGAGTCAGGACGCGAAGCGGGTACTCCTCTCGACCGGAGCACCCGTCGTCGTCGGTGTGGCCTCGATCGCGTTCACGGCCCTGGTCGACTGGCCCTGACCGGCCCTGACCGGCCTGTCCAGAACATCTGGCGCGTCGGGCCCCTCCAAGAAGGCACGCACCCGCCGCCCGGTGGCGCGGGCCGCCCGGGACCCGGACGGCCCCGGCCGTCAGAGGAACCGTGAGCTCGCCACCGGGCCCGGGGAGCGCAGCTGTGCCCGGTCACCCTGGAGCCAGGTACCGGAGACGGCGGAGACGAAGTCCGTGAGCTTCTCGGCGGGGTCGGCAGGCGTCCCCCCGTCCCCCGCGTCCGGCGCCGGATCGGCGCCCACGATCTCTGCGGCGATCGCCTTCTCCGGCCGCCCGTCCACCTCGCCGCGCTCCACCTCACCGTCGGCCCCCTGCCGGAGGCCCGCCTCCCACGGCGCCACAGCCGACTGGTGGAGCAGCGTGACACTGTCCGCGGTGACGGCGGGCGGATCGGTCCAGCAGGAGGCGTGCTCGTGCAGGACCTGTCCCCGCGCCCGCTCGAAGAGCTGGCCGATCACCTCGGGGCCCCCGTCGGCGCGTGCGGTCCCGTTCAGGTCGTAGGCGATCACGACGGTGTCCTCCCGACCGGCTTCGAAGGGTTCCGCCGGAAGACCGAGCACCTCGGCTGCCGCCAGCCCCAGGATCCTGCTCCCCCGGTCCGGCAGCAGCGACACCGAACGAGGCCGTGCCCCCGCTGCGGCAAGCACCGCCTTCAGCCGCAACAGCCCTTCCAGGCAACGGCCGTGGTCGTCCTGGAGGTAGGCGTACCGGCCGGTCATCCCCGCGTCGAAGCCGAACGGCGACAGCGTGCCGAGCACCGTGCCGCCCATGACGTACTGCCAGCCGCGGAGGTCGGAGTGGTCCAGGGGGCTCACCGGCCCCGCGGCCGAGGCACGGCCCAGCACACGGTTCTGCCGGTCCCGCGCACCCAGCCAGGTGTCCTCGGCGGGGTCGGGAAGGCGCGCGTGCTGACGGCGGGCCAGCTCCAGGTCGCCCGCGAGGACGGCGTTGAAGACCAGGAGATAGCGGTCGGGCCAGTCGGCGAGTCCGTCCTCGTGTGCGAGCAGCGCCTCCACCGCGTCGCGGTGCCGGCCCTCGTCCTCGTACGCCGAGACCAGTTCACGCAACACGCCGGACGAGCCCGGCGCCAGGCTCAGTGCCTCCCGCAGCGCGGGTATCGCCAGGTAGGGGACACCGCGCTCCACACACGCGAAGCCGTATTCGTACAGCGGGCGGACCTGGTCGGGCTTGGCGGCCAGTGCTGTCGCGGCCTTTCGCAGGTCGTCGAACCCCGCTGCCCCGGCCGCCCGCCCGACCACGTCCGCCACCTCTCCCAGCGGCGCCGACGGAACCTGCCTCAGCTCACGCAACGCACCAGGGACGTCACCTCCGTCGAGGCACTCCCGGGCCGCGGCCAGTTCGGGGGACGTGGGACGGCGATTCCTGCGAGAGAACATGCGGGCGATCCTCCCCGCAACCGGTTCCACCCTCAACCGAATTGATCACCCCTCGACGTCTGTCCCCCGAGCGAGCTACGCGCAGGTGTCCACCGTGAGGTGACGATCGCGGAGCGCCTGATCCGTAGCGTTCGAGGCGCCGCGGCACCCCGGCCGCGGATCCGTCGAAGGAGCGCCCATGAGATTCATATGGCAACTGCTGGCCGCCGTGCTGGTCGCCATGATCGGCGGCCAGGCCGTCGGCGCCGCCCAGGACAGTCCGTGGCTCCAACTCGTCCTGGGGCTCCTGACAGCCGTGGCCGCCGTACTCGTCTACGGATGGGTGGTACGCAGGACGGAACACCGCCCGTCCACCGAAGTGGCCCGCGAGGGTGCCGGGCCCGCGTTCGGCCGGGGGCTGCTGATCGGCGTCGCGATGTTCGGCGCCGTCATCACGAACATCTACTTCAACGCGCACTACGAGATAAACGGCCTGGGCTCCCCGAGCGGCGCGGTCGGGCTGATCGGCTTCATGGCGGCCGCCGCCGTGACCGAGGAAGTGATGTTCCGTGGCGTGCTGTTCCGGATCATCGAGGAGCGCACCGGCACCTGGATCGCGCTGACGCTGACCGGCGTACTGTTCGGCGCCTCGCACCTGCTGAACCCCGACGCCAGCCTGTGGGGCGCGATCGCCATCGCGGTCGAGGCCGGCGGAATGCTCGCCGCCGCCTACGCCGCGACCCGCAACCTGTGGGTGCCGATCGGCCTGCACTTCGGCTGGAACTTCGCGGCGGCCGGCATCTTCAGCACCGAGGTCTCCGGCAACGACACCCCGCAGGGACTGCTGGACACGGTCACATCGGGCC
This sequence comes from Streptomyces sp. Alt3, assembly GCF_030719215.1. Lineage (NCBI taxonomy): Bacteria > Bacillati > Actinomycetota > Actinomycetes > Kitasatosporales > Streptomycetaceae > Streptomyces > Streptomyces glycanivorans. Next base: position 4,586,438 of record NZ_CP120983.1, on the reverse strand, counting down.
CGGCCTGGGTCACCGGCGGCGACTTCGGCCCGGAGGGAAGCGTGTACTCGGTGCTGTTCGGAGTCCTGATCACCGCCGCGTTCCTGCGGCTGGCACACCGGCGCGGCAACCTGGTGCCCCGCCGCCGCACGGGCAAGGCCACCGCCACCACTACACTCCCCCGATGACCGGACTCCCGCGGATCCCGGAACGATGGCGCAGGCCGGACGCCGCACTCTGGTACACCCCGCTGGCACTGCTGCTCCTCGTCGCCTCGTTCATGCCGGGGTTCCGCAGCAACGGTACGGAGCTGGGCGGCCTGCCGGACCGCCCCTTCGACGCCCTGGCCGTCGCGGCGATCGCCCTCCAGTGCCTCCCGCTCGCCGGGCGCCGGCGGTGGCCGGTCAGCTGCTTCACCGTGATCTCGCTCGGCTTCGCCCTCGACCAGCTCCGCGGCTACCACACGCTCGCGGGCACCGCGCTGCCCATCGCGCTGATCAGCGTGGCCTCGCTCGTGGAACACCGCCGGCGGGCGGTCGCGATCACCTTCTCCGCCGCGTACGTCCCGCTGGCGGTGGCGCTCCACCGGCTCGGCCCGGGCGAGCCGCCGAGCGAGTTCGTGACGTTCTACCTGGCCGTGGCACTCGCCTGGGGCGTCGGGGTGTGGCTTCGCAACAACCGGGCCGTGGAGGCCGAGCGTCGCCGCCGCGTCGCCGAGGACACCCGCACCGCCGAACGGGCGCGCATCGCCCGCGAGCTCCACGACGTCGTGACCCACCACGTGACGGCGATGGTCGTCCAGGCCGAGGCGGCACGCTATCTGACCGCCGCACCCGACCGCCTCGACCAGAGCCTGACCGCCGTCACGGACACCGGCCGACGGGCCATCACGGACCTGCGCCACCTGCTCGACCTGCTCAACCCCGACCACGGCACCCCCGCCGCCCCGCCGCCCGTCGGGGGGCTCCTCACGCTCGTCGAACAGACACGGCGGGCGGGGCAGCCGGTGGAGTTCACGGAGGAAGGCGCACCCGCCGCATCGGCAGGCAGCGCCGACCTGGTCGCCTACCGGGTCGTGCAGGAAACCCTGACCAACGCCCTCAAGTACGCTCATGGCAGCGCCACATCGGTCCGGGTGCGCCACTGCGAGCAGGAGATCACCGTGGAGGTCAGCACGGACGGATCCAGTTCGAAGGCCTCGCCCACCGGCGGGAGCGGCCGAGGGCTGACCGGTCTCCGCGAGCGCGTCGACGTGCTGGGCGGCGACTTCAGCGCGGGCCGGCAACCGGACGGCGGCTTCGTCGTCCGGGTCCGCATACCCGCCGGGAGCCCCACGTGACCGACCCGATCCGTGTCCTGATCTGCGACGACCAGGTGCTGATCCGCACCGGGCTGGCGACGATCATCGACGCACAGCCCGACCTCGAGGTCGCCGGCGAGTGCGGGGACGGCCGGACCGGGGTCGACCTCGCCGCGAAAGTGCGCCCGGACGTCGTGGTCATGGACATCCGCATGCCGGTGCTCGACGGCATCGCGGCCACCCGACTGCTGGCCGGCGCCGGAGTGCCCCACCCCGTCAAGGTGCTCGTGGTGACGACGTTCAACCTGGACGAGTACGTCTACGAAGCGCTGCGCGCCGGCGCAAGCGGATTCCTCCTCAAGGACGCCCCGCCGGACCGGCTGCTCCACGGCATCCGGACCGTGGCCGCCGGCGCGGCACTCCTGGACCCCGACGTCACACGGCAGCTGGTGGGCCGGTACGCCGCCCGGATCCGGCCCACCGAGGACAAGAGCACCGACATCCCGCTGACCCCGCGCGAACTGGAGGTCCTGCGCCTCATCGCGGACGGCCTCTCCAACAACGAGATCGCCGCTTCCCTCGTGATCAGCCGGGAGACGGTCAAAACCTTCGTCTCACGCATCCTCACCAAACTCGGACTACGCGACCGGGTCCAGGCAGTCGTCTACGCCTACCGCCAGGGCCTGGTGTCCTGACCCCGTCAGGGCTTCGTGAACGCGCACCACACGAGCTTCCCCGGGTCCCGCTCTCCCACGCCCCACCGATCGGCGAGCGCGTCGACGAGCAGCAGCCCACGCCCCGACTCACCGTCGGGCCGCCGCACCTCAGGCACCCCGCCCCCGCTGTCGTGCACCTCCACGGACAGCACGCATCCCTCCGCCTCCAGCCGCAGCCGGACCAGATACCCGCGCCCCGGCGGCACCCCGTGCAGCAGCGCGTTGGTCGCCAGTTCACTCACGCACACCAGCACGTCGTCGAGCCGCGCCCCGAACCCCCAGTCGGTCACGGCCTCGCGCGTGAACTCGCGTACCGCAGCGACCGAGCGGCGTTCACGCCGGCAGAAGCGCTCACGGAGCAGCGAGAGTTGCATCGTCTCGTTCATGGGACGAGCGTCACTCTCCGTGCCTATCGTTCAGCAGTAGGTGAGCACGTACAGATCTCTTGTACGGGTCGCCGACGTGTGAAGTACGCACCAGGGCGGGGAGGCCGCACCGTATGCACCCCAGGAATCGGCAGCGCAGGAACGCGTCCGCCATGAAGCTCGTCGGCAAGCTGGTCGGCCTGTTCCGCGTCACGGCGGACCTGACCCAGGCCCAGCTCGCGGACCGGGCAGCCGTACAGGTGGAGACGATCGCCTCCATCGAACAGGGCCGCCGCGCACTGCTCCCCGACCTGGCCCGGCGCCTGGACGCGCTGCTGGACACGAAGGGGGCGCTGGAGACGGCGGTGGACAACATGCCGGAGGTGGACCTGATCCCGGCTTGGGCGGAGCAGTACATGGATCTGGAGCGGGAGGCGCTGGCGCTGTCCTGGTTCGAGAACCAGGTACTGCCGGGGCTGCTCCAGACGGAGAGCTACGCGCGTGCGGTGTTCCGTACCGACGTTCCGGCCCTCAATGACGAGGAAGTCGACAGACGGGCCTCAGCGAGAATGGGACGTCTGGAAATCCTGCACCAGCAAGAGCCGCCTACCGCAAGCTTCGTCATCTCAGAGGCGATCTTGCGGGATCGCCTCGGCGGGAACGACGTGTACGCGGACACCCTCCGGCACGTACGTGATTGCACTGAGATCCCAGGAGTCACCATCCAGATCATGCCGCTGGGCCGATGCACGCACGCGGGCCTCTCAGGTCCTTTCATCCTTCTGGAGACCCCTGAACACCAGCGCCTCGCCTACACCGAGACCCAGCGCGGCAGCCAGTTGATCTCGGCCCCAGATGACGTGAGCATCCTGGAACGCAAATATGCGATGCTGCGAACACAGGCCCTCAACACCGAAGAATCTCGGGGCTTGCTGGAACGGCTTCTAGGAGAGCGATGAGCACCGCATTTGAGTGGTTCAAGTCGAGCTACAGCAGTGAACAGGGCGGGGCCTGCCTCGAAGTCGCCACGCACCCCACCGCCGTCCACGTCCGCGACTCCAAGAACCCCGAGGGCCCCACCTTCACCGTCGCTCCCACCGCCTGGTCGGCCTTCGCCGCGTTCGCGGCCCGGAGCTGACCGGACGAACAGCAGGCGTTCAGGGCGCTTTGAGCAGATCGCGAAGCTCGGCGACGTAAGTACGCACGTCCCGTTCGGCAGGCAGTTCGGCGGGGACCTCCGGCGCCCCCTCATCCGGCTGCCGACAGGTGCGGCAGAGGCCATCAGGAAGGGCCTCGGCGCGACCGGGCACACCGCACTTGGTGCACTCCATCATCACCCGCCGGACCGGCGTGCCCGGTGCGGGCGGCACCGGGGTGACGGACACCTGGGGCGGGATCTTGTCCGTGAGGCGGCGGCGGACGAGGCCGACCGGTGAGTCGACCCGGGCGGGAAGCCCGGCGACGAGGGCCCGGACGAGGTAGTCGGCGTCCACTCCACGCGTGAACCACTCGGCGGCCAACGGCTCCAGGACCGCACAGTCAGCGGCAGAGAGCGCCAGCCGGGCATCGGAGCGGCCGAGTTGCGCCAGGGCAGCGTACGCGGGGGAGTCGCCCTCCAGCACGGGCCGATCCGGTTCCGGCGTCCGCTGCTGCGGTACGGCGGCGGCCGCAGGGGAAACGACCACCACAGGCTCGGGAACGGCTGCCCGCCGAACCTCGGCAGCCATCAGCGCACCCCACCACTCGTTGTCGCGGGCCGTGCGGGACCAGAACGTGCGGAAGACCCAGCGCACTTGGCCGCCCTCACCGGTCACCAGGCAGCGCACACGGCGCAGATACCCGGCGACGGACAGGGCTTTGAGGGCCGAACCGACCGCCTGCTGACCGTAGAGCGGCAACTGCTTCGCCAGCCCTTTGACGTCCATCGCCGCGCCCTCGGGAAGCTGGTCGATGAACCCGGCGATGTTCCGCTCCCGCAGCGGCAGCAACATGAAGTCATCGGCGCGGCGCGGCTGTTGGTCCGGCGCGGATCGCTTGCCGTAGCCGGGACTGGCCATCGGGTACGGGCGCGGGGAGGCGGGGGCACGCAGGGCGGAGCTAATCTTCTGGATAGCCACGGGATCGCTCTTCTCGATCTTGCGGTGAGACCCCGGCCGGTGTTGCTAGCACCGTGTCGGGGTCGTTCGTTTCCGGCACCGTAAGCAGTCGCCACACTCCGCTGCAAGTCGGTCACGATTAGTCATACTTGCTGATCGTGACGGGTCAGGGAGGTGGGGGAGGTTTACCCGAACCCTCTTCTACCTACCGGGTAAAGAAGGCGCTCGAATCCCGAAGCCCGCATCTCGCCGCCCGAGTCCCGAAGCTCAAGCATCGGGCCCGCGCTACCGGAAACGTCCCCCGGGAGAGTGACCGCACCCCTCCCGAAGCTCGTCCCCCGAATCCCGGTGCTCGGGACCCGAGCTTCGAGCACCGGCTTCACGCCGTCGCCTCGTGACAGCACGAAGCGGGCCACGACCTGTCGTGACCCGCCTCCAGGACTCTGCGTAGGGCCTCAGCGCCCCAGCTTCCGCGCGACCTCCGTCGCCCAGTACGTCAGGATCATCCGCGCACCCGCGCGCCGGATGCCCGTCAGGCTCTCCAGGATCGCCGCGTCCCGGTCGATCCAGCCCTTCTCCGCGGCGGCCTCGATCATGGCGTACTCACCACTGATCTGGTACGCCGCGACCGGCACGTCCACCGCGTCGGCGACCTTGGCGAGGATGTCCAGGTAAGGCCCGGCGGGCTTGACCATGACCATGTCGGCGCCCTCCTCCAGGTCCAGCGCCAGCTCGCGCAGCGACTCGCGGATGTTCGCCGGGTCCTGCTGGTACGTCTTGCGGTCACCCTGGAGCGAGGAGCCGACCGCCTCGCGGAACGGACCGTAGAAGGCCGAGGAGTACTTCGCGGTGTAGGCGAGGATCGACACGTCCTCGTGGCCCGTCTGGTCCAGTGCGTCGCGGATCACGCCGACCTGGCCGTCCATCATGCCGCTGGGGCCCACCACGTGCGCACCCGCGTCCGCCTGCACCTGGGCCATCTCCGCGTACCGCTCCAGGGTGGCGTCGTTGTCGACACGGCCGTCCTCGGTCAGCACCCCGCAGTGGCCGTGGTCGGTGTACTCGTCCAGACAGAGGTCGGACATGATCACGAGGTCGTCGCCGACCTCCTCCCGCACTGCCCGCAGACCGGCCTGGAGGATGCCCTCCGGGTCGGTGCCCGCCGTGCCCCTGGCGTCCTTCTTCTCGTCCAGCGGGACGCCGAAGAGCATGATCCCCGAGACACCCGCCGCGACCGCGTCCACGGCGGCCTTCCGCAGCGTGTCGAGAGTGTGCTGCTGGACACCCGGCATGGCCGAGATGGCGACCGGGGCGTCGATGCCCTCGCGCACGAACGCGGGCAGGATCAGGTTCGCGGGGTCGAGCCGGGTCTCGGCGACCATGCGCCGCATGACGGGGGTCGTCCGCAGCCGGCGGGGCCGCGAGCCGGGGAAGTTTCCGTAATCGGTCATCCTTCGAGGTTAGACCCGCACACATCACCGGTTTACCGACAGCCCAGCCGGAAAAAACAAGGCCGGGCCCGACCTCCCTGACACGGCACCGGACGGAAATCACGTCGACAGCACCCCCTGGAATCCGGCAGAGTGCCCGCCCGTGACGAGCAGCGAACTGTGGGACCACGCGACCGCCGACCGCTACGACACCGAAGAGGCGCCGAGATCCACCGCCGCCTTCCTCGGACCGACCCTCGACTTCCTCTCCGAACTCGCCGGTGACGGGCGGGCCCTGGAGTTCGCCATCGGGACCGGCCGCGTCGGCGTCCCGCTCCGTGAACGCGGCGTACCCGTGACCGGTATCGAACTCTCCGAGCACATGGCAGCCGTACTACGACGCAAGATCGACGAGGACCGGCTCCCGGTCACCGTCGGGGACATGGCCACCACCGTCGTCCGCGGCACGTTCTCGCTGGTCTACGTCGTCTACAACACCATCTCGAACCTGCTCACCCAGGACGAGCAGGTCGAGTGCTTCCGCAACGCCGCGCGCCACCTGGAACCCGGCGGCCGGTTCGTCGTCGAGCTCGGTGTGCCACCGCTGCGGCTCCTGCCACCCACGCAGACCGCGGTGCCGTTCGACGTCTCCGAGCGGCACCTCGGCTTCGACACCTTCGACCTGGTCGGGCAGCTCCTCGTCTCGCACCACTTCACCCGCGAGGAAGACGGCGGCTACCGCCGTGGCAGCTGCCGCCAGCGGTACGCGTGGCCGGCGGAACTCGACCTCATGGCGAAGATCGCCGGGCTCCAGCCGGAACGCCGGGTCGCCGACTGGGAGGGGACGCCGTTCACCCAGGACTCCGGCGGCCACATCTCGGTGTGGCGCAAGCCGGTCTGAGGCCGGAGGGCCCCGGCACCGCCCGAGCGCGGGTACGCGAAGGGCCCGGCCGCTTCCCCCGAGGAAGCGACCGGGCCCACGAATCCGCTGCCCGCCGGATCAGGTGGTCGTCCGGCGACGCCGCGCACCCGGGCGCCGCTCGCTCGGCCGGGTCACCGGGTCACCGGCTTCCTTGGCCGCGTCCCGGCGCTGCGCACCGAAGTCCGCCAGCGCCTGGGCCAGCTTGTGGACCGACGGCTCCGGGGACAGGACGTCGACCCGCAGGCCGTGCTCCTCCGCGGTCTTGGCCGTGGCCGGACCGATGCACGCGATCACCGTCACGTTGTGCGGCTTGCCCGCGATACCGACCAGGTTGCGGACGGTCGAGGACGAGGTGAAGAGCACCGCGTCGAAACCGCCGCCCTTGATCGCCTCCCGGGTCTCCGCCGGGGGCGGCGAGGCGCGGACCGTGCGGTACGCGGTGACGTCGTCGACCTCCCAGCCCAGCTCGATGAGCCCGGCCACCAGGGTCTCGGTGGCGATGTCGGCGCGCGGCAGGAACACCCGGTCGATCGGGTCGAAGACCGGGTCGTACGGCGGCCAGTCCTCCAGCAGACCCGCGGCGGACTGCTCACCGGACGGCATCAGGTCCGGCTTCACACCGAAGTCGACCAGAGCCGCACCGGTCTGCTCACCGACGGCCGCGACCTTGATCCCGGCGAAGGCGCGGGCATCGAGCCCGTACTCCTCGAACTTCTCCCGCACGGCCTTCACCGCGTTCACCGAGGTGAAGGCGATCCACTCGTACCGGCCCGTGACCAGCCCCTTGACCGCGCGCTCCATCTGCTGGGGCGTACGCGGCGGCTCGACGGCGATCGTCGGGACCTCGTGCGGCACGGCACCGTAGGAACGCAGTTGGTCGGAGAGCGACGCCGCCTGCTCCTTCGTGCGCGGCACGAGCACCTTCCAGCCGAACAACGGCTTGGACTCGAACCACGCGAGCTGGTCGCGCTGGGCGGCGGAGCTGCGCTCCCCGACCACGGCTATGACGGGCAGGTGCCCGTCCGGCGACGGGAGGACCTTGGCCTGCTTCAGGACCTGGGCGATCGTCCCGAGGGTCGCCGTCCAGGTGCGCTGGCGGGTCGTCGTACCGGCGATCGTGACCGTGAGCGGGGTGTCGGGCTTGCGCCCGGCGGAGACCAGCTCACCCGCGGCCGCGGCGACCGAGTCGAGCGAAGTGGACACGACGGCCGTCGCGTCACTCGCGCCGACCTCGGACCAGCAGCGGTCCGAAGCGGTACGCGCGTCGACGAAGCGCACATCGGCGCCCTGCGCGTCACGCAGTGGCACACCTGCGTACGCGGGTACACCGACCGCGTTCGCGATGCCGGGCACGACCTCGAAAGGCACACCCGCGGCAGCGCAGGCGAGCATCTCGGCGCCCGTGTTGCCGTCCAGACCGGGGTCGCCCGTGACGGCACGCACCACCCGCCTGCCGCCCTTCGCTGCCTCCATGACAAGATTGGCGGCATCCCTGAGGACGGGTACTCCGGCGGGTGTTGACGCGACGTCAACAACCGTCATCTCAGGCGTGCTTACCCCTGCCCGCGCATGGCAGCGAACGACGTCGAGAACGTCCGGTTCGGCGACAAGGACGTCCGCGCTCGCAAGCGCCTCGACGGCGCGCAGCGTCAGCAGTCCGGGGTCGCCGGGACCGGCGCCGAGGAAGGTGACATGCCCTGAGGACAGGACAGGGAAGTCGGATACGACAGGGCCGGTGGGGCTCAAAGTGCTCGCTCCCCCATAAGACCGGCCGCACCCTTGGCAAGCATCTCGGCCGCGAGCTCGCGACCGAGGGCCGCCGCGTCGTCGTGCGACGTGGGGACGGGACCGGTGATGGACAGCTGCACCAGGGAAGTACCGTCGGTTGAACCGACGACACCGCGCAGGCGCAGTTCGTTGACAACCTGCCCTTCGGCCAGGAGGTCTGCCAGCGCACCCACAGGTGCGGAACAGCCGGCCTCCAGGGCGTTGAGCAGGGCGCGCTCGGCGGTCACGGCGACCCGGGTGTACGGGTCGTCGAGCTCGGCGAGAGCTGCGGCGAGGTCAGCGCTGCTTTCAGCGCATTCGACCGCCAGTGCTCCCTGGCCGGGAGCGGGCAGAACGGTGTCGACCGGCAGGAAGTCGGTGACCTCGTCCGTGCGTCCGAGACGGCTGAGCCCGGCGGCGGCGAGTACCACCGCGTCCAGCTCCCCGCTTCGTACGAAACCGATGCGCGTATCGACGTTGCCGCGGATCGCGACGGTCTCTATCTCGAGGCCGTGCGAGCGGGCGTACGCGTTGAGCTGCGCCATGCGGCGCGGCGAACCGGTGCCGATGCGGGCACCGGGCGGCAGCTGCCCGAAGGTCAGCCCGTCCCGCGCCACCAGTGCGTCGCGAGGGTCCTCGCGCTGCGGCACCGCGGCAAGGACCAGGCCCTCGGGCTGCGTGGTCGGCAGGTCCTTGAGCGAGTGGACGGCGAAGTCCACCTCGCCGCTCAGCAGCGCCTCACGCAGCGCGGCGACGAACACACCGGTCCCGCCGATCTGCGCCAGGTGCTCCCGGGAGACGTCCCCGTACGTGGTGATCTCGACGAGCTCGACGGCACGCCCGGTCACCTCACGGACCGCGTCGGCAACCATGCCGGACTGCGCCATGGCGAGCTTGCTGCGCCGGGTGCCCAGCCGCAGGGGTGTGGTGGTCTCCCCGCCCAGGGGAGAGTTCTCGGTCATGACCGCCCTCGATTCGGGTCGTTCAGGTCTGCCCGTGAGACGGCGGCCACCGTCTGCGGGTCGAGGTCGAAGAGTTCCCGCAGCGCATCGGCGTACCCGGCGCCGCCGGGCTCGCTCGCGAGCTGCTTGACCCGCACGGTGGGCGCGTGCAGGAGTTTGTCGACGACGCGGCGCACGGTCTGAGTGATCTCGGCGCGCTGCTTCTCGTCCAGGTCTGGGAGGCGTCCGTCGAGCCGCGCGATCTCGCCGGCCACCACATCGGCGGCCATGGTGCGCAGGGCGACGACGGTCGGGGTGATGTGGGCGGCGCGCTGCGCGGCTCCGAAGGCCGCGACCTCGTCGGAGACGATGGTGCGCACCTGGTCCACATCGGCGGCCATCGGGGCGTCCGCGGACGCCTCGGCGAGCGACTCGATGTCGACGAGGCGCACACCGGCGACGCGGTGGGCCGCTCCGTCGATGTCACGCGGCATCGCGAGGTCGAGCAGGTGGAGCCGGGCGGGTCCGGTGGCCGCCGGCCGGGCGGCCGCCCGGCGCACGGCCCGGTCCTGCGCGGCAGCGGCGGCGGACCCGTTCTCCACCCACGCCGCGTGCTGGTCCAGCTCGTCGGGCAGCGCGGCGGCGGGGGCCTCGGGCGCCTGCGCCGCGCTGTCGAAGTCGGCACCGAGCGCGGCGGCGACGGCTTCGGCGGTCAGGACGAGGCCGGTCGCGCCGGTGCAGGACACGACGACGTCGGCACGTGTCAGTTCGTCCGGGACCCCGGCCATCTCCACGGCTCGCGCCGTCGGGACACCGGCCTGGCCGAGGATCTCCACGAGCCGGTCCGCACGGGCACGGGTGCGGTTGGCGACGACGATCTCGCCGACGCCCGCCCGGGCCAGGGTCGCGGCGGCGAGCGAGGACATCGAGCCCGCCCCGATCACCAGCGCGCGCTTCCCGGCCGCCCACACGTCGACATCGGCGCCGTCCGCCAGCTGCTCGAGACCGAAGGTGACCAGTGACTGTCCGGCCCGGTCGATCCCGGTCTCGCTGTGGGCGCGCTTGCCGACCCGCAGGGCCTGCTGGAAGAGATCGTTCAGCAGACGGCCCGCGGTGTGGAGCTCCTGCCCCACCGCCAGCGCGTCCTTGATCTGGCCGAGGATCTGGCCCTCGCCGACGACCATCGAGTCCAGCCCGCACGCCACCGAGAAGAGGTGGTGGACGGCCCGGTCCTCGTAGTGCACATAAAGATAGGGAGTGAGCTCGTCCAGCCCGACCCCGCTGTGCTGCGCGAGCAGGGTCGACAGCTCGGCGACACCCGCGTGGAACTTGTCCACGTCCGCGTACAGCTCGATGCGGTTGCAGGTGGCCAGGACGGTGGCCTCGGTCGCGGGCTCCGCGGCGAGGGTGTCCTGAAGCAGCTTCGTCCGGGCATCGGCAGCCAGAGCCGCCCGCTCCAGCACGGAGACGGGGGCACTGCGGTGGCTCAGCCCTACGACCAGGAGACTCATGCCGGCATCACTGCGGGCATGTCCCCGTCAGGTCCCTTCCGGCCGGCGGGCGTCGCACGCATCGGCGGCGCCTCGTCGGAGTCCGGGTCGACAGCCGCCCTGCCGTCGGCGGCGGCCTCCTCGCCGGCCTTGCGCTGCTCGTGGAAGGCGAGGATCTGCAGCTCGATCGAGAGATCGACCTTGCGCACATCGACGCCGTCGGGAACGGAGAGCACCGTCGGCGCGAAGTTCAGGATGGAGGTGACACCAGCGGCGACGAGCCGGTCGCAGACCTGCTGCGCCGCGCCGGGCGGAGTGGTGATGACGCCGATGGACACACCGTTGTCGCTGATGATCCGGTCCAGGTCGTCGGTGTGCTGGACGGCGATCCCGGCCACCGGCGTCCCCGCCATCGCGGGATCGGCGTCGATCAGGGCCGCGACCCGGAAACCACGCGAGGCGAACCCGCCGTAGTTGGCGAGGGCGGCGCCGAGATTACCGATGCCGACGATCGCGACGGGCCAGTCCTGCGTGAGCCCGAGCTCGCGGGAGATCTGGTAGACGAGATACTCGACGTCGTACCCGACACCACGCGTGCCGTAGGAGCCCAGATAGCTGAAGTCCTTGCGCAGCTTGGCGGAATTGACTCCCGCCGCCGCGGCGAGTTCCTCGGAGGAAACCGTCGGAACCGAGCGCTCGGAGAGCGCCGTCAGTGCGCGGAGATACAGCGGAAGCCTGGCGACGGTGGCCTCGGGAATTCCTCGGCTACGGGTCGCCGGTCGGTGAGTTCGGCCAGTTGCCACGGTGCTCCTGCGGGATGAGCGGGGCTGCAGGCGGCCGTACGTCCTATGACCGCCCCGTCGACTGCAGGCTATGTCTTTGTGAACGCGTGCACAAAGATAGTGTCCGTTTTGTCTGGTCAAAGTGACCGGGGTCACGCATATTCCATGCGCGATCCCGGAACCGGGGACGCCATCAGCCCGTTGCAGGCCCGAAGGGGGCAAGACGGTACACACTCCTCATGTCCACGCCCCCGAGACCACTCAAAACGCCCATGATGTTAACCGGGTTTCACCGAGGAAGCCCCCTCACGTACGCAAGGCCGTGCGTAGCCGCGCCGGGTCCACCCGCCAGAACGTGTGCTGCTCGCCGTCGATCAGGACCACCGGGATCTGCTCCCAGTACTCCTGGTGCAGCGCCTCGTCCCGCGTGATGTCCTTCTCCACCCAGGACGCCCCGGTCTCCTCGCAGACCGCGCTCACCACCAGCCTCGCGTCGTCGCAGAGATGGCATCCCGGCTTTCCCACGAGGGTCACCACCCGGTCCGCGGGCTTCTTCTTCGCGCGACGCAACAGAGCACTCATACCTTCATTCTGCGCCTCCCCCCGGACCCGAACGGACCCGGCGAGTGTGCGGAATCACCCGTTTAACGCCCTGGTTCCGGAGAGTTCACACCGCCGCATCCCGCCGGGTCGGGAAGAGACGAACCGAATGGCTATGCTCACGACATGGCCGCTCTTGGATGGCTCACCCCCCGCAGGCGCCCCGCCACGGCACGCAGCGTGCTCGCAGGCGAGGCCGCAGCCGAGGCCGCGCGGAAGTCGGCGCTCCCCACCGGCACCGAAGAGCTGCCGGCCACCCCCGAGGACACCGGGGAGCCCGCGTTCCCGGTGGCCGGGGACACCCGGGCCGCCGCATTCTTCGACCTCGACAACACCGTGATGCAGGGCGCCGCGATCTTCCACTTCGGCCGCGGCCTGTACAAGCGGAAGTTCTTCCAGCGCCGCGAACTGACCCGGTTCGCCTGGCAGCAGGCCTGGTTCAGACTGGCCGGCGTCGAGGACCCGGAGCACATGCAGGACGCCCGCGACAGCGCCCTGTCCATCGTCAAGGGCCACCGCGTCTCCGAGCTGATGTCCATCGGCGAGGAGATCTACGACGAGTACATGGCCGACCGCATCTGGCCCGGCACCCGCGCGCTGGCGCAGGCCCACCTCGACGCGGGCCAGAAGGTCTGGCTGGTCACCGCCGCCCCGGTGGAGACCGCCACGATCATCGCCCGGCGTCTGGGCCTCACCGGCGCCCTGGGCACCGTGGCCGAGTCGGTCGACGGTGTCTACACGGGCCGGCTGGTCGGCGAACCCCTTCACGGCCCGGCGAAGGCCGAGGCGGTACGCGCGCTCGCGGCCGCCGAGGGCCTGGACCTGGAGCGCTGCGCGGCCTACAGCGACTCGCACAACGACATCCCGATGCTGTCCCTGGTCGGTCATCCGTACGCGATCAACCCGGACTCCAAGCTGCGCAAGCACGCCCGCTCGCTGGACTGGCGGCTGCGCGACTACCGCACCGGCCGCAAGGCCGCCAAGGTCGGCATCCCGGCCGCGGCGGGCGTCGGCGCCCTGGCCGGGGGCACGGCCGCGGCCGTCGCGATCCACCGCCGCCGCCGCTGACCCGGCCCCCACCCCATACGCGCCGGGGCCCCGTACGCAGGTGCGTACGGGGCCCCGGCGCGTGCCGAGCGGCGCGCCCGAAGGCGTACACCCAATCGAGAGCGGAACACCGGGCGGGGACACCCATCGCTCCGGCCAGTCGCGTTGCGTTCCGGCGACCACAACCCGTCGCCACCACATGCAGATCCCGAAGGTATTCGATCAATAACTGGTCACGATGTGCCACTTGATCCGTCACTTAGAGGTTACGGAAGCGACGTAATCGGTGATTTGAGCAACTGGGTGTAGCACCGCCTGTACGAAGCGTTATTCTCCTCAGACGCACAAGGAGCCCGCCACCCGCTACCACGAGTGACGGTTTTCGAACTGCACGTGATGGAAGCTCTGCCTCTGGGAGTCCCGTGTACCCACACGTCGGGGTTGACACCTCGGGCCTGGCTACGCTCCGCGCAACGGTCCTCGACCTCTTGCGCGGCTTCGTCCCCACCGCGTACGCCGTCCCCCAATTTGCCACCCCTGTACCTGCCGGCCCTTGTTACGCCCTCGCCGAACGCAGCGCGGCCGTCGGAAGACGCGGCAACCGCGCGACCACGGCTGCCGCACCGTCGGCACCCGCCCGTCGGCCGACAGCCGACAGCGACAGCGCGCGCATGATGGATCTCGTCGAGCGCGCGCAGGCCGGCGAGGCCGAGGCCTTCGGCCGCCTGTACGACCAGTACAGCGACACCGTGTACCGGTACATCTACTACCGCGTGGGAGGCAAGGCGACGGCGGAGGACCTCACCAGCGAGACGTTCCTGCGCGCGCTCCGCCGCATCTCCACCTTCACCTGGCAGGGCCGCGACTTCGGCGCGTGGCTGGTCACGATCGCTCGGAACCTGGTCGCCGACCACTTCAAATCCAGTCGTTTCCGGCTGGAAGTGACCACCGGCGAAATGCTCGACGCCAACGAGGTCGCGCGGAGCCCGGAGGACTCCGTCCTGGAGTCCCTCTCCAACGCCGCGCTCCTGCAAGCCGTACGCCGGCTGAACCCACAACAGCAGGAGTGCGTGACCCTTCGGTTCCTGCAGGGCCTCTCGGTCGCCGAGACCGCCCGGGTCATGGGGAAGAACGAGGGCGCGATCAAAACCTTGCAGTACCGAGCCGTGCGGACTCTCGCACGACTTCTGCCGGACGACGCCCGCTGACGTCACCATCCGTGACGTGTCCGTGACACACCGATCGGATCATCCTCAGTCCGTAACCCAACTGCCGCGCCACTCGTTGTGCCGGATGCAGGCCCCCTGTCGCCACATCTGAACGTTTCCACTCGCTCGATCGTGTGGAAACGTCTCCGGTGGGCAACCTTCCGGACCCTCAGGGGAGTCGACCGTCATGACGAGAGGAGGTGCCGCCAGTGATCGCAAACGTTTCGGCACACCGGCGGGCGAACGCCTTCGCCCAGGCCCTGGAGGAGCAGTCCCCCAAGGGTGCGGCGGCCGTGCAGCCCGAGGAACCGGCCGAACCGGCCGACCACGGACCGCTGTTGGCCCTGGCGAACGGCCTCGGTGAGCTACCGGAGCCGCAATTCGATCCCGACGTCAAAGTGGTGCAGCGAGCGCAGCTCGTCGCGGCCATGGAGACCATGTTCGCCGAAGGTGGTGCGTCCACGGGCCCTACCGTGCCCGAACAGCGGAGCAAGGGAGCCCACCGGGCCTCCCCGATCCGGAGGCTGCGTCCCCGCTCCCGCTGGGCGAAGGGCCTCACCGCGGGCGGGCTCACGGTCGGTGTCGCCGCGGGAGCGTTCGGCGGAGTGGCCGCTGCCAGTTCCGACGCCCTGCCGGGTGACTCCCTCTACCCGCTCAAGCGGGGCATGGAGGACATCAGCCGCGGCATGGCCAGCAATGACGCCGACCGGGGCGAGGCCTACCTCGACCAGGCGTCGACCCGTCTCAACGAGGCCCGCCTGCTGATGGAGCGGGGCCGCTCCGGCTCGATGGACCACGAGTCGATCGGTGAGGTCAGACGCGCACTCGACGGCATGACGCACGACGCCACCGAGGGCCACCGCCTGCTCCACACCGCCTACGAGCGCGACGGCGCCATCGGCCCCATCCAGACGCTGGAAACCTTCTCCCGCTCGCACCGCGCGACCTGGAGCAGTCTCCGCGACCGGCTGCCCTTCCAGCTGACCGACATCAGCGACAAGGTCAGCTCCGTCTTCGAGGCCATGGACCAGGAGGTCGCCCCTCTGAAGTCCCTGCTGCCCCGCGCACCGGGCACGGAGAAGGGCGCACCGCCCGCCGGCTCCGCACAGGAGGAGCAGGGCTCGTCGCCCGCGGAGCGAGAAGCTCGCGAATCCTCCGCGGCCCCGGACGACAGCGCGTCCACGAGCACCTCTCCGGAACCCTCCGGTTCCGACAGCGGCCCGGCCGACGGGCTGCTCGACGGCGGCACGGACGGCCTGCTGGAAGACCTCCCGACGGACGGCACCGCCCCGTCCTCACCGGGCGGCACATCCGGCACCGCGCCCTCACCGGACGTCACCCTGCCGCCGCTCCTCCCGGGCCTGCTGCCCGGCCTGGGCATCGACAGCGAGGACGTCGAACAGTAGAGGCAGGCGCATGAGGGAGGGGCGGCCCGAACCGGGCCGCCCCTCGCTCATGCCGTCGGCGGTGCGGGCGACACCCGGACCGCGCGCGCCCTCAGAAGAAGACCGACCGACGCTGCACCAACAGCTTGTAGAGCGTGTGCTGGATCTGCTCCCGCACCTGGTCCGTCAGGTTGAACATCAGCATCGGGTCCTCCGCCGCCTCCGGCGGATACCCGTCCGTGGGAATCGGCTCCCCGAACTGGATCGTCCACTTCGTCGGCAACGGCAGCGCGCCCAGCGGCCCCAGCCACGGGAACGTCGGCGTGATCGGGAAGTACGGGACACCGAGGACGCGCGCCAGCGTCTTGGAGTTGCCGATCATCGGGTAGATCTCCTCGGCCCCGACGATCGAGCACGGCACGATCGGCACCCCGGCCCGCAGCGCGGTCGAAACGAACCCGCCCCGCCCGAAACGCTGGAGCTTGTACCGCTCGCCGAACGGCTTCCCGATGCCCTTGAAACCCTCCGGCATCACCCCGACGACCTCGCCGCCCTGCAGCAGCCGCTCCGCGTCCTCCGCGCACGCAAGGGTGTGCCCGGCCTTCCTCGCCAGCTCGTTGACCACGGGGAGCATGAAGACGAGATCGGCCGCCAGGAGCCGCAGATGCCGCTCCGCCGGGTGGTTGTCGTGGACCGCGACCTGGAGCATCAGCCCGTCCAGCGGCAGCGTCCCGGAGTGGTTGGCCACGACGAGCGCACCCCCGTCGGACGGGATGTTCTCGATGCCCTTCACCTCGACCCGGAAGTACTTGTCGGCGAGTGGCCGCAGCACCGACATGAGGACCTGGTCGGTCAGCTCCTTGTCGTAGCCGAACTCGTCGACGTCGTAGTCGCCCGTGAGCCGGCGCCGCAGGAACGCGAGCCCGCCCGCGATCCGCCGGTCCCAGCCGCTCCCGGCACCCGCGTCACCGTCCTGTGGGGCGGCACCAGTGGCCTCGGCGGCCCCTCCCGGCACCTGACCGCCCGGCAGGGCGCTCACGGGCGCAGGACCGGCCGTCGCCGGCCCTCGGGCGCCGCCCGGCAGCACGCCTCTGCGCCGCGCCGCGCCTGAGCGCGAACGGTCGTCGTCGAAGGGAATGACCTTGGCGTCCGCCATCGTCGGTCGCGCTCCTCTACCTGGCGCCGTGAGTCGAATGTGTCCTGTCGGCCTGTCCCCCGCCGAGCGGCAGCCCGGCGAGTCTCCCGACCGCCCTGCCCACCCGCTCGGGAGGCAGCAGCCCCGGCCCCCGGCTCCGCGCGAACTCCGCGAAGGTCTCGGCCGTGGTGAACCTGGGCCTGAACCCGAGCGTCTCGCGCATCTGCACCGTCGAGACGACCCTGCCGTGGGTGAGCAGCCGGATCTGTTCCGGCGAGAAGTCCGTCATACCGATCGTACGGAGCGCCGTCCCCACCCAGGTGACGGCCGGCAGCAGCACCGGCACGGTCGGCCGTCCCAGTCGGCGCGAGCACTGCGACAGCAGCAGCACACCGTCGCCCGCGATGTTGAACGTGCCGCTGTTCAGGGTGCCGCGCCGGGGTTCGCGTGCGGCGATCTCCAGTACGTCGACGACGTCGTCCTCGTGGACGAACTGCAGCCGGGGGTCGTACCCGAGGACCGTCGGCAGGACCGGCAGCGTCAGGTAGTCGGCGAGCGGCGAGTCCGGCTCGGGCCCCAGGATGTTCGCGAACCTCAGCACGCACACCGCCACGTCCGGCCTGCGGCGCGCGAACCCGCGGACGTACCCCTCGACCTCCACCGCGTCCTTGGCGAAGCCCCCGCTGGGCAGGGACTTGGGCGACGTGGTCTCGGTGAAGACCGCGGGGTCACGGGGCGCGGAGCCGTAGACGTTCGTGCTGGACTTGACCACGAGGCGCTGGACGGACGGGGACTTCTGGCAGGCTCCGAGCAGCTGCATCGTGCCGATGACGTTGGTCTCCTTGACCGTCGTCCGGCCGCCCGCGCCCAGCGCCTTCGCCGAGACGTCCAGATGTACGACGGTGTCGACGGAATGCTCGGCGAGGACCCGGGCGATGGCCGACTGCCGGATGTCCGCCAGGACGAACTCCGCGTCACCCAGCTGGTGCCCGGGCGTGACCGCGTCGAGCGCGATCACCCGGTCCACACCGGGATCGCGCTGGATGCGCCGCACGAAGCGGCCTCCCAGCTGACGGGCCGCACCAGTGACGAGCACGATCTTCCCCAAGATCAGCGCCTTCCGTCGATCGTTCACCGAACGGGGTCTTCCCCTGGCCGTCACCGTAGTCGGTGGATGTTGCCCTGTGATGACCCCAGGCGGGCTTTACCGAACCGATGGCGCGAATACCACCGGATCCGCCGCACGGCACAGGAGCCCGGAACACGCCCGGAACGCACCGAGGCCCTCCCGCCATGACGGCGGGAGGGCCTCGGACTCACGAACTGCGTTCGCCTACTTCTTGTTGCGACGCTGAACGCGCGTGCGCTTGAGCAGCTTGCGGTGCTTCTTCTTGGCCATCCGCTTGCGCCGCTTCTTGATAACAGAGCCCACGACTACCCTCGCTCACTTCTTCTTCACTGGTGCGGGGCGTCTGGGCCCACACGACCTACGTCGGCCTAGCCTACCCGCCACCGGGTGAGGGGCGTAATCCGAGGGCAACGTCAGGCCGACTCCACCCCCACGAAGGACTCGCGAAGGTACTCGTGAACCGCTTGCTCCGGGACCCGGAAGGACCTTCCCACCCTGATCGCCGGCAGATGACCGCTGTGCACCAAGCGGTACACGGTCATCTTCGACACCCTCATGACCGAGGCGACTTCCGCCACGGTCAGAAACCTGACCTCGTTGAGAGGCCTCTCACTGTCAGCAGCCATGACCCACCTGTACCTTCCGCACGAGACGCGCACCGGCTTCCCCTCCGGTGACTCTTCGTCGTTGTGCGCTCACTCCCCAGATTAGGGGCGGGTGATACGAGTGGGGAAGAGGTGAGACGATCGGCCGCCTACTGTGACAGACACGCCCGATTGAGTACATACCGAGTGAGAGGCCGGTAGTAGTCCGACCGCACCCCGTCATCGAGCGGAACGGCGACGGACACCCGCCCCTCCGCCTCGCCCACGAACAGCGCGGGGTCGTCCGTGTCCGCCAGCCCGATGGCCTCGATACCCAGCTGACCTGCCCCGCAGACCCACCCGTGGTCCCCGACGACCAGCTCCGGCAGCGGCCCCCCGGCCCTCACCGCCTCCTCCAGCACCGCCCGGACCGGCAGCGGCGAGTGGGTATGTGCGCCGGTCGCACTCCCGGGAACCCGCACGCCCGGTTCGCGCACCAGCGCGACACCTTGTACGTAGTCGAGGTGGTACGTGCGTACGCCGAATCGAGTCGCCATGTCGACACATCGGCCCTGCGCCGGGGTGAGGACCGCGCAGCCGGCCGCCGACAAGGCGTCTGCCAGCCCGGCGTAGAACCCGAGCAGCCGATGCGGATGCCCCGTGCCGAACAGCACCGGAGCCCGCCTCTCCGCAGCCCCCGCGAGACGCCGCGCGAACGCTTCCAGAGCGGTCAGGGTCCGCTCCGGATCGATCACGTCCGGACCTGACACATAATCAGGATCGTCCGAGACACCGCACTTGTCGGCCATCAGCCGCAGCAGGTCACGCTCACCCCAGGCATGGTCCGGATCAAGTCCGAGCAGCACACGAGGATCCCTCGCCGCGAACAGCCGATAGCTCCGCAGACTGGTCTCCCGAGGCGTGGCCACGGGCCCCGCGAGCCGCGCCGCCAGCAGATGAGCGCGCAGCGCTCCGGTGCTCAACACCCTCCCGATGCTCCCGCACCCGACGCGCTCAGGGGCCGGAACCCGGATACCGCCCACCCGTTGGCGTAACCCCGGCTCAGGCCAGCAGCCCCCGCAGCGGGAACGCCGACCGCCGGGTCGCCAGCACCGCCTGGTCCAGCCGGTCCGCAGGGTCGTACCCGTCCTCCCACGGCTTCCACGAAGGAGTACGGCCGTCGGTCATCCGGGCAGGGCCCAACTGCCGCGTACGGGCGTAGACCTCGTCCCGCCACGAGGCCGGAATCACGGCCTCCGGCTCCACCGGCGCGTGCGCGGCGATCCCCACGAGATGCGTCCAGGAACGCGGCACCACGTCCACCACCGCGTAACCCCCTCCGCCCAGCGCCACCCAGCGCCCGTCCTCGGCGTATGAGTGGGCCAGCTCATGACAGGCCGTCATGACGGAACGCTGGGCGTCCAGCGACACCGCGAGATGCGCCAGCGGGTCCTCGAAATGCGTATCGGCCCCGTGCTGGGTCACCAGCACCTGCGGCCGGAAGTCCTCCAGGAGCTCCGGCACCACCGCGTGGAACGCCCGCAGCCACCCGGCGTCACCCGTACCCGCCGGCAGGGCCACGTTCACGGCCCCACCATCGCCCGCCCCGGCACCGGTCTCCTCCGGCCACCCGGTCTGCGGGAACAGCGTGCGCGGATGCTCGTGCAGCGACACGGTGAGGACCCGCGGATCCTCCCAGAACGCCGCCTGCACCCCGTCCCCGTGATGGACGTCCACATCGACGTACGCCACCCGCTCGGCGCCGAGCTCCAGCAGCCGGGCGATGGCGAGCGCCGGATCGTTGTACACGCAGAACCCGGAGGCAGCCCCTGGCATCGCATGGTGCAGCCCGCCCGTGAAGTTCACCGCGTGCCGGCTCTCCCCCCGCCACACCGCCTCCGCGGCCCCCACCGAGAGCCCGGCGATGAGCGCGGACGCCTCGTGCATCCCCGCGAAGGCGGGGTCGTCGACCGTCCCCAGCCCGTATGCCTGGTCGGCGGACCCCGGATCCACGGACGCGGCCCGGACGGCCGCCACGTAGTCCTCACGGTGCACGAGCCGCAAAGTGGAGTCCCCGGCGGCCTTGGCCGACCGCACGTCCACCGACCCGTCCAGCCCGAACGCCCGCACCAGGCCCATCGTCAGAGCGAGTCTGACCGGGTCCATGGGGTGACTGGACCCGAAGTCGTATCCGGTTACTGCCTCATCCCACATCAGCTGCGCGCGCCCGCTCATGCCCGCCACCGTATCGGGCGGGATCCGCACCGAACGAGCGGGCGTACACGAGCGTCGCCAGGACCAGCACCATGGGCACGAGCATCGCGCCGCGGTAGCTCCACGCGTCCCCGAGCGCCCCCACGAGCGGCGACCCCACGAGAAATCCCACGTAGTTGAAGACGTTCAGCCGGGCCACGGCCACATCACTCGCCCCGGGGAACATCCGCCCCGCGGCGGCGAACGTCTGCGGCACGATCACACAGAGACCCAGCCCCAGCAGCGTGAAGCCGAGCATCCCCCACCAGGCCCCCGGCGCCACCGCCACCACACCGAACCCCACGGCGGCCAGCACACTCCCGCCCCGCACCACGGCGACCGCCCCGAACCGGCGCACCCCGAGGTCACCGACGGCCCGCCCCAGCAGGGTCGTCACCATGTAGACGTTGTACGGAACCGTCGCAAGCTGCTCCGAGCCGCCCAGGACGTCCTGCAGGTACTTCGCGCTCCAGTTGGAGACCGTCGAGTCCCCGATGTACGCGAACGCCATCACCAGGCACAGCGGCAACAGCAGCCTGAACGGCACGGGCGTCCCCTCGGCCCGGCCGGGCGCCGATGCGTCACCGGCCACCTTCCCCTCCGCGTACCAGCGGCTCCCGATCAGGGCCGCGGGCAGCAGGACGAGCACCGCCGGCAGATAGGACACCAACAGCGACAGGTCCCAGTGCGCGCCGGCCCACGCCATCGACGCCCCGGCGATACCACCCAGGCTGTACGCGGCGTGGAAGCCCAGCATGATGCTGCGCCCGTACGCCCGCTGAAGGCTGACGCCCATCATGTTCATGGAGGCGTCCAGCGCCCCGACGGCCAGCCCGAAGACGCCGAGCGCGAGAGCGACCTGCCAGACCTCGGTGCCGGCGCCCACGCCGAGCAGGGCCAGCATCACCACGGGCTGCGCCCACCTGAGCACGGCCCCCGGCCGCACCCGCGCGACCACCTTCTCGGTGAGCACGCTGGCGACCCCCGCCAGGACAGGAACGGCGGCCAGGAAGACGGGCAGCAGCCCGTCGGATATCCCGTACCGGTCCTGGATGGCGGGGATGCGCGTCACGAGGAGAGCGAAGGTCACCCCCTGCACCAGGAAGCTCAGAGCGAGCGAGGCCCTGCCGTACCGCAACCGCGCATCCGTCATGGCCGCGAGCGTAGAGCCCTGAACTACCGCTGGGTAGACGGATCAGGCGAGGAGTTCGGGCAGCTGCCTCATGTCGGAGAAGTGCCCCGTGACTCCGCTGAGCCGGTCCGCCGGCATCATCGAGGTGAAGCCGTACACGTCCATCCCCGCGGCGCGGGCCGCCTCGACGCCCAGCGGGCTGTCCTCGATCACGACACACCGCTCGGGGGCGACGCCCATCCGTTCGGCGGCGTGGAGGAACAGGTCCGGGGCCGGTTTCCCCCGCCCCACATCCTCGGAGCTGAAGATCCACTCCTCCTCGAACCACTGGTCGAGGCCGGTGTTCCGGTGCCCTGCCGCGATCTTCTGGTGACTTCCGGACGAGGCGACGCAGTACGCCACACCGTCGGCGACGAGCGAGCCCAGCAGCTCGTCGACTCCCTCGACCGCGGCCAGCCGCTCCTGCTGGAACGCGCCGAGGGTGCGCCGGTGGAGCTCCTCGTCGAAGTCCTCGGGCAGTTTCTGGCCGGTCCGCTCCTCCACGAGGTCGTGGACCCGGTGGATGGCGGCCCCCATGTAGTCGCGGAGGGACTCGTCGTACGAGGTGGGGTGGCCGAGCTCGGTGAGGTAGCCGGCCAGGACGGTGTTGGAGATCGGCTCACTGTCGACGAGCACGCCGTCGTTGTCGAAGATGACCAGTTCGTAGCGCATGGTTCGACACTAGACGCTCAGAACGCAGAAAAGCCCCGTGCCACAAGGGCACGGGGCTTTCCCGGAATAATTGTTCGGCGGCGTCCTACTCTCCCACAGGGTCCCCCCTGCAGTACCATCGGCGCTGAAAGGCTTAGCTTCCGGGTTCGGAATGTAACCGGGCGTTTCCCTAACGCAATGACCACCGAAACACTATGAAATTAACCAACACCGGAACAAAACACGGCCGTTCGTTATTTCAGAACTAACACAGTGGACGCGAGCAACTGAGGACAAGCCCTCGGCCTATTAGTACCAGTCAGCTCCACCCGTTACCGGGCTTCCACATCTGGCCTATCAACCCAGTCGTCTACTGGGAGCCTTAACCACTCAAGGTGGTGGGAATACTCATCTCGAAGCAGGCTTCCCGCTTAGATGCTTTCAGCGGTTATCCTTTCCGAACGTAGCCAACCAGCCATGCCCTTGGCAGGACAACTGGCACACCAGAGGTTCGTCCGTCCCGGTCCTCTCGTACTAGGGACAGCCCTTCTCAATATTCCTACGCGCACAGCGGATAGGGACCGAACTGTCTCACGACGTTCTAAACCCAGCTCGCGTACCGCTTTAATGGGCGAACAGCCCAACCCTTGGGACCGACTCCAGCCCCAGGATGCGACGAGCCGACATCGAGGTGCCAAACCATCCCGTCGATATGGACTCTTGGGGAAGATCAGCCTGTTATCCCCGGGGTACCTTTTATCCGTTGAGCGACAGCGCTTCCACAAGCCACTGCCGGATCACTAGTCCCGACTTTCGTCCCTGCTCGACCCGTCGGTCTCACAGTCAAGCTCCCTTGTGCACTTACACTCAACACCTGATTGCCAACCAGGCTGAGGGAACCTTTGGGCGCCTCCGTTACTCTTTAGGAGGCAACCGCCCCAGTTAAACTACCCATCAGACACTGTCCCTGATCCGGATCACGGACCCAGGTTAGACATCCAGCACGACCAGAGTGGTATTTCAACGGCGACTCCACAACCACTGGCGTGGCTGCTTCAAAGTCTCCCACCTATCCTACACAAGCCGAACCGAACACCAATATCAAACTATAGTAAAGGTCCCGGGGTCTTTCCGTCCTGCTGCGCGAAACGAGCATCTTTACTCGTAGTGCAATTTCACCGGGCCTATGGTTGAGACAGTCGAGAAGTCGTTACGCCATTCGTGCAGGTCGGAACTTACCCGACAAGGAATTTCGCTACCTTAGGATGGTTATAGTTACCACCGCCGTTTACTGGCGCTTAAGTTCTCAGCTTCGCCGACCCGAAAGTCAGCTAACCGGTCCCCTTAACGTTCCAGCACCGGGCAGGCGTCAGTCCGTATACATCGCCTTACGGCTTCGCACGGACCTGTGTTTTTAGTAAACAGTCGCTTCTCGCTGGTCTCTGCGGCCACCCCCAGCTCACCGAGTAAATCGGATCACCAGTGATGGCCCCCCTTCTCCCGAAGTTACGGGGGCATTTTGCCGAGTTCCTTAACCATAGTTCACCCGAACGCCTCGGTATTCTCTACCTGACTACCTGAGTCGGTTTAGGGTACGGGCCGCCATGAAACTCGCTAGAGGCTTTTCTCGACAGCATAGGATCATCCACTTCACCACAATCGGCTCGGCATCAGGTCTCAGCCTTAATGTGTGACGGATTTGCCTACCACACGGCCTACACCCTTACCCCGGGACAACCACCGCCCGGGCTGGACTACCTTCCTGCGTCACCCCATCGCTTACCTAGTACAAGTCTGGTTCGTCGGCTCCACCACTACCCTCAACTCCGAAGAGATCGGGCCGGCTTCACGGACTTAGCATCGCCTGATTCAGTATTGGGCGTTTCAAAGCGGGTACCGGAATATCAACCGGTTGTCCATCGACTACGCCTGTCGGCCTCGCCTTAGGTCCCGACTTACCCTGGGCAGATCAGCTTGACCCAGGAACCCTTAGTCAATCGGCGCACACGTTTCTCACGTGTGTATCGCTACTCATGCCTGCATTCTCACTCGTGAACCGTCCACAACTCGCTTCCGCGGCTGCTTCACCCGGCACACGACGCTCCCCTACCCATCCACACAGGCGTTGGCCCTATATGTGTGAATGACACGACTTCGGCGGTACGCTTGAGCCCCGCTACATTGTCGGCGCGGAATCACTTGACCAGTGAGCTATTACGCACTCTTTCAAGGGTGGCTGCTTCTAAGCCAACCTCCTGGTTGTCTCTGCGACTCCACATCCTTTCCCACTTAGCGTACGCTTAGGGGCCTTAGTCGATGCTCTGGGCTGTTTCCCTCTCGACCATGGAGCTTATCCCCCACAGTCTCACTGCCGTGCTCTCACTTACCGGCATTCGGAGTTTGGCTAAGGTCAGTAACCCGGTAGGGCCCATCGCCTATCCAGTGCTCTACCTCCGGCAAGAAACACACGACGCTGCACCTAAATGCATTTCGGGGAGAACCAGCTATCACGGAGTTTGATTGGCCTTTCACCCCTAACCACAGGTCATCCCCCAGGTTTTCAACCCTGGTGGGTTCGGTCCTCCACGAAGTCTTACCTCCGCTTCAACCTGCCCATGGCTAGATCACTCCGCTTCGGGTCTAGAGCGTGCAACTCAATCGCCCTATTCGGACTCGCTTTCGCTACGGCTTCCCCACACGGGTTAACCTCGCTACACACCGCTAACTCGCAGGCTCATTCTTCAAAAGGCACGCAGTCACGACTGCATGTGCAAGCACATACAGCGACGCTCCCACGGCTTGTAGGCACACGGTTTCAGGTACTATTTCACTCCGCTCCCGCGGTACTTTTCACCATTCCCTCACGGTACTATCCGCTATCGGTCACCAGGGAATATTTAGGCTTAGCGGGTGGTCCCGCCAGATTCACACGGGATTTCTCGGGCCCCGTGCTACTTGGGTGGTTCTCAAGCAAGCCGTTGATGTTTCAGCTACGGGGGTCTTACCCTCTACGCCGGACCTTTCGCATGTCCTTCGCCTACACCAACGGTTTCTGACTTGCCGACCAATCGGCAGATTGATCAAGAGAACTCCCACAACCCCGCATGCGCAACCCCTGCCGGGTATCACACGCATACGGTTTGGCCTCATCCGGTTTCGCTCGCCACTACTCCCGGAATCACGGTTGTTTTCTCTTCCTGAGGGTACTGAGATGTTTCACTTCCCCTCGTTCCCTCCACACTGCCTATGTGTTCAGCAGCGGGTGACAGCCCATGACGGCTGCCGGGTTTCCCCATTCGGAAACCCCCGGATCAAAGCTTGGTTGACAGCTCCCCGGGGACTATCGTGGCCTCCCACGTCCTTCATCGGTTCCTGGTGCCAAGGCATCCACCGTGCGCCCTTAAAAACTTGGCCACAGATGCTCGCGTCCACTGTGCAGTTCTCAAACAACGACCAGCCACCCATCACCCCACCCTTACAGGTGAGTGCACTGGGGCCGGCAACCGAAGGCGACCGTAACCGGCCGTACCTTCAGATACCCAACAGCATGCCCGACCCGACCGATCCCTCACCACGTTCCACGCCGAAGCAGTACTAGCAGTGAGTTACCTGTCGTGCCGAATAGTCAACGTTCCACCCTTGAGCAACCACCGTCGAACATTTGCCGACGAAATGGTCTCTGGATTCCCCGAAGGAAACCTAGATGCTCCTTAGAAAGGAGGTGATCCAGCCGCACCTTCCGGTACGGCTACCTTGTTACGACTTCGTCCCAATCGCCAGTCCCACCTTCGACAGCTCCCTCCCACAAGGGGTTGGGCCACCGGCTTCGGGTGTTACCGACTTTCGTGACGTGACGGGCGGTGTGTACAAGGCCCGGGAACGTATTCACCGCAGCAATGCTGATCTGCGATTACTAGCAACTCCGACTTCATGGGGTCGAGTTGCAGACCCCAATCCGAACTGAGACCGGCTTTTTGAGATTCGCTCCGCCTCGCGGCATCGCAGCTCATTGTACCGGCCATTGTAGCACGTGTGCAGCCCAAGACATAAGGGGCATGATGACTTGACGTCGTCCCCACCTTCCTCCGAGTTGACCCCGGCAGTCTCCTGTGAGTCCCCATCACCCCGAAGGGCATGCTGGCAACACAGAACAAGGGTTGCGCTCGTTGCGGGACTTAACCCAACATCTCACGACACGAGCTGACGACAGCCATGCACCACCTGTATACCGACCACAAGGGGGGCACCATCTCTGATGCTTTCCGGTATATGTCAAGCCTTGGTAAGGTTCTTCGCGTTGCGTCGAATTAAGCCACATGCTCCGCTGCTTGTGCGGGCCCCCGTCAATTCCTTTGAGTTTTAGCCTTGCGGCCGTACTCCCCAGGCGGGGAACTTAATGCGTTAGCTGCGGCACCGACGACGTGGAATGTCGCCAACACCTAGTTCCCAACGTTTACGGCGTGGACTACCAGGGTATCTAATCCTGTTCGCTCCCCACGCTTTCGCTCCTCAGCGTCAGTAATGGCCCAGAGATCCGCCTTCGCCACCGGTGTTCCTCCTGATATCTGCGCATTTCACCGCTACACCAGGAATTCCGATCTCCCCTACCACACTCTAGCTAGCCCGTATCGAATGCAGACTCGGGGTTAAGCCCCGAGCTTTCACATCCGACGTGACAAGCCGCCTACGAGCTCTTTACGCCCAATAATTCCGGACAACGCTTGCGCCCTACGTATTACCGCGGCTGCTGGCACGTAGTTAGCCGGCGCTTCTTCTGCAGGTACCGTCACTTTCGCTTCTTCCCTGCTGAAAGAGGTTTACAACCCGAAGGCCGTCATCCCTCACGCGGCGTCGCTGCATCAGGCTTTCGCCCATTGTGCAATATTCCCCACTGCTGCCTCCCGTAGGAGTCTGGGCCGTGTCTCAGTCCCAGTGTGGCCGGTCGCCCTCTCAGGCCGGCTACCCGTCGTCGCCTTGGTAGGCCATTACCCCACCAACAAGCTGATAGGCCGCGGGCTCATCCTTCACCGCCGGAGCTTTTAACCCCGCCCCATGAGGGACAGAGTGTTATCCGGTATTAGACCCCGTTTCCAGGGCTTGTCCCAGAGTGAAGGGCAGATTGCCCACGTGTTACTCACCCGTTCGCCACTAATCCACCCCGAAGGGCTTCATCGTTCGACTTGCATGTGTTAAGCACGCCGCCAGCGTTCGTCCTGAGCCAGGATCAAACTCTCCATGAATGTTTTCCCGTAATCGGGAGAGCACCATGCAAGAGCGGAACAACCAGGTCGGAATATGACCGGTTGTTCACAGCGTCCTCGCTGATGTTGCCTACCCGGTCCGAGGACCGTGCAGGACTTTTCAAAGGAACCACCAACCTGCGTGATGCAGGCCGGGGTATCAACATATCTGGCGTTGACTTTTGGCACGCTGTTGAGTTCTCAAGGAACGGACGCTTCCTTCGGTCCCGTTTCACCGGGGCCCTCCGGGCGCTTCCCTTCGTTCTTGCGTTTCCGACTCTATCAGACTCTTTCGTGTCCGATTCCCGGTCGAAGCGGGTTACTACTTGTTTCGCTTTCCAGTTCTTCGCTTTTGCGTTTCCCTTTCCGGCGAGTCCGACTCTATCAGATCCTTTCGGGCCTGATTCCCAGTCAGCGGGGTTCGCCTTCCCGGCCCTTGGGCCGTTCCGACGAGTGAGACTTTAGCGGAATCCCCGGCCCCGACGCTAATCGGGCCACCTTCGAACGCTGATTCCTCATTTCGCACGTGCGCACGTGAAAACGACACGACAGATGCCGTTGGTTTCTCGTGGTTACTGCGGAATGGCTGTCCGGGGACCGACCGGGGTCGGCGCTCACGTCGGACAACTCGGAGCACACTACGGACCGGTGTCGGGCGTGTCAACCCCCGTCCGACGTGTCCCTGTCGTGGAACGCCAGCCTGTAGTCGCGTGGGCTGGTGGCCAGGTGTGTCGCGAAGTGCTGACGCATCGTGATCTCGCTGCCGAAGCCGGCTCGGCGGGCCACTTCGGGCACGGCCAGGTCGGTCCTTTCCAGCAGCTTCTGGGCTGCGGCGATGCGCTGGGTGATCAGCCAGCGCATCGGCGTCGTACCGGTGGTGGCCTGGAAACGGCGGGCGAAGGTTCGGGCCGACATGCCTGCCCGGGCGGCGAGGCCGGCCACCGTGTGGGGTTCGGCCAGACGGGTCAGCGCATAGGCCCGAGCCTCGGCCAGGGCATCCGCGTCACGGTCGACGCGTGGGGTGGGGTGTTCGATGAACTGGGCCTGGGTTCCGGTGCGGAACGGTGCCGTGACCATCGAACGCGCGATCGTCGCCGCCGCTTCCGCTCCGTGGGTCGTCCGCACCAGGTGCAGACAGAGGTCGATGCCGGCCGCGGTGCCGGCCGAGGTCCAGATGTTGTCCTCGTGGAGGAACAGGGCGTCCCGCATCACGGTGACCCTCGGATGCCTCGCCTTGAGCAGCTCGGTGAGGTTCCAGTGGGTGACGGCCCTGCGGCCGTCCAGGAGTCCGGCCTGGGCCAGGGTGAATGCCCCGCCGCAGAGGGCGGCGAGGGGGACGCCCCGGGTGTGGGCGCGGCGCAGGGCGTCGAGCACCGGCTCGGGCGCGGGCGTGACGTGGTCGTCGAGCCCGGGAACCACGATGAGGTCGGCACGGGCGAGCCAGGCCAGTGTCCGGTCGGGTGTGAGGGACAGGCCGCCCCGTAGCTGGACGGCGTCCGGCTCGCTCGCCACCCGTCGCAGTTCGAAGGCGGGTACGCCCCGGTCGGTGCGGTCCACTCCCCACACCTCCGTGATGACCGAGACGTCGAAGGCCCGGACGCCGGGGAAGGCCATTAGCGCCACACGGCCGGGACGGGGCTCGGGAGTCACGGTCATGGTGGCAGTAAAGCATCGGTCGATGACTTTTCCGTGTCTGGGAACGGGCCGCCGTCCGGAGGAGGGTGGTGGGCATGGAGATCGCGGAGAACGCAGCGCTGGTGGTCGTCGATGTACAGCAGGGGTTCGAGGAGGAGGCGTATTGGGGACCGCGTGACAATCCGGAGGCGGACCGGAACATCGCGAAACTGATCGATGTCTGGCAGGCGAGCGGCCGGCCCGTCGTGTTCGTGCGGCACGACTCCCCCAAGCCGGACTCGCCGCTGCGGGAGGGGTACGCGGGCAACGCGTTCAAGGAGTACGTCGAGGAACGCCGGGGGAAGGGCACGGGGCCGGAGCTGTTCCTGACGAAGTCGGTGAACTCCGCCTTCTACGGGACTCCCGACCTGGACACCTGGCTGCGGGCGGCCGGGGTCGGGCAGATCGTGGTGGCGGGGATCCAGACCAACATGTGCGCGGAGACGACGGCCCGCATGGGCGGCAATCTCGGCTACGAGGTGTTCTTCGCGCTCGATGCGACGTACACGTTCGACGCGGTCGGCCCGTGGGGCTGGACGCTGAGCGCGCGGGAGCTGTCGCGGGCCACCGCCGTGACGCTGCACGGCGGTGGGTTCGCGCGTGTGGTGCGCAGCGAGGAGCTGGTGGCCGCCGCGGAGTAGCGGGTCAGCCGTTGCCGGTGGCCAGCTCGCGGCTGCGGTCGCGGGCGGCTTCGAGGGCCGCGATGAGGGCGGCCCTCACCCCGTGGTTCTCCAGCTCCCGGATGGCGCTGATGGTCGTGCCGGCGGGGCTGGTGACGGCCTCGCGGAGCTTGACCGGGTGTTCGCCGCTGTCCCGCAGCATCACCGCGGCGCCGATCGCGGCCTGGACGATCAGGTCGTGGGCCTGGGCGCGGGGCAGGCCCAACAGGATGCCGGCGTCGGTCATCGCCTCGACGAGGAAGTAGAAGTACGCGGGGCCCGAGCCGGAGAGAGCGGTGGCCGCGTCCTGCTGGGACTCGGGCACCCGGAGCGTCTTGCCGACGCCGCCGAAGATCGACTCGGCGTGGTCGAGGTGTGCGGCTGTGGCGTGGCTGCCCGCGGAGATGACGGACATGCCCTCGTCCACCAGGACGGGGGTGTTCGGCATGACGCGTACCACCGGGGTCCCCGCGGTCAGGTTGTCCTCGATGAAGGCGGTGGTGATCCCGGCGGCCGCGCTGATGACGAGGCGGTCGGCGGTGACGTGGGGGGCGAGCTCGTCCAGGAGCCTGCCCATGTCCTGGGGCTTGACCGCGAGGATGAGGATGTCGGCGCTCTTGGCGGCCTCGGCGTTGGTGACGGCCTCGACGCCGTAGCGGGTGCGGAGCTTCTCGGCGCGCTCGGCGCGGCGGGTGGTCACCAGCAGATCGCTCGCCCGCCAGCCGGCCCTGATCATGCCGCTGAGCAGGGCCTCGCCGATCTTTCCTGTACCGAGGACTGCGACGGTCTGGGTCATGCGGTTCATCCTCCGGGGGCGGTGCGCGGTAGGTGGTTCGCCATCCTCGCACCGCACTGTCAGGTGGTGCGGCGGCGGAGGGTGGCGGCACCCAGGCAGAGGACGAGCAGAGCGCAGCCGGCGACGACCAGGATGTCGCGGCGGAAGTCGGCGGTGACTTCGGTGTGGGTGAGGACCTGGTTCATCCCGTCGACGGCGTACGACATCGGCAGGAGGTCGGAGACGGTCTCCAGGACAGGGTGCATCCGGTCGCGCGGTGTGAACAGTCCGCACAGCAGCAGCTGCGGGAAGATCACGGCGGGCATGAACTGGACCGCCTGGAACTCCGAGGCGGCGAAGGCCGAGACGAACAGGCCGAGAGCCGTGCCGAGGAGTGCGTCGAGCAGGGCGACCAGGAGCAGCAGCCAGGGGGATCCGACGACGTCGAGTCCGAGGACCCAGACGGACATCGCGGTGGCCAGGAGGGACTGGGCTACGGCGACGGCGCCGAAGGCCAGCGCGTATCCGGCGATCAGGTCGCCCTTGCCGAGGGGCAGGGCGAGGAGGCGTTCCAGGGTGCCGGAGGTGCGCTCGCGGAGGGTGGCGATCGAGGTCACCAGGAACATCGTGATCAGCGGGAAGATGCCGAGCAGTGAGGCGCCGACGGCGTCGAAGGTTCCCGGGCCGTCGTCGAAGACGTAGCGCAGCAGCGTGATCATCAGGACCGGGACGATCAGCAGCAGAGCGACCGTGCGGGGATCGTGGCGGAGCTGGCGCAGGACACGTCCGGCGGTGGCGAGGGCCCGGGCGGGGGAGAGCGCGGGGGTGTCGGTGCTCATCGGGTCGTCTCCTGGCCGGCGGGGGTGACTTCGTCCGCGGCCGCCCGGTGCGCGGCGGTCGCGGGCGCGGCCTCGGTCGTGACGGCCTCTGTCGTGACGGCTTCCTCGACGAGGCGCAGGAAGGCTTCTTCCACGGTGGCGGAGCCTGTGCGGGTGCGGAGGGCGTCGGGGGTGTCGTCGGCGAGGATCCCGCCCTCGCGCATGAGCAGCAGCCGGTGGCAGCGCTCGGCCTCGTCCATGACGTGGGAGGAGACGAGGATCGTGGTGCCCCGGTCGGCGGCGAGGGAGTGGAAGAGGTTCCAGAGGTCGCGGCGCAGCACGGGGTCGAGGCCGACGGTCGGCTCGTCGAGTACCAGGAGTTCGGGGGTTCCGAGCAGGGCCACGGCGAGGGAGACGCGGCTGAGCTGGCCTCCGGAGAGGGTGCCGGCGAGCGCGTCGGCGCGACGGGTCAGATCGACGTCGCCGATGGCCCGGGTGACGGCTTCCTCGCGGGCCGCGCGATGGCCGCGCCCCGGGCGGAGGACCGCCGCGAAGTAGTCGAGGTTCTGCCGCACGGTGAGGTCCGTGTAGACCGACGGTGCCTGCGTGACGTAGCCGACGCGTGCCCTCAGGGAGGGGTGGCCCGCGGGCCGTCCGAGGACGTCGAGCGTTCCCGAGACCTTGGCCTGGGTGCCGACGACGGCGCGCATGAGCGTGGACTTCCCGCAGCCGGACGGGCCGAGGAGGCCGGTGATCCTGCCGGGCTCGACGGTGAAGCCGAGGTCGCTCAGGACGGTGCGGTCTCCTCGTACGACGGTGAGGGCGCGTGCCTCGACGGCCCCCGCGTTCGCAGCACGCAGAGAATTCATCATGTGATGAATATGGGTCGCGCCGGAAGGGCCCGTCAAGGGATGCGGCATGCCCCGCCCTGTTGGTCAGCGGATCAGCACGGCGAGTTCGACCACGTAACGCTCCTCGACCATGCCGTCGGGGAACTCGGCGGCCAGGTGGCCGCGCTCCTCGTCCAGGAACCGGCGGGTGGGCTCCGAGTCCGGTCCGCCGCGCACCAGGAAGGCGGAGTGGCTGGAGAGGTTGGCGAGGTGGGTGCCGACCTGCACGGTGCGGGACCACGGCAGCAGCCGCTGCGCGAACTCGCCGCCGGACAGCTGCGGGAGGTTGCGTGAGCCGGTGACGCCCGGGGTGCCGTGCGCGCTCTCCTCGGCACCGAAGTGGCGTCGCAGCCGGGCGTCCTGGTCGGCGATCCACGGCACGGAGTGGTCGGCGACGTTCCACCAGAGCGCCAGGGCGCCACCCGGGCGCAGGACGCGGAGTGCCTCGGGGAGCGCCAGGGCCGGGTCGGTCCAGTGCCAGGACTGGGCATAGGTGATCAGCTCGGCCGATCCGGTGGCCAGGGGGAGGCGGTTGCCGTCGCCCCGGACGACGGGCACGGACGGCAGCGTCCGGCGCAGTTCGTCCGCCATGCCGGGACCGGGCTCCACGGCGGTGACACGGCAACCGCGCTCGTGCAGCAGCCGGGTGGCGATGCCGGTTCCGGCGCCGACGTCGACGACGCGGGCCCCGTCGAGGGGGCGGGCGGTCAGTTCCCCGACGGTGTCGAGGAGTACGGGCGGGTATCCGGGACGTGCCGCCGCGTACAGGACGGCGGAGTTGTCGAAGGAGAGGGCGCGGAGCCTGGATGCGGACATGGGTTCATCGTGCACGCGTCCTGCGGTTCGCGGGCCGTGATCGCGCCGACTTCACCTGCGGCCGGAGCGCTTCCCCTTGGCGCTCCTGCGGGCCGCCGGGTTTCCGGTCCGGGACGAGCGGCGCTTCTCGTACCGGGCCAGCGCCGTCCCGTACTCCGTGCGCCGCAGTGTCTCGCCGGGTGCCTCCCGGAAGGAGCGGAGGAAGTAGGCGAGGAGCGAACCGATGAAGCCGATCGACTTGAGGCCGCGCAGCCTGTCCTCGTGGGACGGGTCGGCGGGGCGGCGGGTGAAGCCCTCCCAGGTCTTGCGGAAGGCGATGGCGCTGCACACCGCGAACATCAGCACGACGAGCATGCCGACGAGGCCGCCGACCTCGGCGATCTCCAGCCCCTGATAGGCGAAGCGCAGGACGAAGCACGAGGCGACGGCCGCGACGAGCGAGCCGACGGTGACGCCCACGCGCCGCAGCCCGTACCCGCCGTCGTGGTCGACCCAGGTCGTACCGAAGAAACGGAGGGGTTCGGGCTGCGGCCCGGGCGTGGTGCCGCCCGCAGGCAGGTCCGAGGGCGTTCCGGGGGCTTCGCTGTTCTCGCTCACGGAATCGATTATCCCCGGACGCGCGACGGTCGGGTCAGTCGCAGCGCGTGGCGATGTAGCCGTCGCTGCCCGTCTTGACGTAGGCGTCCGACACGAACTGCCCGTTGGCGATGTTGTCCCACAGGTTCGACGTGCCGTACGGGCCGGTCACCCGCTCCCCCGGCTTCTGGCAGTACACCGGGACGCTCATCCCGTACGGCAGCGTCCGGACGATCCCGTACTGGGTGCCCGGACCCCTGCGGACGTTGACGCGGTAGCCGGGCGCGATCGGGTAGACGACCGTGCCCGCGGCGAGCGTCGCCACCCCCTCGGCCGCGGCCTCGACGGTGTCCGTGCCGGCCGAGCCGACGGTGTTCTCCTCAACGCCCATGAGGGCCTCCCCCGTTGAAAGTGACGCGTGTGACGCGCAGGCTAACAAGCCCCACGTCCCTCGCACGCACCATCGACTAGGCTCCGTGCGTCGCGCTTGCGCACGAACACACGGGGGTGGGCGATGCCGCCGCTGCAGGGGACCGGATCACATCCGGAAGCGGAGCATCCTGAGTACGCGGGGAAGTACCGGCTCCAGGCATGTCTCGGGGCGGGCGGCATGGGTGTCGTACACCTCGCGCGCTCCCCCTCCGGGCTGCAACTCGCGGTGAAGGTGGTGCACCGCCAGCACGCGGCGGACCCGGAGTTCAGGGCACGTTTCCGGCAGGAGGTCACTGCCGCCCGGCGGGTCAGCGGGGCGTTCACCGCACCCGTCGTGGATGCCGATCCGGCGGCGGCACTGCCCTGGATGGCCACCCTGTACGTCCCCGGCCCGACGCTCTCCGCGCAGGTGAAGCGGAACGGGCCGATGAGCCCCGCCGAGCTGCGCAGGCTCACGGCGGGGCTGGCCGAGGCGCTGCGCGACATCCACCGGGCCGGTGTCATCCACCGCGATCTCAAGCCGAGCAACGTGCTGCTCCCCGACTCCGGGCCCAAGGTCATCGACTTCGGCATCTCCCGGCCGTACGACAGTGACGTCCGCACGGAGACGGGCAAGCTGATCGGCTCGCCGCCGTACATGGCGCCCGAGCAGTTCCAGCGGCCCCGGGAGGTCGGCCCGGCCGCCGACGTGTTCGCGCTCGGGGCCGTGCTCGTCCACGCGGCGACGGGCCGGGGGCCCTTCGACTCGGACAGCCCGTACCTCGTGGCCTACCAGGTGGTGCACGACGAGGCCGATCTGACCGGTGTGCCCACGGATCTCGCGCCCCTGATCGGACGTTGTCTGGCCAAGGACCCCTCGGAGCGCCCCACCCCGGACGAGATCATGACCGCGCTGCACCCTCCGTCGTACGAGGCGGCCGCCTTCATACCCGTCCAGCGCAGACCGCTCGCCGCCGAGCCGGGGGAGGCGTCCGAGGGGACGACGCATGTCCGCGCGCCGGACGGGCTGCCGTCCGGGAGGCGGGGGGAGGGGCCGGCCGGGGGACGCCGTACGCCGCACCGGATGGCGGCCGTCGCCACCGCTGCCCTGCTGGTGGCCGGCGGGCTCTGGGCGGCCGTCACCTGGGGCGGCTCCGGGGCGCCGCGGCCGGAGCCCGGTGCGGAGGCGGGGCACGCGGCCGCCTTCACACCGTGGCGGACCCCCCTGCGCTCCACGGACGTGGCCACCCCCTCGTGTGCGGCGGGGGCGGACGGCACCGGCTCCGCGCTGTACTGCGTCACCGCCGGTCTCGGCACATCCCGGCTGGACCCGTCCGGCGGCACGGTGGTCTGGTCGCACCGGACCACGTCGCGGAAGGGTTCCGAGGGAGCGGTGTCCGGGAGCGTGCCCTACACCGTCGTCGAGGGCGAGGAGCTCAGGGCCTACTCCCCCGGCGACGGGGCGGAGCTCTGGCGCACGGACCTCTCCGCGTACCTGGACACCCCCCTCCCGGCCGGCGATCTCCTGCTGACGGTCCGCCAGGACGGTTCGCTCCAGGCACTCGACGCACAGACCGGCGGATCCCTGTGGCGGCACACCGCCCCGGGCCACGAACAGCCGGGTTTCGCGCTGTACGAGGCCGGGACCGGTCTCGCGTACGTCTACGAGAGCTCGGCCCGGGGGACCTCCACCCTTGTCACGGCCGTCGAGGCGAGGAGCGGCGACACGGCCTGGCAGCGCAGGCTGGACGGGCTGCTCACCCCGGCGGGGGCGTCCGACGGCACGCTTCTGCTGACCTCGATGAACGAGAAGGCCCAGACCACCGGGCTGGTCCGGTACGACCCCGGGGCGCGCGCCACGAGCCGTACCGAGCTGCCCTTCCGGATGAACGGGCCGGAGACCGTGGTGGACGGGGACACCGCCCTGATGCTGGAGCGCGGCGGGACACTGCTCGCCCTCGACATCCGGCCGGACGCCGGGCGGGCGGAGCGCTGGCGGCTGGAGACGGCCGTCGGGACGACCTCCGCGCCGGTCCTCGGAACGGGCGGGCGGCTGTACTTCTCGGCCGCGGACGGGCGGCTGCTCGCCGTCGACACCGAGCGCGGGACGCTGCTGGGACAGACGCGCCCGCGGCTGAAAGAGGGCAGGCTCGGTCATGCGTCGTCCCTGCCGGCCCCCGTCGTCCTGGGCCGGAGCGTCGTCGGCACCGCCCCGGACGGATCCGTCTTCGCCGTGGACGCGGACGACCCCGCCGCCTGGTGAGGCCAGGGGCGGGGCCGGACGGGACAGCCGGGGGTCAGCCGAGCTTGGAGACGTCGCGGACGGCGCCCTTGTCCGCGCTGGTCGCCATCGCCGCGTACGCGCGCAGCGCCTGGGAGACCTTGCGGTCGCGGTTCTTCGGCGCGTACACGCCGTTCAGCGCCTCGCGGCGGGCGGCGAGGTCCTCATCGGCGACGAGCAGCTCGATCGAGCGGTTCGGGATGTCGATCCGGATCCGGTCGCCGTCCTCGACCAGCGCGATCGTGCCGCCGGACGCCGCCTCGGGCGAGGCGTGCCCGATGGAGAGGCCGGACGTGCCGCCGGAGAACCGGCCGTCCGTGACGAGCGCGCAGGTCTTGCCGAGGCCGCGCCCCTTGAGGAACGACGTCGGGTAGAGCATCTCCTGCATGCCGGGGCCGCCCTTGGGGCCCTCGTAGCGGATGACGATGACGTCGCCGTGCGTGATCTCCTTGCGGAGGATCTTGTCGACGGCGTCATCCTGCGACTCGCAGACGACGGCAGGTCCCTCGAAGGTCCAGATCGACTCGTCGACGCCTGCCGTCTTCACGACGCAGCCGTCCACGGCGAGGTTCCCCTTGAGGACCGCCAGGCCGCCGTCCTTGGAGTAGGCGTGCTCCATGTCGCGGATGCAGCCTCCGGCCGCGTCCGTGTCGAGGGTGTCCCAGCGCTCGGACTGCGAGAAGGCGGTCGCGCTGCGGACGCAGCCCGGGGCGGCGTACCAGAGCTCCACGGCCTCGGGGGACGGGGAGCCGCCGCGGACGTCCCAGTTCTTCAGCCACTCACCGAGGCTGCCGGAGTGGACCGCGTGCACGCCTTCGTTCAGCAGCCCGCCGCGTTGCAGCTCGCCAAGGAGGGCGGGGATGCCGCCGGCCCTGTGCACGTCCTCCATGTAGTACGTCCCGCCGGGCGCCACGTTGGGGGCGACCTTCGCGAGGCAGGGGACCCGCCGGGAGATCTCGTCCATCTCCGGGAGACCGAAGGCGAGCTCGGCCTCCTGGGCCGCTGCCAGCAGGTGGAGGATCGTGTTGGTGGAGCCGCCCATCGCGATGTCGAGCGCCATGGCGTTCTCGAAGGCCTCGCGGGTGGCGATGCTGCGGGGCAGGACGGAGTGGTCGTCCTCCTCGTAGTGGCGCTTGGTGATGTCGACGATCGTGCGGCCGGCGTTCTCGTACAGCGCCTTGCGGGCGGTGTGGGTGGCGAGGACCGAGCCGTTGCCCGGGAGGGCCAGGCCGATCGCCTCGGCGAGGCAGTTCATCGAGTTGGCGGTGAACATGCCCGAACAGCTGCCGCAGGTCGGGCAGGCGTTCTCCTCGATACGGAGGATGTCCGCGTCGGAGATCTTGTCGTTGACGGCGTCCGAGATCGCGTCGACGAGGTCGAGGGTGCGGACCGTACCGTCGACCAGGGTGGTCTTGCCTGCCTCCATCGGACCGCCGGAGACGAACACCGTGGGGATGTTGAGGCGCATCGCGGCCATCAGCATGCCGGGGGTGATCTTGTCGCAGTTCGAGATGCAGATCAGGGCGTCGGCGCAGTGGGCCTCGACCATGTACTCGACGCTGTCCGCGATGAGGTCGCGGGAGGGCAGGCTGTAGAGCATGCCGCCGTGGCCCATGGCGATGCCGTCGTCCACCGCGATGGTGTTGAACTCGCGGGGCACCGCGCCCGCCGCCTTGATCGCGTCGGAGACGATCCGGCCGACGGGGGCGAGGTGGGTGTGGCCCGGCACGAACTCGGTGAAGGAGTTGGCCACCGCGATGATCGGCTTGCCGATGTCCTCGCCGGCTACGCCGGACGCCCGCATAAGGGCGCGGGCGCCCGCCATGTTGCGGCCGTGGGTGACAGTGCGGGACCTCAGCTGGGGCATCGTCTCTCGCTCCTTCGACAGAAAAGACTGCCTTTGAGCGTACGCCTCACGTGCCAAGATCTGGACATCCCGTCCGAAATGCGGGACGCGATGCCCAGTGGGCGGGCAGGCGGGACGACTGCCCGCCCCTCTCCGTCACACCGCCGGGAGGGCCAGCAGGCGACGGTCGTGCAGCGCGGCCAGACGCTTGCCGCCCGAGACCACGTACCACTGCTCGATCGAGCCCTTGCCGTCGTTGAACGTCCAGCGGAGCTTGCCGTCCCGCGCGTCGTAGGCCTGGACGCCGCCGTTCTCGTCGAACTCCGTCGCCCCGTAGAGAGTGTCCCCCACCTTGGCGAACTGCAGAGGGACCGAGACCTCGCGCAGGTCGGGGTTGTGCCACCGCCGCTCGCCCGTGGCGGGGTCGACGGCCCACAGGGCGTGGGCGCTGTCCGAGGCGTAGAGCACCCCGTCGAGGACGCTGGGTCCGTTGAACGTGTCGAACTCCTCGGTCCTCACCGCCCAGCGCTCCGCGCCGTCGCTCAGGGCGAAGGAGCGCAGATGCCTGCCGTCGGCGACGCAGACCGCCCCGTCGTGAACCGCGATCCGCTCGAAGTTGGACCGGCTGATCTTCTTCGACCACAGCTGCCGTCCGGTCGCGGTGTCGCGGACGGTCAGGTTCTTCCGGTGGTCGGTGTAGACGAGGTGGTCGCCGAGTACCGCGGAGGTGATGCCGGACTCCTCGGTGCCGGCGTCCCGCTTCTCGCTCCAGACGGCCTTGCCCGTACGGACGTCGACGGCGGCGATCACGTTGGTCCGGGAGCTGAGGTCCTTCTCCAGGATGCCCGCCACCACGTAGACGCGTTCGGTGTCGGCGCCGATGGGCCGGGGCTGCGCGTACCGCCCGTCCAGGCGGCTGCGCCACGTCTCCTTGCCGGTGGCCGGGTCGAGACCCACGAGGTCACCGTCGTACTGCCCGCTGGCGAGGTAGAGCGTGTCCCCGCCCATGATCAGCCGGGCGCCCGGCTGGGCGGCACCGGGCAGTGACCACAGCTCCTCGCCGGTGGTGAGGTCCCGGCCCGTCAGGGGGTCGCCCGCCACCAGCACCACGTTCCCCACGACGGCGAGCACCTCGTGGTTGCCGAGGGTGCCCACCGTGGTCTTCTCCTGCCACAGAGCGCGCGGGGCGCTCCCGGCCGGCGGAGTCGCGAACGCGTCCCCTGCGCCCTTTCCGCTCCCGCCGGGCTCCGGCTTCCCCGAGGCACCGGCCTGCTCGGGGCCGCACGCCGTCGTCACCGCCCCCGCGAGGAGGAGGCCCAGTCCCGCGCCGGCCATTCCCAGCAGCCGGCGGCGGGACACGGGGCCGTCCGCCGCGTGCCCGTCAGGTCTGCGTACATTGCGAGTCGTCACGGTCGTCTCCCCCACTTGTCGTCCACCACGTACAACCGGCTCGCCGGTCCCGGACAGCCAACCACCGGAATCCGGCCATGACGGCCGCTGGTACCGACTCGCGACACTGTTGTCGAACCAACGGCACAGCGGTCACACAGGCAGGGCCCCGGTCACCCGTCGGCCAGATACCGCTGGAGCGTGGGGGCCACCATCTCGATGATCTTCTCCGGATCGGCCGACGCGAGGGGCTCCGCCCGGACGACGTACCGCAGGATCGCGATGCCGATCATGTGGGAGGCGGCGAGTTCCGCGCGGAAGGCCGGATCAGGCACGTCGAGGCCCGCCGCGATCCGTTCCAGCAGCCGGCGCAGCACGAATTCGCGCAGCGCCTTCGCAGCCGCCTCGTGCGTGAGCGCGGAACGCAGGACGGCCAGCAGCGGCGCCCGGGACACCGGGTTCTCCCAGACGCCGATGAAGTACCGGGCCAGCCGCTCTCCGACGTCCTCGGAGGGCCCGCCCAGGATCGACGGGATGAGCAGCGCGGGTTCGAAGGAGACCTCGACGGCCGCGGCGAAGACCTCGTCCTTCGTGCCGAAGTAGTGGTGGACCAGGGCCGCGTCCACACCCGCCGCCTTCGCGACGCCGCGTATCGAGGTCCTGTCGTAGCCGCGTCCGGCGAACTCCGAGCGGGCCGCCTCCAGGATCCGGGTCCGGGCGTCGGGGCCCTCGGCGTGCGCCGCGCGGGAGGGGCGGCCCCTGCGCCGGGGGGCCGGGCCGTCGGCGCCGGGGGTCACGGCCGGGGAGCCTGCGCCGACGACGCCAGGTGCAGCCGGGTGAAGGCGAGCGCCTCCGCGAGATCGGCCTCGCGTTCGGCCGACGACATGGCGCGGCGGGTGTTGACCTCGATGACCACATGGCCGTCGAAGCCGGTGCGGGCCAGCCGCTCCAGCAGTTCCGCGCACGGCTGGTCCCCCCGGCCGGGCACCAGGTGCTCGTCCTTGCCGGAGCCCTTGCCGTCGGCGAGGTGGACATGGGCGAGCCGGTCGCCCATCCGGTCCACCATGGCCATGCTGTCGGTGCGTGCGGTCGCCGTGTGCGAGAGGTCCACGGTGAAGTGCCGGTAGTCGTCGTTGCTGACGTCCCAGGCGGGGGCGTACGCGAGCATCTCGCGGTCGCGGTAGCGCCACGGGTACATGTTCTCCACCGCGAAACGCACATCGGTCTCGTCCGCCATGCGCCAGATTCCGGTGACGAAGTCACGGGCGTAGTTGCGCTGCCACCGGAAGGGCGGGTGGACGACCACCGTCGAGGCACCGAGCTTCTCCGCCGCGGCCCTGGCCCTCTGGAGCTTCACCCACGGGTCCGTGGACCAGACCCGCTGCGTGATCAGCAGACAGGGCGCGTGCACGGCCAGGATCGGCACCTGGTGGTAGTCCGACAGCCGCTTCAGCGCCTCGACGTCCTGGCTGACGGGGTCGGTCCAGACCATGACCTCGACACCGTCGTAGCCCAGGCGCGCAGCGATCTCGAAGGCCGTCGCCGTCGACTCCGGATAGACGGAGGCCGTAGACAGGGCGACCTTCGCATCCGGGATGCGCACCACTGGTTCTGCCACGTTGACAGGGTACGGGCAGCGGTGTGCGGTGCCGAGGGAGCCCGGCTGAAAGTGAGAAGGGCCATGGCGGGCCGCGAGGTCATGCCAGGGCGGCCGCCTGCTGCGCCGGCAGGTGGTCGAGGCGGCGCAGGATGACTCCCTCCCGCAGCGCCCAGGGGCAGATCTCCAGCTCCTCGACACCGAACAGGTCCATCGCGCCCTCGGCCACGAGCGCCCCCGCCAGCAGCTGGGCGGCGCGCCCCTCGGTGACCCCGGGCAGACTCCCCCGCTGCTCGACGGTCATCGCCGAAAGCTTCGGCACCCACTCCTCCAGGGCCTTGCGGCTGAGGACGCGCTGCACGTAGAGCCCCTCGGCGGAGCGGGCGGCCCCCGTGATCCTGGCGAGCTGCCGGAACGTCTTGGAGGTTCCGACCACGTGGTCGGGCGGCCCCAGCCGGGTGAACTCGCCGACCGTCCGGGCGATGCCCGCACGGACGTGGCGGCGCAGCGCGCGCACGTCCGTCGGGTCCGGCGGATCGCCCTGGAGCCAGGCGGCGGTGAGACGGCCCGCGCCGAAGGGCAGCGACACCGCGGCGTCGGGCTCCTCGTCCATGCCGTAGCCGACCTCCAGCGAACCGCCGCCGATGTCCAGGACCAGCAGTTTCCCCGCGGACCAGCCGAACCAGCGGCGGGCGGCCAGGAAGGTCAGCCGTGCCTCCTCCTCGCCGCTGAGGACGGCGAGGGCGACACCGGTCTCGTCCCGCACCCGCGCCAGCACCTCGTCGGCGTTGCCCGCGTCGCGGACGGCGGAGGTGGCGAACGCCAGCACGTCCTCGCAGCCCTTGTCCTCGGCCGCCTGGAGTGCGTCGCCGACCGTGGCGACGAGCCGGTCCACGCCCTCGGGACCGATCGACCCCTCCGGATCGAGGAGTTCTGCGAGCCGCAACTCCGCCTTGTGCGAGTGGGCGGGCTGCGGGCGGGCGCCCGGGTGCGCGTCGACGACCAGCAGATGCACCGTGTTCGACCCCACGTCGAGGACTCCGAGTCTCATACGGGAACGCTACTGCGGCTTACTCTGGGCAGGTGCCAAAGACGAAAAAGGCGAAGCCGGACAAAGCCACGAAGAAGCAGCCGAAATCGAAGCAGGAGATCCAGCAGCCGGAAGCAGCGGGGCCGGACGGGCCCGACGAGAAGGGGCTCGACTTCGCACGGGCCTGGGTGGAGTTCGCCGACCCCGTCGACGACGAGCAGGTCTTCCGCTGCGATCTGACCTGGCTGACGTCCCGGTGGAACTGCATCTTCGGCAGCGGCTGCCAGGGCATCCAGGCGGGCCGCGCGGACGACGGCTGCTGCACGCTGGGCGCGCACTTCTCCGACAAGGACGACGAGAAGCGGGTGGCCGGGCACGTCGCACGGCTCACGCCCGAGATCTGGCAGTTCCACGACGTCGGCACGAAGACCGGCTGGGTCGGTGTCGACGAGGACGGCGAGCGCCAGACGCGGCGCTGGGAGGGCTCCTGCATCTTCCAGAACCGCCCCGGGTTCGCGGGCGGCATGGGCTGTTCTCTGCACATCCTGGCCCTCAAGGAGGGCAAGGAGCCGCTGGAGACCAAGCCCGACGTGTGCTGGCAGCTGCCGGTCCGCCGTACGTACGACTGGATCGAACGGCCCGACGACACGCGCGTGCTCCAGATCTCGATCGGGGAGTACGACCGCCGCGGCTGGGGACCCGGCGGCCATGACCTGCACTGGTGGTGCACCTCGGCCACGTCCGCGCACGGGGCGGGTGACCCGGTCTACGTCTCCTACCGGCCCGAGCTCACCGAGATGATGGGCAAGGAGGCCTACGACCGGCTGGCCGAGCTGTGCGAGCAGCGGCTGGCCTCGCTGCTGCCGATGGCTCCGCACCCGGCCGATCCGGCCTGACCGGAGACCGGCCCCGCCCCGACGGCGGCCCGGTGTGCGGAGCACGGACGTTCCGTCGCACACCGGGCCGCCGTTTCCCGTCACCCGGCCGGCCCGGACGGCTCGTCCGGGTCCGTCGTCGGGCCGGACGACGGACCCGGCGCGGTGGATCCGTCCGACGGTGACGGCGTGGGGCCCGGCGGGTCCGTCGGGTCCGTCGGATCCGTGGGCGTCGGCGTCGGCGTCGGGTCCGGCGGACCGGTGGGATCCGTCGGGGTCGGTGTCGGATCCGTCGACGTGGGCGGGGAGGCCGGCGTGGACGGCGTGGGGCTCGGGAACCCGGACGACGGGTCCGGGGACGGCTCCGGACTCCCGGGGCGCGGGGCACCGTGGCCGGTGATCGCGACCGCGGAGCCCGACGGG
This sequence comes from Streptomyces sp. Alt3, assembly GCF_030719215.1. Taxonomy (NCBI): domain Bacteria; kingdom Bacillati; phylum Actinomycetota; class Actinomycetes; order Kitasatosporales; family Streptomycetaceae; genus Streptomyces; species Streptomyces glycanivorans. Next base: position 4,542,187 of record NZ_CP120983.1, on the reverse strand, counting down.
GCGACCAGGACGCGGGTGCTCCAGGGGCCCTGCGGCTCGGCCGAGCGGTCCACGAACACGTAGAAGGTGGTGCTCCGGCCGGGGGCGAGCGTGCCGGACGTACGGGTGAGCCGCAGCCAGGGGGCGCCGGACCGGGCCGACCAGGCGACGGCTTCGTCACCCGTCGCGGTCAGGGTGATCGCCGTGCGGCCGCCGGACGAGCGGGCCGAGACACCGATCGAGCCCGCTCCCTCCGGGCCGGCGCCGACACTGATGACCTCGGCCGAGACGTCCGGGCTCCGGACGCCGTCCGTGAAGCCGCCGTCCCCGTCGGTACGGGCGTTGCCGGCGTTCTCGTAGTGGTCGTACGGATCGGCCTCGGAGCCGGGCTCCACATCCACGTCGGTGGCGGTGACCGAGGTGTCGCGCCCCTCGCCGGTCAGCGGCGCACCCCGGTAGGCGGCCCACAGGGCGATCACCGGGGCGGCGACGACCGTCGCCACGACCGTCGTCGTCACCACCCGGGCCCGCAGCCGGTCCCGCCGCGCGGCGTGGTCCTTGGGGTCCAGCGGGAAGCCGGTCCGGGCGAAGCGCGGGGCTCCGGACCGGTTCCTCCGGGCATGGGCCAGGGCGACGTGCACCGAGGGCCGGGGCGCCTCGACGACCGGCAGCGGGGCGGCCGGGGTGACGGCCGCCCCGGGCCAGGGACCGGAGGCACCGGCCCGCTCGGCGGCGCGACGGCAGCGGGGGCAGTCGTCGACGTGCCGGACGAGCTCGCGGCGCAGGGCCGCCGAGAGCAGCACCTGGTGGGTGCCGGTGAGCCGGGCGACCGCGGGACAGTTCCCGGTCTCCACGACGGCGAGAGCGGCGCGGGTGCGCTCCACCTCGCAGGCGGCACCGGCCAGGAGCTCCCGGGCGCTGCCGGGGTCGAGGCCCAGGACGGCAGCGACGGCGCGCGGCGGCAGGCCGTGGCGCACGGCGAGCTCCAGTGCCTCGCGCTGTTCGGGGCTGGTGCCCGCCGCCTCGGGCCAGGCCAGCTTCGCGAGTTCGCGTCGGCGCGCTTCGGCCGCCGGGGACTCGGCGGGGGCGCCGGGGGCGGCCCGCGCGACGCCCTGGGCGGCCGGATCACCGGCGCCCTCGTGCGGCGCGGCGCCCCGGCGGACCGGCCGCCGCCGGTGCGCCTGGCGGCCCCTGCGCTGCTCGGTGAGCACCCTCAGGCACGTCCACCTGGCCAGGGCGTAGAGCCAGGATTTACGTTCCTCCTCGGCCGCGGGGCACCGGCCGTCCTGCCGTTCGGCGATCGCCAGGACCGAGCCGAGCGCCTCGGTGGCGGCCTCGTGGTCGCAGAGCACGGAGAGGCAGTAGGTGAACAGGCCGTCGAGGTACGGCTCGTCACGTGCGGGCGACCGCCGCACCGCGGGGCGGGCCTCGCGACGGTGCGCCCGGTGTGCGCCGGTGGTGTGCGTGTGGGGCTCCAGCCTGCTGCTCGTCACCTTGCGACCGTAGGCAGATGTGGGAGGAACCCTGACAGCATTTTCCGACATTTAATCCTTACGGGTGACAGGCCCCCTCGAAAGGGGACAGGAATCCCGGATTCCTCCTGAAATACCGCATCGGGCACATGTTCGGCTCCCGTGACCGTGGTCGACTGATCGGCACTGTCGGACCGCACCTATACGGTGACGCCATGGCTGCCCGTACGAAATCCGCGAAGGACCGGCCGTCCTACCGCTGCACCGAATGCGGCTGGACGACCGCCAAATGGCTCGGCCGCTGCCCCGAGTGCCAGGCCTGGGGGACGGTCGAGGAGTTCGGCGGCGCCCCCGCTGTCCGCACGACCGCTGCGGGCCGGGTCTCGTCCGCCGCCCTGCCGATCGGCCAGGTCGACAGCCGGCAGGCCACCGCCCGCTCGACCGGGGTTGGCGAGCTGGACCGCGTCCTCGGCGGAGGCCTCGTGCCCGGTGCCGTCGTGCTGCTCGCGGGCGAGCCCGGCGTCGGCAAGTCGACGCTGCTGCTGGACGTGGCGGCCAAGGCGGCGAGCGACGACCACCGCACGCTCTACGTCACGGCCGAGGAGTCCGCCAGCCAGGTGCGGATGCGGGCCGACCGGATCCGGGCGATCAACGACCACCTGTACCTGGCCGCCGAGACCGACCTCTCGGCGGTCCTGGGGCATCTGGACGCGGTCAAGCCGTCCCTCCTCGTCCTCGACTCGGTGCAGACGGTGGCCTCCCCGGAGATCGACGGCGCGCCCGGCGGCATGGCGCAGGTCCGCGAGGTCGCGGGCGCGCTCATCCGGGCCTCGAAGGAGCGCGGCATGTCGACGCTCCTGGTGGGCCATGTGACCAAGGACGGCGCGATCGCTGGGCCCCGGCTCCTGGAGCACCTCGTCGACGTGGTGCTCTCCTTCGAGGGCGACCGGCACGCGCGCCTGCGGCTGGTGCGCGGCGTCAAGAACAGGTACGGCGCCACCGACGAGGTCGGCTGCTTCGAGCTGCACGACGAGGGCATCACCGGCCTGGCGGACCCCTCCGGGCTCTTCCTCACCCGCCGCGACGAGCCGGTCCCCGGCACCTGTCTCACGGTCACCCTCGAGGGCAAGCGCCCGCTCGTCGCCGAGGTGCAGGCGCTGACGGTCGACTCGCAGATCCCCTCACCCCGGCGCACCACCTCGGGTCTGGAGACCTCCCGCGTCTCGATGATGCTGGCCGTCCTCGAACAGCGTGGCCGGATCAGCGCGCTCGGCAAGCGGGACATCTACAGCGCGACGGTCGGTGGCGTGAAGCTCACGGAACCGGCCGCGGACCTCGCGATCGCCCTGGCCCTGGCCAGCGCGGCCAGCGACACACCGCTCCCGAAGAACCTGGTCGCGATCGGTGAGGTGGGCCTCGCCGGGGAGGTCAGAAGGGTCACGGGGGTCCAGCGCAGGCTGGCGGAGGCGTACCGTCTCGGGTTCAAGCACGCCCTGGTCCCGAGGGACCCCGGGCAGGTCCCGGCCGGCATGAAGGTCACGGAAGTGGCCGACATGGGTGACGCCCTGAGAGTCCTCCCCCGCCGGTCTCGGACGGACGGACCACAGGAGGAGGGCGCACGCCGGTAGACTTTGCCCTGGTCTCGCCCGCCCGTACGACGGTATGAGCGACGAAAGGGCACCGCAAACCTGTGACCGGAGGAGTGCAGTGGCAGCCAACGACCGGGCAGCATCGCCCGGAAAGTCCGGCCAAGGCACAAGCAACGAGGCGCTCATGCGCGCCTCGTTGAGCGCCGTCGCGCCCGGGACGGCTCTCCGCGACGGCCTGGAGCGCATTCTCCGCGGCAACACCGGCGGTCTGATCGTCCTCGGCATGGACAGGACCGTCGAATCCATGTGTACGGGCGGCTTCGTGCTCGACGTGGAGTTCGCCGCGACGCGCCTGCGCGAGCTGTGCAAGCTGGACGGCGCGATGATCCTCGACAAGGAGATGACGAAGATCCTGCGGGCCGGCGTCCAGCTGGTCCCGGACGCCTCCATCCCCACCGAGGAGACGGGTACGCGCCACCGCACGGCCGACCGGGTCTCCAAGGCGTGCGGCTTCCCGGTGGTGTCGGTCTCCCAGTCGATGCGCCTGATCGCGCTGTACGTCGACGGGGAGCGGCGGGTCCTGGAGGAGTCCTCCGCGATCCTGTCCCGCGCCAACCAGGCGCTCGCCACCCTGGAGCGCTACAAGCTCAGGCTGGACGAGGTCGCCGGGACGCTCTCCGCGCTGGAGATCGAGGACCTGGTGACGGTCCGCGACGTGACGGCGGTCTCGCAGCGGCTGGAGATGGTGCGCCGGATCGCGACCGAGATCGCGGAGTACGTGGTGGAGCTGGGCACCGACGGCCGTCTCCTGGCCCTCCAGCTGGACGAGTTGATCGCCGGTGTGGAGCCGGAGCGTGAGCTGGTCGTACGCGACTACGTCCCCGAGCCGACCGCGAAGCGGTCCCGCACGGTCGCGGAGGCGCTGGCCGAGCTGGACACGCTCACCCACACCGAGCTGCTCGAACTTCCCGTGGTGGCAAGGGCGCTCGGATACAGCGGCTCCCCGGAGACGCTGGACTCGGCGGTCTCCCCGCGGGGCTACCGGCTGCTGGCGAAGGTGCCGCGGCTGCCCGGAGCGATCATCGAGCGTCTGGTGGAGCACTTCGGCGGCCTGCAGAAGCTCCTCGCCGCGAGCGTGGACGACCTCCAGGCCGTGGACGGCGTCGGCGAGGCGCGGGCCCGGAGCGTGCGGGAGGGACTCTCGCGACTGGCGGAGTCCTCGATCCTGGAGCGGTACGTCTAGAACCCACCTCGTCACGGCCCCTCCGGGCCGGACGCGCCCGAGCCCCGCCGGTCCTGACCGGCGGGGCTCGGGCTTGAGTCCGTGAGGCGCCGGCTCAGTTCGCGGAGTCGAGCTTCGTGCGCTGCTCGGGGGTCAGTTCGAGGTCCACCGCGGCCAGGCTCTCGTCGAGCTGCGCGACCGACGACGCGCCGACCAGGGGGAGGATCGGGATGTCTCCGCCCAGGAGCCACGACAGGACGACCTGGTTGGCGGTCGCCCCGGTCTCCTCCGTCACCTCGGCCAGGGCCGCGAGGCGGGGCTGGGTGCCGGCGTGCTCGAAGCCCGGGCCCAGGGGCTTGTCGTCACGGACGTACGCGCCGGAGAGCAGAGGCGTGTAGGCGACCTGGGTGAGCGAGGGCGTGGCCCGGACGTAGCTGAGCAGGTCGCCGCCGGCGAGTCCCTGGTTGCCGTCGGGGGAGCGCAGGCTCGGGGTGTCCATGCGCTGGCGCAGGTAGCTGTGGTGGTGCTGGAGCACCTCGTAGCCGGGCAGTCCCGCGGCCGCGGCCAGCGCACGGGCACGCTCCACCCGCCAGGCCCAGTGGTTGCTCGCGCCGAGCAGTCCGGCGATGCCGTCCTCCACGACCCCGCCGAAGGCCTCGACGGTCTCCTCCAGGGGAGTGTGCTCGTCCATGACGTGCGCGTAGAGCAGGTGGATCCGCTCGATACCGAGCCGGTCGCGGCTGCGCTCGGCGGACTCACGGATCACCTTGGCCGAAAGCCCCTCGATGTCGAGGCTGAACCCGCTGGTAGGAGCGTTCGGGCGGGCACCCAGCTTGGTGGCGAAGGTGATCTCGTCACCGATTCCACGGCTGCGGATCCAGCGCCCGAGCAGTTCCTCGCTCTCACCACCCTGCGTCCCGTTGAACCAGAACGAGTAGTTGTTGGACGTGTCGATGAAGGTTCCGCCCGCCTCCACGAAGCGGTCGAGAAGAGCGAAGGACGTCGCCTCGTCGGTCGCCGTTCCGAAAAGCATCGAACCGAGACTCACCACGCTGACCTCGCGGCGGGTCTTCGGGTCGCTGCCGATGACGCGGTATTTCATGTGCATCCAATCCGGAAGGGGTTCCGTGCTCAGAAGACGGAATCATTAATTCTGTGTCGAAAATGTTTGAACGGCGGAAACGGACTGCGCCATCGTCTCCGCCACGGCTTCGAGATGGGGGACCAGAAAGAAGTGCCCCCCGCTGAAGACGTGGAGCCGGAAGCTGTCCGTCGTGTGGTCGGCCCACGCCTCCGCCATCGGAATGTCCACCCGCGGGTCGCTGTCCCCGATGAACGCGGTGACGGGGCAGTCGAGTCGGGGGGCGCCCTGGTAGCGGTACGTCTCCGTGGCGACGTAGTCGCTCCGTACGGCCGGAAGGATAGCGTCCAGCAGGTCCGGGTTCCTCAGCATCTGGGCATTCGTGCCGCCCAAGTACTCCATGTCGGCGATGAGTTCCTCGTCGGTCGCGAGGTGTACCGAGCCCGGTGCGGGGATGGACGGGGCGCGTCGCCCCGACACGAACAGCGCGGTCGGCTCGGCCCCGTTCTCGCGCAGCCGGCAGGCGACCTCGAAAGCCAGGGTGGCGCCCATGCTGTGGCCGAAGAGGGCGAAGGGCTGCCCGACCCGGTCGGCCAGTTCGGCGGCGACGGCGTCGGCCAGGTCCGTCAGGCTCTCGATGCAGGGCTCGTTGAACCGCTCCTGGCGGCCCGGGTACTGCACGGTGAGCATCTCGATGCCGGGTGCGAGAAGGGCCGAGAGCGGGTGGAAGTACGAGGCGTTGCCACCGGCGTGCGGGAAGCAGAAGAGCCGCGGCGCACCGGGGTCGGCGGCGTGGAAGCGGCGCAGCCAGGGGGTGTCGGGCAGGTCCGCGCTCATCGGGCCCGGGCCGTGATCGGCACCCGCTTGTAGCCGGAGACGAAGTTCGATGCCAGACGCTCGGGCTTGCCGGCGGGCCGGAAGTCCTCGAAACGGGTGAGGAGTTCCTCGAAGAGGATCCGCAGCGTGACCCGGGCGACGCTGTGGCCGATGCAGTAGTGCGGGCCGATCCCGAAGGCGATGTGCTTGTTGGGCTTGCGGCGGATGTCGAAGGTGGCGGCGTCGGGGAAGACCGCCTCGTCCCGGTTGGCGGCGCCGAGCCAGACCACAACCGCGTCCCCCTCGGCGATCCGGGTGTTGCGTACCTCCGTGTCCCGGGTGGCGTAGCGCAGGAAGTGGTTGACCGGGGAGGCCCAGCGCAGCGCCTCCTCGACGGCGGTGTTGTTGACCTCCGGATGGGCGGCCCAGTCCTCCAGCACTCCGCTGTCGATGAACTGCGCCATGACGTAGTTCGGCGAGTGCGGGGTGGTGACGTTGGCCCCCAGGAGCAGGCTGTAGCAGTTCGCCACGATCTCACCGGAGTCCATGTGGCGACCCTCGAACTCGGTGGAGATCAGCACACTGAGCAGGTCGTCGCCGAGGTTGCCGCGACGGAAGCGGACGAGGTCCTGGAAGTAGGCGAACAACTCCCGGTGCGCGGTCTCCAGGGTGGCCGCCTTGCCGCCCGCGTCCTGGTAGTCCGGGTCGTCCGCGGCTATGCAGACCGTGGTGAGACGGCTGAGCCAGGGCCAGTCGGTGCTGGGCAGACCCATCATCGTGCCGGTCACGGACATCGGCATGGCCAGCATCGCCTCGGCGAAGTCGAAGGTGCCACCGTCCCCGAGCGGACTGATCAGATCGATGATCAGCGGTCGGATCATGTCCTTCTGGCGCTCCACGGCCTTGACCGCCAGTGCCTTCTTCAACCGGGTCTGCATCTCGGTGTGCCGGGGCGGGTCGGTGACGGCCAGCTGCTTCCCGCCGGCCGGGTCGTCCGTGCCCAGGAGGTCGAGCATGGTGCCGCGCTCGGAGGTGAAGACCGCGGTGTCGCGCAGTACCCGCTCGGCGTCGTCGAACCCGACGATGTTCCAGAACCCCCGCTTGTCGTCGACCTCCTGCCGGGTCAGCGTGTCGAGGCCGCGCATCCGCTGCCAGACGGCGTGCGCGTCGCCGTCGGTGTAGAGCAGCGGGTCGACGAGGTCGGTGGCTCCCGGATGTACGGGGCATCTGGAAATCGGGGCGTCGTGGACTTTCAACTGCTGTTGTCCTTCCGTCCGGTTCGGGGCCGACCTCCCGGAATTCACGTGGGAAGAGTGGCGCGGGACAACATACAGGCGAACCACGGAAATAGGCATCGCTTTCCGGCCACGTGACACGGGTCAAGCCACTTTGTCGAAACTTTGAATTCGGCGCGTTAAGGACTACACCGAGGCCGCCAAGATCACCCTTGACGCGTCATATTCAGGTGACGTAGCGTCCCCCCGGCTACGAACGGGCCCCTTTCCCACTCACTTCGGAGTCGGGAAGGCTGGGGGCATGGGCGGCCGTACACGGGGGGAATTCTCAGTGTTACCCGAATGTGAATTAGCTGATGGTCCCTGGTACCCGGCCACCCCGATGCAACAGGGCCTGTGGGTACTGGACCGCGACGAACTGCTGCGGCCGACGCAGCTGGTCCCCTCGGTCGTCGAGTTCACCGGGACGGTGGACCACCCGCTGCTGGTATCGGCGGTCCGCCGCGCGCTGGGCAGGCATCCGTCGCTACGCGCCCGCTTCCGGCTTGATCTGAAGCATCGCCGGGTCGAGTACAGCACCCATGAGGAGCCGGCCGACGCCGGGTTCCTCGACGCGGCCGCCGAGGGCTGGACCGAGGACGAGATCGACCGGTTGGTGCGGGCTCTGTGCGGCACCCCGTTCGACCTGGCCACCGAGGCACCGGCACGGGCCGAGGTCATCCGGATCGGCGCCGATCGCACCCTCCTGGTGCTCACCTCGCACCACATCGTGTTCGACGGTCTGTCACGCACGATGCTGCTGGAGGAGATCTTCACCGTCTACCGTGCCGGACTGGCCGGCGTGGAACCGGAATTGAGCAGCCCTCCGCATCCCGCCTCGGTGGTCGCCACACCGTCCGCCCAGGACGTGGCCGCTCAGGTCGAGGAGGTGGTCGAGCGGCTGCGCGGCGCCCCCACCGAGGTGCCGCTCCCCTTCGAGCGCTCCGGCACCGCCAAAGAGGAAACGTCACTTCTCGGTACCACCATCACTACCGGCCTCGATCCGGAACGCACCGCCGGTGCCCTGGCGGTGGCGTCCGAGGAGGGCTGCACCACCTTCATGCTGGGCGTCGCGCTGCTGGCCGGGACCCTGGCCCGCCGCAGCACCCAGCGGGACTTCCTCATCGCCTTCGCCTGGCCGGGCCGCGACCACCCGGACGCCGCCGACGTCATCGGCATGTTCATCACCACCGTGGTGCTACGCGTGTCACTCGAACCCGACACCACGTGGCGCGAGCTGCTGGGCAACGCGCGCATCAGCAGCATGGAGGCGTTCATGGACAGCGACGTACCGCTGGACGCCATCTCCGCCGAGCTCAATCCCGACCGCAACGCCCTCTGGCCGCCCCTGACCCCGGTGCTCCTCAACCTGGACGACGCGCCGCACGCTCCCGAACTCGCGCCGGGCGTCACGGGCCGACTGCGCCCGCTGGACCCGCTGTACATCAAGTACGACCTCGCCCTGTTCGTCCGCGTCGAGGACGGTGCCGACGGACGGCGTCTCGAGCTGTCCCTGGACTACCCCGCAGACGTCAGCGACCACTCCACCGTGTCCGCCTTCCTGTCGGATCTGCGGCGCAGCGCCGCGGACCTTGCCACTTCTCCGGAGGAAACCGTGCTCGAACAGTCCATAGACGCGATCGATCTCGACGACCCCGCCCAGCGGCTCGACCTCGTACGGTCCATCTGGCAGGAGGTCCTGCAGAGCGACGACATCGAGGACGACGTCAGCTTCTTCGAGTCGGGCGGCGACTCCCTCCTCCTCGTGGTGCTCGTCGAGCGGCTGAGCCAGGCGTCGGGCCGCATGCTGCGGACGGTGGACCTCTTCAGATCCGCCACGGTGAGAGGCCAGGCGGACCTGCTCGCGGCCCCCTCAACGGAGCCGCGGGAGGCCGCCGCCCCCGCCGACGGCCGCCTCGGCATGCTGGACGCCGCCCGCAACCGGCGCGCGACCGAAGAGGCCGTCTGATGACCTGCGCGGACCTGGCCGTCTCCGTCCTCGGTGAGGGGACGGACCCCGCGGACTTCGCCACCGACAGCTTCATCGCACTCGGCGGCGACTCGCTGCGCGCCATGCGCCTGGCCGCACTGGCCGAGGAACAGCTGGGTCTGCGCATCGCGGCGGCGGCGCTGCTGAGCGAGACCCCGCTCGCGACCGTGCTCTCCGGCGCGGAACCGGTCACCGGGACCGACGGGGAGCCCGCGGCCGCCGACGTCTCCGACGACGGCGCCCTCTCCCCGCGCAGCGCGGGATGTGGCTCATCGAGAGCCTGGCCGGCGGTTCCCCGTACAACCTGGTGTTCACGTGCTTCGTCGAGGACGGCACTCTGGACCGGGACTACCTCGCGAAGGCACTGGCCGAGACCACCGGCCGCCACGAGGGGCTGCGCACCGTCTTCCGCGAAACGGACAGCGACGTCGTGCGCGAGGTCCTTTCCGCCCACGTACCGGAACTGACGACGTACGTGTACGACGGCCCGGCGGCGGGGTTCGAGGAGTACGTCCGCGACGAGGGCGCCCGGCAGGGACGCAGGCCCTTCGACCTGTCCGCGGCCCCCGCCTACCGGTGGCTGCACTTCTCGCGGCCGGGGGGCGGCGAGGCGGTCGTCCTGGCCGCTCATCACATGGTGCTCGACGGCTGGGCGGTGGGGCTGCTCCTCACGGAGGTCTTCGCCCGCTACGGCGCACTCGCCGACGGAGCGGCCGAGCCGGACCTCGGCCCCGACGTACCGGTGGGAGTGCTCGCCCGCCGCCAGGAGGCCCTGCGCGCCACGGGCGTGTGGGACAGCCAGGCCGAGCTGTGGAAGCGCCACCTCGACGGGGTGCCCAGGGTCCTGGAACTGCCCGCCGACCGCCAACGCCCGGCCGTCCAGGACGCCACGGGCGGCCGCAGCGCACTGGACCTGGGCCCCGGGACGACCGCGGCGGTGGCCGGGAGGGCGCGGGAACTCGGCATCACCCCGTACGCCTTCCTGCTCGGCGCCTTCGGCCTGACCCTGAGCCGGCGGACGGGCAGCCGCAGTCTGCTCGTCGGTGTGCCGCTGCTCGGCCGCGGGTTCTCCGAGCTGGAGCACCTGGTGGCGGTGACGGGCAACCTGGTCCCGGTACGCGTCGACGTCGACGACGAGGCCACCGCCGCCGGGTATCTCCGCTCGGTGCACGCGTCCCTGGGGCGCAGCATCGACGCCGGGGACCTGCCCTTCGAGGAGCTGGTCGCCCGCGTGGGTGTCGAGCGAGGTCTCGGCTGCCACCCTCTCGTGCAGGTCTGCTTCGGCATGCACGACCAGCTCGTGCCACAGGGACTGGACGCGGGTTCCGTCCGGCTGCGGGTCGAGGAAGGGCACGGCGGCGGTTCGCAGTTCGACCTCACGATGCTCATCGGGCACGCCGATCCGTCCTTCTCCGGTCATGTGGAGTACGCGACGAGCGTCTGGACCGAGGACGAGACCCGCGCGTTCGTCGCGGACTTCCGCGCGGCGGTCGAGCAGCTGGCCACGGACCCTGCCGCCAGGCTGGAGGACGTCCGCTGCGTGTCCGCCGCGAGCCGCGCCCGGCTCGACGGGATCAACACGGCGGCCGACGACTTCCCCGACAGCTCCCTCGACGCGCTCTTCCGGGAGGTGGCCGCGCGCACACCGGACGCCGTCGCCGTCCGCGACGAGGCGTCGGCTCTCACCTACGCCCGGCTGGCGGACGCCGCCGCCGAGCAGGCGCGCCTGCTGCGGGAGGCCGGTGTCGGACCGGGCGACCGGGTACTGGTCGGCGTGGACCGGTCGGTCGCCGAGGCCGTCGCCGTGCTGGGCGTGCAGTGGGCGGGCGCGGCGTACGTCGGTGTGGAGCAGGGCGTGACCGACGCCCATCTGGCCCGGATCGTGGCGCGCGCCGCACCGGCCGCGGTGCTGGCGGGGCCGGTGTCCGGGCCCGCCGCGGCGCGGGCCGCCGCGCTCGGCGTCCGCCCGGTCGCCACGTGGGAGCCGTCCTGGCCCGCCGCCACCGAGGGCGGCGCCGCGCCGTTCGCGCCGGAGGACCCCGCGCGGCTCGCCTACGTGGCCTTCACCTCGGGGTCGACCGGTGAGCCCAAGGGAGTGTCCGTACCGCACCGCGCCGTGATCCGGCTGGTCCACGAGGCCGGCTTCGTGCGGCTGGGGCCCGGCGAGCGGATGCTGCGGCTGTCGCCGCTGGCCTTCGACGCCTCGACGCTGGAGCTGTGGGGTGCGCTGCTGACCGGGGCGACCCTTGAGGTCCACCCGCCCGGCCTGGCCTCGCCGACCGAGCTCGGCGCCTTCCTGCGGGAGCGCGGGATCACCGTCGCCTGGCTCACCGCGGGCCTGTTCCGTCTGGTCGAGGAGTTCGCCCCCGACTCGTTCGCCGGGGTGCGCCAGTTGCTGACGGGCGGCGACGTCGTACCGCACGACCACGTGGCACGCGCGCTCACCCGCCACCCGGGCCTGGTCGTCACCAACGGCTACGGGCCGACGGAGAACACCACCTTCACCACCACCCACTCGGTGGAGCGGCCCGAGGACGTCGACGGCCCGCTGCCGATCGGCACCCCGGTGCCGGGCACCCACGTGTACGTGCTCGACGAGCGCCGACGGATCGTGCCGGCGGGAGCGGTCGGCGAACTCTACGCGGGTGGTGCCGGGCTGGCCGACGGCTACCTCGGCGACGAGGCCGGGACGGCGCGCTCGTTCGGGACGTTCTCACCGGACGTCGGCGAACGCCTCTATCGCACGGGCGACGTCGTACGGATGGACGGCCTGGGGCGGCTGCGCTTCCTCGGCCGGGCGGACGACCAGGTCAAGCTGCGCGGCTACCGGGTCGAGCTGGGCGCGATCGGCGACGTCCTGACCGCTCACCCCGGAGTGCTGGACGCCGTCGTGCACGTCACGGACGGCGACAGCGCGGAGAAGCGTCTCGTGGCCTCGGTGGTACTGACCCCCGGAGGCGGGACCGACGCGGTCGCCCTGCGCGCCCTGCTCAAGGAGCGGCTCCCGGCCTACATGGTGCCGAGCCTCTGGGCCGTCGTGGACCGCCTCCCCCTGACCGTCAACGGCAAGGTCGACCTGCGCGCCCTGGCGGCACGCGCGGTGCCGGCCGCGCGGGCCGGCCCGTGGCCGGGGCCGGGGCGGGCACCGTGGCCGCACCGGTGGAGACGGAGCAGACCGCCCCCGGCCCGGCGGAGGAGCCCACCCCCTCCCTGTCGGAGCGGATCGCGGAGCTGTTCACCGCGGTCATCGAGGACCCCGAGGCGGCCGTCGCCGTGACGGGCGACACCGACTTCTTCATGGTGGGCGGCAACTCCCTCGGCGCGGTCCGGCTCATGCGCAGGCTCAAGGCGGAACTGGGAGTGAGCGTACGTCTGCGCGACTTCCTGCTGGCCCCGACACCGGACGGTCTCCGGGCACTCGTGGAGAAGGCCGGCGCCGAGTGAACCGCACACGGACGAAGGCCCCGTCGCTGTCCCTGCCGGACGGCGCCGGGGCCCCGGAGTGGGACGAAGGGCTGGAGTGCTGGGTCGTCGCCGACCCCGGGCTGGCCCGGCAAATCCTCAACCACACCGGCTTCACCTCCGGGACCTTCGAGCGTTCCTTCCAGCTGTACATGACGGAGGCGTCGCGCGAGGAGTACCGCGAACTCACGGACTTCCTGCGGCTCTGGTTCGTCCAGACCGACGCCCCGGAGCACGCGGCGCTGCGCCGCCCCGTGCAGCGGATCATGTCCGCGTCGTACGTCCGCTCCCTCGCTCCGCGGATCGAGGAGATCACCGAGGAGTGCCTCGACGATCTCGCCGCGGCCCGGCCGCACGACGTGATGCCGACGGTCGCCGACGGCATCTCCGGCAAGGTCATGGCGCACGTGGTCGGAGTCGGTGAGCAGCCGGCGGTGCTGCACCGCTGGTCGCGGGCACTGTCCCTGTTCATCGGCGCCATGTACCGGCGCGACCACGCGGAGGGGGCGCACACCGCGATGGAGGAGATGGCGGAGGCGCTGTCCCGGGCCTCCGCCCCCGCGGCCTTCCCGCGTGACACCCCGCTCGACCGTGCCCGTACGACCGCGACCTGGGCGATGAACCTCTTCGGCGGACTGGAGACGACGGCGTCCCTCCTCGGCTCGGTCATCCTGACCGCGCTCGGCGACAAGGCCGTCTGGGACGCGGTCCGCGAGGAGCGGGAGGGCGCCGTGGAGGCGCTCGTGGAGTCCGTGCTCGTGGCGAGGCCCCCGCTGAGGCACCTCGGACGTGTCGTCGCCTACGACCAGGAGGTCGGCGGGAGCCGGCTGAAGGAAGGCGATCTGGTGCTCGTCAGCCTCACCGGCGACGGGCTGCTCACGGAAGGGGAACCCGCTACCCCGGCCACCGGCTGCCCGGTCACCGGAGCCGCAGCCGTGAGCGGGACGGACGAGGGGGCGGGACGCCCGGAGCAGCACCTCGTCTTCGGCCACGGACCGCACTACTGCGTCGGCGCGCCGCTCGCCCGTCTGGAGGCGGCCGTGCTGCTGCGCCGGTTCGCGAAGCGGTTCCCCGACGCCCGGCTCGCCGGCGAGGCCGCCGTCTGGGGCCCCAACCTCTCGTACGTGGGCCTCGACCACCTCTACGTCGACCTGGGGGTGTGAGCGTGCCGACGGAGAACGCCGTGGCCGTGGTCGGCATGGCATGCAGGCTGCCGGGCGCCGACGACACGGACCGGTACTGGGCGGCGCTGACCGGCGGCGTGGACGGGATCAGCCGGTTCACCCCCAAGTGGCTGCTGGCCCAGGGGGCGGACCCGGAATACGTGCGCAGGGAGAACTTCGTCCCGGCCATGGGGGTCATCACCGGGTCCCGCCGTTTCGACTGGCCGTACTTCCGCTACAGCCGGGCCGAGGCCGCGGCGATGGACCCGCAGCAGCGTGTCTTCCTGGAGTGCGCGACCACCGCCGTCGACGACGCGGGCATCGATCCCACCCGGTTCCCGGGCCGGATCGGGGTCTACGCGGGGGCCGACCGGGTCGGCCGCCGGGCCGACGGCTCGCTGAGCGAACTCGCCCTGTACATCGGCCAGGAGAAGGACTTCCTCGCCACGCGCGTGGCCTACAAGCTGGGTCTGCGCGGCCCCGCGCTCACCGTCCAGACGGCCTGCTCGACCTCGCTGACCGCAGTGCACCTCGCCGCGCGGGCCCTGGCCGGCGGCGAGTGCGACGCGGCACTCGCCGGGGGCGTCACCGTGATGCCCAGGGGCGAGTGGGGATACCTGTTCGAGCAGGGCGGCATCCTCTCGCCCGACGGGCGCTGCCGGCCGTTCGACGAGCAGGCCGGGGGCACCGTGCCCGCCGAGGGTGTCGCCGTGGTCGTGCTCAAGCGGCTCGCGGACGCGCTGCGTGACGGCGACCGGATAGCCGGGGTGATCGCGGGCACCGCGATCAACAACGACGGCTCGGACAAGATGGCGTACACCGCGCCGTCCGTCCCCGGCCAGAGCGAGGTGATCCGCGCCGCCCAGCGGATCGCCGGGATCGATCCGGCGGACATCGACTACGTGGAGGCGCACGGTACGGCGACCCGGCTCGGCGACCCGATCGAGGTGGAGGCGCTGACCGATGTCTTCCGCGACTCCGCAGGCACCACCGGGCAGTGCCTGCTGGGCGCGGTCAAGGGGAACATCGGGCACACCGGGGTCGTGGCCGGCGTCGCGGGGCTGATCAAGACCGTGCTGATGCTGGAGCGGGGGCAGATCGTGCCCACCGCCCACTTCACCGGCCCCAACCCGCTTCTGGAACTGGAGACTTCGCCCTTCCGGATCGCCGCGGCCAACGAGCCCTGGCCCGACCGCGGGACCCGGCTCGCGGCAGTCAGCTCCTTCGGTGTGGGCGGCACCAACGCCCACGTCCTCCTCCAGGGGGCTCCGAGCCGCGCTCCGCGCAAGGGACGTCCCGGCTTCCGCCCGCTCACCCTGTCGGCGGCCTCACCGGACGCGCTCGGACGGCTGGCCGGGGCGCTCGCCGACCGGCTCGAAGCGGCCGCCCCCGGCAAGGCGGCTCCCACGCTCGCCGAGGTGTCCCGCACCCTCGCCGAGCGGCGCGTGCACCGGCACCGCAAGGCACTGGTCGCGGCGGACCCCGCGGCGGCGGCGCGACTCCTGCGAGGCGCGGCGCAGCCCGGGCCGCCCCCGCGGAAGCTGGGCAAGGTCGCCTTCCTCTTCCCCGGCCAGGGCACCCTGCGGCACGGCGCGGGCACCGCCGCGTACCAGCTGCTGCCGGGATTCCGGGCGGAGTTCGACGAGATACGCAAGGGCGTGCGCGACGCGCACGACATCGACCTCACCCCGGTCGTCACCGACCCGGCGGACCAGGACTGGTTCGCCGACACCGTCCACCAGCAACTGGGCCTGTTCGCACTCGGCTACGCCTTCGGACGCCAGCTTCAGGCATGGAACATCCGCCCGGCCGCGATGCTGGGCAACAGCATCGGCGAGTACGTGGCCGCCGCGCTCGCCGGGGTCTGGGCCCCGCAGGACGCCGCGGACCTGGTGCACCGCCGCGCCCGGGCGATGTGGGACACCGAGCCCGGCCGCATGGTGAGCGTCGCCGCCTCCGCCGACGAGGTCGTCCCCCGGCTGCCCGGGGACGGCGAGGTCACCGTCGCCGTCGAGGCCACCGGCTCCGTCGTCCTGTCCGGACCCGAGGCGGCGATGACGGAGCTGCTCGCGGGCGACCGCCTGGCCGGACTCGGGACCACCCTGATCCACACCCGGCGCGCCTTCCACTCGAAGGCCATGGACGGGGCTGCCGAGGAGGTACGGGCCGCCATTTCGTCGATGCCCGTCCGTCCTCCGCGGCAGCCCCTCATATCCGGCACCACCGGACGACGGGCCGATCCGCAGGAGGTGACGGACCCCGGCTACTGGGCCGCGCAACTGCGCAGGCCCGTCCTCCTCGGGGAGGCGATGAGCACCCTGCTCGGCTCGGGCTGCACGACGTACGTCGAACTGGGCCCCGGCAGCTCGATGATCGGCGGCCTGCGCCGCACCCCCGGCTGGGACAGCTCCTTCACCGCGGTGCCGCTGACCTCCCGGCGCGAGGACCCGGCCGAGGCGGGGCTGCTGAGGGCGCTGGCCACCCTGTGGGAACTCGGCGCCGACCGCGCGCTGGAGGACGTGCTCGACACGGCGCCCGGAGCCGGCGAGGAGAGGCCGTCGCGCTGCTCCCTGCCGGGATACCAGTTCCTCGGAGAGGACCCGGAACAGGCGGACGAGGCCCTCCCGCCCGCGCCGGTGGCACCGCGCGCCCCGGCATCGGTATCGGCGCCGTCACCGGCCTCGTCACCGGCCCGACGGCCCGACACGCGTGCCGTGCTGGCGGAGCTGTGGTGCCGCACCCTCGGCGTCCCGGTGGCGCTCGACGACGACAGCTTCTTCGCCCTGGGCGGCGAGTCGCTCATGGCCGTCACCCTGACGGCCCAGGTCAGGGAGCTCACCGGCTGCGTGCTGTCCGTGACCGACTTCTCCCGTGCGCCGTCGTTCGGCCGGCTCGTCGAGACCGTCGAGCGGCAGTCGCCCGCGCGGCCCGCCCCGGCGGCGACGGGCACTCTCCCGGTCCCGGGGGTCGCCACCCTGGCCGAAGGCGGTCCGGGCCGGCCGGTTTTCCTCGTCGCGGACGCCACGGGCACCGCACTCCCCTACCGGGAACTGGCCGCCCTGCTGGCGCCCCTCGCCGAGGACCGGCCGGTCCTCGGACTGGAGGACCCCGGGGGTCCGCGCACCCGCACGATCCCGGCCATCGCGGCCGACCACGTCACCGCGCTGCTCCGCACCCAGCCCGAGGGCCCCTACACGCTCGGCGGATGGTCGTTCGGCGCGGTCGTCGCCCATGAGATGGCGTACCGCCTCGCACGGCTCGGCAAGCGTGTGGACCTCCTCGTGTGCCTGGACGGCTTCGTCCCGGACACCGGGGGTCTGCCGGTGTCCTTCGCCCCCGAGTTCCTGCGCGCCGGGCTGCGGTCCCAGGCCGAGGCGCTGCTCGGAATCGGCCCGATGGGACGACGCCTTGGGCGCAGCACGGCCCTGCGCAGGCAGTTCGTCGCCAATCAGGCGACGCTGCTGCGTTACCGGCCTCGCCCCGTCGCGTGCCCGGTCGTGCTCTTCAAGGCGTCGAGCGGGCCGGCGGAGGCGGACCGGCTGCGCGGCCGGTTGTCCGGGCTCTACGGGGACGGGATCCGGGTCGAGCCGGTCGGCGGCGACCACTGGTCGATGCTCACCGGCCCGTACGCGGGCGATCTGGCGCTGAAGCTGGCGCATGCACTTCCGGCCGAAGCCTCGGCCGAGCAGGGAAAGAGATGACGATGTCCGACAAACCACCGGGCGGGGTCGACACCCCTGATCCCGCAGCCGTGACGACGGCGGCCCCGGACGCGGCGACCGCGGAGACCCCGCTGCTGCGCAACGGCAACTTCCAGGCGCTGTGGACCTCCGAGGCGTTCGCCGCCCTGGCCAAGGAGGCCGCGGAGGTCGCCTATCCGCTGCTGATCCTGACCACCACCGGCTCCGCCTTCTACGCGGGTGCCGTGGGATCGGCCCAGCTGCTCACGGCGAGCGTCATGTCGATCCCCGGCGGAACCCTGGCCGACCGGGTCGACCGGCGGATGATCCTCATCGTCTGCAACCTGGTCCGCGTCGTCCTGCTCGGGCTCTTCGCCCTGCTCATCTGGACCGAGGACACCAACCCGTTCATCATCTTCGGCATCGCCGTCGGTTCGGCGGTCTGCCTGGGCGTCTCGAACCCGACCGGGCTCGCGGTCATCAAACAGCTGGTGCCTCCGTCGCAGCTCACCCAGGCGACGGCGCAGAACCAGGTCCGGTACTTCGCGGCGACCATGGGCGGCCCGCCGCTGGGCGGCTCGCTCTTCGCGGTCGGCCGGGCGTTCCCGTTCCTGAGCTCGGCCGTGGCCTTCCTGGTCTCCACGGTGCTGCTGCTGTTCATCCGCAAGCCCCTCAAGGTGGAGAACGCGGCACCGGGGGAGAAGCGCCACGCGGTGGAGGGCTTCAAGTTCCTGGCCCGGCAGCCGGTCCTGCGCCTCCTGATCATCTGGATCATGGGCTCGAACATGGCGTTCACCCACACCGGAGTCTTCCTCGCGCTGATCGCCACCGCCGAGAGCCGGGGCGCGTCCCCGGCCTTCACCGGCATGCTGCTCTCGATCGCCGGCGTCGGCGGACTGGTCGGCTCCCTGCTGGCGGGCCCGATCATCAAGCGGGTGCGCCCGCCGGTGCTCTTCCTCACCGCCGCCTGGATCGGTCCGGTCGCCGCCGTCCTGCTGGCGAACGTCTCCGGGCTGATCCCGCTCGGCATCATCGTGGCCTGCGTGTTCCTGCGCGGGCCGGTCACCAGCGCGCTGTTCCTCGCCTACCTGGCCGCCATGGCACCCGACAAGGTGCAGGGCCGCGTACTGGGCGCGGTGATGTTCATGTCGATGATCGCGGCGCCGATCGGCGTGTTCGCCGTCGGGACCATCTTCGACCTGGCGGGCGCCACCTGGGTGTTCACCACCATGGCCATCGTCTCCGCCCTCGCGGCACTGCCCACGCTCAGCCCTGTCATCCGCAAGCTCGCGCCGCCCGAGCACTACGCAGACGCCGGCGCGGCCCCCGACGCACACCCCACTCCCAAGGAGACGTGATGGCCGAGACCGACCAGCTGCCGCCGGAGTTCTTCACGGCACCCGAGCCCGGCGACACCCACGCGGCCAACAAGCGGCTGCGCGCGGCAGGCTGCCCCGTACGCGCCATCAACTACCCGCCGGGCGGCGACGCGTACGTCGTCGCCGACTACGAGACCGCGCTCAAGGGGTTCAGCGACCCCCGTCTGTCCAAGCAGGTGGAGAACTCCCCGGCCTGGTTCCGGGAGCTCCTGGAGGACAGCAGCCCGGTCCTCATACGCAACATGATCACCGCGGACGCGCCGGAGCACACCCGGCTGCGCAGGCTGGTCAGCAGGGCGTTCGTGCCCCGCCGGATGGCGCTGCTGCAGCCCCGCATCCAGGAGATCACCGACGAGATCATCGACGCCTTCCCCGAGTCGGGCGAGGTCGACCTGATGGAGTTCGCGTTCACGCTGCCCATGCGCGTCATATGCGAGTTCCTCGGCGTACCGATCGAGGACCGCCCGGAGCTGCACGCCTGGGGCTACTGGCTCAGCGGCGCCCCGTTCGCGGACGAGGAGTCGAACCGGCAGCTGAAGCTGGCGAGCGACGGGATCGAGCGCTACCTCGTCGACCTGCTGGACCAGAGACGGAGCTCCGGCCTGGGCGAGGACCTGGTCAGCATCCTGCTGAGGGCCGCCGACGAGGACGTCTTCACCAACGACGAGCTCGTCTCGACGCTCGTCCTGCTGATCATCGCGGGCCACAAGACCACGGCCAACCTGATCGGGAACGGGATGCAGGCGCTGTTCAGCCACCCGGACCAGCTGGAACTGCTGCGCTCGAAGCCGGAGCTGGCCGAGACGGCCGTCGAGGAGTTCCTGCGCTTCGAGCCCCCGGTCTACCGCGGGACGCTGCGGGTGGCCACCGAGGACATGGAGCTGGCGGGCTGCCCCATTCCCAAGGAGGGCTTCGTGCACATCCTGATGGACTCCGCCAACCGTGACCCGGAGGCGTTCGAGGACCCCGACCGGCTCGACATCACGCGCGCCTCCAACCGCCATCTGGCCTTCGGCCAGGGAGCGCACTTCTGCGTGGGCGCGCCGCTCTCCCGCGTCGAGGGGCTGGTGGCCTTCCCCACCCTGCTGCGCAGACTGCGCGGCCTGGAGCTGGCGGTGCCGCACGACCAGCTGGACTGGGTCTTCGACAACTCCACGAGCCGCGGTCTGAAGTCGCTGCCGGTGCGGTACGACGCCCGGCTGGCCTCCGACACCCTGGAGGGCTGAGATGTCCGTCCGCACCACCCTCGTCTGCCTGCCCTTCGCCGGCGCCGGCGCCTCCTTCTACCGCCCGTGGCAGCGGCTCGCCGGTGACGCGCTGACCATCCTCCCGCTGCAGCTCCCGGGCCGGGAGCGGCGGATCGACGAGGAACCGTACACGGACGCCGGAGCCGCCGCCGACGGACTGCTGGCCGACCTCCGCCACGCCCTGGACGACTCGGCGCGGCCGCACCGGATCGCGCTGTTCGGGCACAGCCTCGGTGCCGTACTCGCCTACGAGCTGGCGCACCGGCTGGTCTCCGAGCCGGGCGTCGAGCCGGCCGGGCTGTTCGTCAGCGGGTCCCCGCAGCCCGCCGAACAGCGCTCCCGGCGCGCCACCGGTCTGCCCGACGACGCCTTCCTGGCACGCGTCAACGAGTTCGCCGGCTACACGCACGAGGCGCTGGAGGACCCCGAGATGAGGGAGATGATCCTCCCCACCCTGCGGGCGGACGTCGAGATGCACGAGAACTACGTGCCGGGCACCGATCTCCCGCTGCCCGTCCCCCTCACCTCCCTGCGCGGCGCCGACGACGAGCTGGTCAGCCGCGACGAGGCCGCCGCCTGGTCGAAGGTCGCCGGAGCGGACTTCCGTTACGTGGAACAGGCGGGCGGCCACATGTACCTCACCGAGTCGCCCCGGGCACTGCTGGAGGTCGTCTCCGGCCGGCTCGGCGCGGGGGCGGGCGAGCCGTGCGCCTGAAGGGGAAGACCGTCGTCGTCACCGGGGCGGCCCGTGGCCTCGGCCGTGCCACCGCGGTGGCGTGCGCGGCCGAGGGCGCCGACCTGATGCTGCTCGATCTCTGCGGTGACCTGCCCGGGGTGCCCTACCCGCTCGGCACGGCGGGCCAGCTCGCGCACACCGCGGCGCTCTGCCGCAAGGGGGGCTCCGCGGTCGCCACGGCGGAGTGCGACGTACGTGACCTGCGGTCGGTGGAGGCGGCGATCGCCCTGGCCGAGGACCGTTTCGGCCGGATCGACGCCGTGGTCAACAACGCCGGGATCGCGGCCCCTTCGGGCAAGCCGGCGCACGAGATCGGCGAGGACGAGTGGGCGCTGATGATCGACGTCGACCTCTCCGGCGCCTGGCGGGTGATCCGTACGGTCGGCAAGGCGATGAGCGCACGCCGCTCGGGCAGCATCGTCAACATCGCCTCCACCGCCGGCCTGGTCGGTTACCGGCACTTCGCCGGGTACGTGGCGGCCAAGCACGGCCTGATCGGGCTGACGAGGGCCGCCGCCCTCGACTACGCCCCCACGAAGGTGCGGGTCAACGCCGTCTGTCCGGGCTCGGTGCGCGACGACACGGTGGTGGAGGGCCGGATGCTGGCGGAGATCGCGCGGGCTCTCGACGTGCCCGTGGGCGAGCACGAGCAGGCGTTCACCGAGGCGCAGCCGATGAACGCGCTGATCGAGCCGGAGGACGTGGCCGCGGCCGTCGTCTTCCTCGTCTCGGACGACTCCCGGCAGGTGACGGGGTCGGTCATGACCGTCGACGGCGGCTTCACCGCCCGCTGACAGAGCGTCGAACAGCCGGCTGGACAGACAGCCGGACAGACAGGGGAGGACACCCGTGCTGGGTGCACAGTGCCATGCGGTCCGCGTCCGGCTGACCGGCCCTCCGGTGCCGGAGGGGACGCTCGCCGAACGGCTGGCCGCCGCCGGGCCCTGGCGGCTGTGGGTGGACGACGTACCGGCGGGAGCGGCGGAGCCGTTCGCCGCCCGCCGCCTCGACGCCGAGATGCGGCGGCCGGCGGCCGGCGTGCGGTGTGTCCTCCTGCGGTACGACGACGGGGAGGCCGACCTGGTGGTCGTGGCGGACCGGGACCGGCTGGACCGGGGCGGGCTGCGCGCCCTGACCGCGATGCTGGCCGGGACGCGGCCCGCCGGGCCCTGCCCCGCGCCCGCCGTGAGCCGTGCCGCGCGGCCGGCCGAGGGCCCTGCGCCGGACTGGGGCCGGGGCGAGCCCGGCTCGTCCGGCCACGGCACGCACCACCTGGACCTGCCCCCCGGGCCGGGCGGCGGGCCGGGGCGGCTGACGGCCGCCCTCGCCCTCACCCTGAGCCGTTACGACGGGCACGGCTCGACGGGGATCGTGACCCTCGCCGGTTCGCTTGGCGTCGCGCGGGAGATCGCGGTGGATCCGGCCGCGACCCTCGCGGACCTCACGGCTCTGTGCGAGGCCGCCCCCGTCCCGGTGGACCGCCCCGTCACCGCCGGGCTGCTCGACGTATCCGGCCCGCAGGGGCCGACCGGTGACGACTACCTGCCCTTCCTCGCTCCCCTGTTCCCGCTGACGACCACGCTCGTCCCCCTGCCCGACGGGGGCTCACGCCTGTGGTTCTCCTACCGTCGCAGTCACTTCTCCCCCGGAGCCGTCGAGCAGTTCGCCGGGCACCTGGCCCATGTGTACGAGCTGTCGGCGCGCGCACCACGGACCCTCGTCGGCGACACGGACCTGCTGGACTCCGCCGAGCGGGACCGGGTCGCACGGCTCGGCCGCCCCCGTGAGGACTTCGCCGCCGAGGGGATCTCGCTGCTGGAGGCGTTCCGGCGGGCGGTGTCGGCGACACCCGACGCCGTCGCGGTGAGCGGCGGTGGTGTGAGCCTCACCTACCGCGACCTGGACGACAGGGGAACGCTCCTCGCCGCCGGCCTCGGGGCGCACGGTGTCCGGCGCGGCGACCGGGTCGGTGTCTGCCTGGAACGGACCGTCGAACTGGTCGTCACCATGCTCGGCGTGCTCAAGGCGGGAGCCGCGTACGTACCCACCGACCCGGCCTATCCCGCCGACCGCCTGGCCTGGACGGCGTCCGACGCCGGTCTGCGCGTGGTGGTCACGCGGCTGTCCGAGTTCCCGCGTGTCGACGGCACCACCGCGCTGACCCCCGACGAACTGCTGGAGGCGGCACCCACCGGGCCGTCGGCACCGGCGGCGGCGGGCCCGGACGACCCCGCCTACGTCATCTACACCTCGGGCTCCACCGGGCGCCCCAAGGGTGTCGTCGTGCCGCACGGCAACGTCGTCTCGCTCGTCGGGGCCACCCGTGACACCTACCGGCTCGGCACCGCGGACGTATGGACGCTGTTCCACTCCGGGGCCTTCGACTTCTCCGTGTGGGAGATCTGGGGCTGCCTGCTGACGGGCGGACGGCTCGTCGTCGTGCCCTACTTCGTCTCGCGCGATCCCGAGGAGTTCCGCGACCTGCTGGTCGCCGAACAGGTCACCGTCCTCAGCCAGACCCCGTCCGCGTTCTCGCAGTTGCTCCGGGTCGACCACGCCGGACTCCCCGTCCGGCTGGTGGTGTTCGGCGGTGAGCCGCTCGACAGCCGGATGCTGCTGCCCTGGTTCGACCGGCATCCGGAGGACACCTGCCGCATGGTCAACATGTTCGGCATCACGGAGACGACCGTGCACGTCACCGCCCAGACCGTCACCCGAGAACTCGCCCTGGCCGGCTCACGCTCCGTGGGGCCCGCCCTCCCCGGCTGGCACCTGTACGTCACCGACGCGCACGGCAGGCCGGTACCGCCGGGGGTGACCGGCGAGATCTGCGTGGGCGGGGCCGGAGTCGCCACCGGCTACCTCGGCCGGCCCGAACTGACCGCACAGCGGTTCGTGACCGATCCCGTCACCGGCGGGCGGATGTACCGGAGCGGGGACCTCGGACGGCTGCTGCCCGACGGCAGGCTGGAACACCTCGGACGGATCGACAGCCAGGTCAAGATCCGCGGCTTCCGCATCGAGCTCGACGAGATCCGCTCCGTACTGCTGGAGGACCCCGGCGTCCGTGCGGCCGCCGTGGTCGTCCGCCGCGACGATCCCGACGACCCGGCCGCCGCACGGCTGGACGCCTACGTCGTACCGGCCGAAGGCTTCGCCGACATCCCGGGCATCCGCGGACGCAGCGCCGGGGTCCTGCCCGGCCACATGGTCCCCTCCACGGTCACCGCCGTGGACGCGCTCCCCCTCACGACGAACGGCAAGCTCGACACCGCCCGTCTCCCCGTGCCGTCCAGGTCCTCCGCCGCCCCTCGGCAGCAGGCCACCGGCCCCGGGGCGGCGGCCGGGCTGCCCGAGGCGCTCCTGGACATCTGGGCGACCGTCCTCGGCACACCCGTGGGCCTGGACGACGACTTCTTCGAACTGGGCGGCAACTCGCTGTTCGCCGTTCGCGTCAGCGCCGCACTTCGCGCCCGCGACCTGCCGTCCCTGCCCCTGCGCGACCTCTACCGCACGCCGACGATCCGCGCCCTGACCGGGGGCGCCTGACTGCGTGCGCCTCCGGCGGACGGCCGGAAACGGCCCGTTCCGGATGCCCCGTCGCCGCCGAGGCGTCGAGACCCGGGCCCGCCGGACTCGCGTGTCCGGTGGGCCCCCGGGGCGTCAGTCCTTGGCCAGGACGAAGGACGCCGGCTGGACGGTCGTGCCCGGGACCTCGGCCTCCAGCAGGTACGTCCCCGGGCCCGCGGCCTTGACCGGCGGTTTCGCGCACCGGGGGGCGCTCCCCTTCCGGTCCCACTCCACGGTGTGGACGACCGTCGCTCCCGCCGGGACCCTCAGGAAGAGGGCGCCGCCCTTGGGGCAGTCCGCGGAGGACCACACCTGCGCGTCGTCCTCGCCGGCCTCGGTGACGGTGAGCACCGCGCTCTTCGGGCCGAAGTCTGCCTTGCAGTCGGCGGCCGAGGTGTTCCTGGCGGTGATCCGGAACTTCGGCTCTTCGTCCGGTGCGTAGCTGATCTCCGTCCTCAGGCTCAGCCGCAGGGCGGAGGGTGCGCAGTCGGCGAGCGAAGAACCGGCCGGCACCTGCTGGCCGCCCGTGCCGCCACCGGTGCCCGCGGTCGCACCCGCCGATGCGGAGGAGCCTGCTCCACCGGTGGCCGAACCTGTCGCGCCGCCCGTTCCGGCGGCTCCGCCGTCCGACCCGGATCCCGCGTCGCCGCCGGTCCCGGAGCCGCCCGACTCGTCGCGTCCGCCCGGGGGTTGGCCGACGACGGGACCTGAACTCGAGGGTCCCGGAGTGATGGACGGAGCGGGGTCCGAGCCTCCCGGCTTTCCGTCGTCCTTCGCGCCGCCACCGCCGCCACCCGAGGTGACGGCCCACGCGACCACGGCCGCGAGCAGCGCGATCACCAGCACCGCTACTGCTCTCCTACGCCAGTAGATGCTGGAGGGAAGCGGCCCGACCGGATTGCGCATAGAACCCACGGACCGAACTGTACGAGAGATCACGCCCAACTCCGGCCCCCAACCGCCGCTCTGATCGACAATTCTCCGGATCATCATCACGGAACGGCCGCTCCCGGGCGCTTCCATCCGCTTTGCACCGGATCGAAGATCATCCGTCCGGCACGGAAGATCGTCCGCCCCGTACGAAGGGACAGAACGGGTGGCTTTATCACCACGTGAGCCGTCCGCCGGGCGCGACACCCCCCGAGGCCGTGCACATCGTGTGCTCTTCCGTGCCAGGATCGAGAGTGCGATGACTGCCACGACTGCGACACAGACGCCCCCTGCCTCCCTCCATGCCCCCGTCATCGGATGGTTCGAGCAGCACGCCCGCGATCTGCCCTGGCGCCGCCCCGAAGCGGGTGCCTGGGGTGTGATGGTGAGCGAGTTCATGCTGCAGCAGACCCCGGTGAACCGGGTCCTCCCGGTCTACGAACAGTGGATGGCCCGCTGGCCGCGCCCCGCGGACCTCGCCGCCGACGCACCCGGAGAAGCCGTCCGCGCCTGGGGCCGGCTCGGCTACCCCCGGCGCGCGCTCCGGCTCCACGGGGCGGCACAGGCAATAACGGAACGGCACGGAGGGGATGTGCCGAGCGAGCACGGCCAGTTGCTCGCACTGCCCGGCATCGGGGAGTACACGGCGGCGGCCGTGGCCTCGTTCGCCTACGGGCAGCGCCATGCGGTACTCGACACGAACGTGCGCCGGGTGTTCGCCAGGGCCGCCACCGGCATCCAGTACCCGCCGAACGCGACAACCGCGGCCGAACGCAAGCTCGCCCGCGCCCTGCTCCCCGAGGAGGACGAACGCGCGGCCGGCTGGGCAGCGGCCACGATGGAGCTCGGCGCCCTCGTGTGCACCGCGAAGAACGAGGACTGCACCCGCTGCCCGATCGCCGACCGGTGCGCCTGGCGGCTGGCCGGCAAGCCCGCACACCAGGGCCCGCCCCGACGCGGCCAGACCTACGCCGGCACGGACCGGCAGGTCCGCGGGCGGCTGCTCGCGGTGCTGCGCGACGCCGTCACACCGGTGCCGCAGTCCGCGCTGGACGCGGTGTGGGAGGAGCCCGTGCAGCGGGCCCGCGCCCTGGACGGGCTCGTGGCCGACGGCCTGGTCGAGCCCCTCGCGAACGGCCGGTACCGGCTTCCCCTCACCTGACCCACGCCCAGGAGCACGGCTGTCCATCGGCTGTTACACAACCGATGGACAGCCGTGCGCCCGTGTACGGCTGCTCCGCACAGCCTCGTGACAACGCCTCCGTAACGTCACCGGACGTCGGCACCGGAACCTTCCGGCCGACGGCTGTACACGGGGATTCACGGGGACGGAGGCGGTTGTCATGGCGCAGAGCGAGGTGCTCGGCTTCGAGGAGTACGTACGGACCCGGCAGGACGCGCTGCTGCGCAGCGCCCGCCGGCTGGTCCCCGATCCGGTGGACGCGCAGGACCTGCTGCAGACCGCGCTGGTCCGCACCCTCGGCCGCTGGGACGGCATCGCCGACAAGTCCCTCGCCGACGCGTATCTGCGCCGCGTCATGATCAACACGCGTACGGAGTGGTGGCGGGCCCGCAAGCTCGACGAGGTCCCCACCGAGCAGCTGCCCGACGCGAGCGTCGACGACGGTGCCGAGCAGCGAGCGGACCGCGCCCTGCTCATGGACGTCCTCGGGGTGCTGGCTCCGAAGCAGCGCAGCGTCGTCGTGCTGCGACACTGGGAGCAGATGAGCACGGAGGAGACGGCCGCGGCGCTCGGGATGTCCGCCGGCACGGTGAAGAGCACGCTGCACCGTGCCCTGGCACGCCTGCGCCAGGAGCTGGAGGACCGTGCCGCCCGGAGCCGTGAGGCCGAGGAGACGTTGGCGCGGATCCCCGCGCAGCGGACCAGGCGTCATGACGAGCGGGGGCGGGAGCGGTGCGCGGCCTGACGGGCAGCACGGGGGGCAGGACGAGGGGTCCGGGCCTGGGAAGGCTCGGAGCCGGTCTGACGGCGGGGAGTTCGGCGGTGGCCGGGCTCGCCGCCTTCGGGCTGTTGTGCTCCGGCTGTTCCGCCGGGGGCACGGGTACGCGCGACGAGGGCCCCGCGAGCACCCAGCAGGTCGCCCGGGCGACGCCGTCGAGCACGGTTCCCGCGGGGACGGCGACGCCCGCCCCCCGGGTGAACGCCGTGAAGCTCGTCATGGGCGACCCGAAGGTCAGCCGGCAGTTCAAGGACGACCTGAAGCCCTGCACCGGTGACGAGTACCCGATCGACACCTCGTACGGCACGCTCACCGGCGGCTCGGCCGCCGACGTCGTGGTCAACGTGATGACCTGCGGCGATTCGGTGGGGGTCGGCACGTACGTCTACCAGCGGCGCGCCGACGGCTCGTACGGCAACGTCTTCGCCACCGAGGTGCCCGCGGTCTACGGCACCATCGACCGGGGGGATCTGGTGGTGACGACCCAGGTGTACGGGTCGAAGGACTCCGTCACCTACCCCTCGGGCGAGGACGTCGTCACCTACCGCTGGACCGCCGGCCGCTTCGCCGAGACCGACCGGGTGCACAACGACTTCAACCGAGCCGTCGGCAGCGGGGAGGGTGACCTTCCCGCACCGCAGACGGCGCAGAACTGAGAGCCGCCCGCATGGCCGAGACCCATGTCCTCTTCGTCGAGGACGACGACGTCATCCGCGAGGCCACCCAGCTCGCACTGGAGCGGGTCGGCTTCGCCGTCACCGCGGTACCCGACGGCCTCCAGGGCCTGGAGGCCTTCCGGGCCGACCTCCCCGACATCGCGCTGCTGGACGTGATGGTTCCGGGCCTGGACGGGGTCAGCCTGTGCCGGCGCATCCGCGACGAGTCGACGGTGCCCGTGATCATGCTCTCCGCCCGGGCCGACGCGATCGACGTGGTGCTCGGGCTGGAGGCCGGGGCCGACGACTACGTCACCAAGCCGTTCGACGGGGCGGTGCTCGTCGCCCGCATCCGCGCCGTGCTCAGGCGCTTCGGCCACGCGACGGGCACGGGGCCCGGCACACCCGCGGCGACGGGCGGGGCACAGGACGAGGCGAGCGGGGTGCTGGTCTTCGGCGACGTGGAGATCGACACCGAGGGCATGGAGGTCCGCCGCGAGGGTGCGCACGTGGGTCTCACCCCCACGGAGATGCGGCTGCTGCTGGAGTTCTCCGCGGCACCCGGCACCGTGCTCTCCCGGGACAAGCTCCTGGAACGGGTCTGGGACTACGGCTGGGGCGGGGACACGCGCGTCGTGGACGTACATGTGCAGCGGCTGCGGACCAAGATCGGGCAGGACCGGATCGAGACGGTCCGCGGCTTCGGCTACAAGCTGCGCGCATGAGGCGGCTGGCCTTGCGGACCGGGGTCCGCTGGAAGATCAGCATCGCGATCGCCGCCGTCGGCGCCCTGATCGCACTGGCCCTGAGCCTCGTCGTCCACAACGCCGCCCGCGTCTCGATGCTGGAGAACGCCCGCGAGGTGCAGCTGGAGCGGCTGCTGTTCGCGCAGCGGCTCTACGAGGCGGGGAACACGCAGAAGCCGTCGCCGAAGTTCGGCGCCAAGATCAACGACCCGTCGCTGCCGGGCAGCCTGCGCGAACAGATCCGGGAGAACCGGCGCGCCACCCATGTCGACGAGTACGGGGACGGGGTTCCCGACGTCTGGGCAGCCGTGCCGCTCGCCAACGGCGACGTCCTGTCGCTGCACACCCGGTTCGCCGACCGCAGCTCCATGATCATGGGGGACCTCGACCGGGCCCTGATCATCGGCTCGGTCTCGGTCGTCTTCGGCGGCTGCGCACTGGGCGTCCTGATCGGCGGCCAGCTGTCCCGGAGGCTGCGCAAGGCGGCCGCGGCGGCGGGCAAGGTCGCCCAGGGCAACACGGAGGTACGTGTGCGGGAGGCCGTCGGCGGGGTCGTGCGGGACGAGACCGACGAGCTGGCCCGCGCCGTGGACGCGCTCACGGACGCGTTGAACGAGCGCATCGAGGCGGAGCGCCGGGTGACCGCCGACATCGCCCATGAGCTGCGCACCCCGGTGACCGGGCTGCTCACCGCGGCCGAGCTGCTGCCCCCCGGCCGGCCGACGGAGCTCGTACGGGACCGGGCCCAGGCCATGCGGACCCTGGTCGAGGACGTCCTGGAGGTGGCCAGGCTGGACAGCGCCTCGGAGCGGGCGGAGCTGCAGGAGCTGCCGCTCGGCGAATTCGTCAGCCGGCGGATCCGGCTGCTGGACCCGGAGATCACGGTGCGCGTGCTGCACGAGTCCTGGGTGTCCACCGATCCGCGGCGGCTGGAACGCATCCTGGGCAACCTGCTGGGCAACGCCGCCAAGCACGGCGCCGGCCCGGTCGAGGTCACGGTCGAGGGCCGGGTGGTCCGGGTCCGCGACCACGGGCCCGGTTTCCCCGAGGCGCTGCTCCAGGAGGGGCCGAGCCGGTTCCGTACCGGGAGCAGCGACAGGGCCGGGCGCGGCCACGGTCTCGGCCTGACCATCGCCGCGGGGCAGGCGCGGGTCCTGGGGGCCAGACTGACCTTCCGCAACGCGGGGCCCACAGGGGGCGCCGAGGGCACCGGCGGGGCAGTCGCCGTGCTGTGGCTGCCCGAGCACGCGCCGACGAACACCGGAAGCTTCCCCGTCCTGCCGCCGGGCACGGGCTGAGAACCGGGAGCGGCCCGAAGCGGGGACCCTAACCCGGGGAGGAGCCCGGGTGCGGCCGAGAACCGGGAGCGGCCCGAAGCGGGGACCTACCCCGGGGAGAAGCCCGGGGCCGGCCGAGAACCGGGAGCGGCCCCGAGGCGTCTCGCGTCCCCGGGGCCGATCGTCGTGTCAGGGCCCAACCGCGCCCCTGGTCCGCTCAGACCGCCTGCGACTCCATCGCCGCGGCCCGGCCCTTCGGCGCGGTTCCGTCGCCGTCCTCGGGTGCGTCGGGCCCGGCCATGCCGCGCAGCGGGACCTCCTTGACGAACAGCGCCGCCACCAGGGCCACCACCGCGACCGAGCCGCCCACCAGGAACGCGATGTGCGTCCCCGAGGCCACGGCGTACTCGTACGCCTCACGCACGGCGTCGGGCAGCTTCGCCAGGCTGGAGGCGTCGAGCTGCGCGGACTGCTCGGTCGCCCCGCCACCCCCGCGCGCCGCCATCTCGTCCTGCACCCGTCCGGTGAACAGCGCGCCCATGATCGCGACACCGAAGGAACTGCCGAGCGTGCGGAAGAGGGTGGTCGCGGACGACGCGACGCCCATGTCCTTGAGCTCGACGCTGTTCTGGGCGACGAGCATCGTGATCTGCATCAGGAAGCCCATGCCGGCGCCGAGCACCGCCATGTAGACACCCGAGGTGAAGCGCGTGGTGCCGGTGTCCATGGTGGCGAGGAGGAACAGGCCCGCGACCATGAGGACGCTGCCCAGGATCGGGAAGATCTTGTACTTTCCGGTGCTCGTGGTGACCCGGCCCGCGACGAGCGAGACGATCATCATGGCGAGCAGCATCGGCAGGAGCAGCAGCCCCGAGTTGGTGGCGGACGCGCCCTGGACCGTCTGCTGGTACAGCGGGAGGAAGAGCACCGCTCCGAACATCACGAAGCCGGCCATGAAGCCGACCACCGACATCAGGCTGAAGTTGCGGTTGCGGAAGATGTGCAGCGGCATGATCGGTTCGGCGGCCTTGGTCTCGACGAAGACGAAGCCGACGAGGGAGGCCACGCCGAGCGCGATGAGCTCCATGATCACGGCCGAGTCCCAGGCGTACTCCGAACCGCCCCAGGTGGTGACCAGCACGATCGCGGTGATGCCCACGGTGAGGAGCGCGGCACCCAGGTAGTCGATCCTGGCCTTCGACCGCTCCTTGCGGGGCAGGTGCAGCACCACGGTGACCATGGCCAGCGCGACAGCGCCGAGCGGGAGGTTGATGTAGAAGCTCCAGCGCCAGCCCAGGTGGTCGGTGATCGCGCCGCCGACCAGCGGTCCGCCGATCATGGCGAACGCCATCACGCCGGCCATCATGCCCTGGTACCTGCCGCGCTCACGGGGAGGCACGAGGTCACCGAGGATGGCCATGACACCGACCATCAGACCACCGGCGCCGAGGCCCTGGACCGCGCGGAAGCCGATCAGCTGGCCCATGTCCTGGGCCATCCCGCTGAGCACCGAGCCGATCAGGAAGACCACGATGGACGTCAGGAAGATGCCCTTGCGTCCGTAGAGGTCGCCGAGCTTTCCCCAGATGGGGGTGGAGGCAGCGGTGGCCAGCGTGTAGGCCGTCACGACCCAGGACAGGTGCTCCAGGCCGCCGAGGTCTCCGACGATCGTCGGCATCGCGGTGCCCACGATGAGGTTGTCCAGCATGGCCAGCAGCATCGTGATCATCAGGGCGAGAACCACCACCCTGACGCTGCGTGCCGGTGGTTCGGCCGGCCGGTCCGCCGCCTTCTTGAGCTCCGCCATGTCCTTCTCCCCTGATCCCCTGGTCGCGCTGTCTGCCACCGGCCCGACACTTACTTGCCGCCCGGCTAGTTGGCTACACTGAGGGAAGGTAGACCCGTAACTAGCCGGTCGTCAAGTAAGTTCTTGGGAGAGTCGCATGGGCAGCACGCCGCAGCCGCGCCGGGGCAACACCCGCCAGCGCATTCAGGACGTGGCCCTGGAGCTCTTCGCCGAGCAGGGGTACGAGAAGACCTCGCTCCGCGAGATCGCCGAGCAGCTACAGGTCACCAAGGCGGCGCTGTACTACCACTTCAAGACGAAGGAAGACATCCTCGTCAGCATCTTCGAGGACCTGAACCGGCCGGTCGAGGAGCTCCTGGAGTGGGGCAAGGCGCAGCCCCGCACCCTGGAGACGAAGAAGCAGATCCTGATCCGCTACAGCGAGGCACTCAAGGCCGCCACGCCGCTCTTCGTCTTCATGCAGGAGAACCAGGCGACGGTGCGCGAGCTGAGCATCGGCCACACCATCAAGCACCGGGTCATCTCGCTGGTCGACCTGATCAAGGAACCCGACGCCGCTCTCACCGACCAGGTGCGGTGCTTCAGCGCGCTCTTCACCATGCACGCCGGGATGATGGCCCTCAGGGACGCCGAAGGCGACCCCGAGGAGAAGCGCGAGGCTGCTCTCGAGGTCGCCATCGAGCTGGTGACCAAGGCCCATGACCACGGGCCCGCCGCTTAGCGGCCGGACGGTGTCCGTCAGATGTGGACGTGCACGGAGTTCAGGTACGAGACCGGGTTGATCGCCGAGCCGTAGTTCGGGGTCGTCCGGATCTCGAAGTGCAGGTGCGGGCCGCTGGAGTTACCGGTGTTGCCGGACAGGCCGATCTTCTCGCCCGTCTTCACACGGTCGCCGATCTTCACGCCGATCTTCGACAGGTGCGCGTACTGCGAGTACTTGCCGTTGGCGTGCTTGATCACGATGGCGTTGCCGTACGCGGGACCGTCGCCGCCGCCGTTCGGGCCGGCCTTGACGACGCGGCCGGTGTGCGCGGCCTCGACCTTGGTGCCGATCGGCACCGCGAAGTCCTGACCCGAGTGCTTGCTGGCCCAGCGGTCACCGCCGGTGCCGTAGGTGGCACTCAGTACGTACTTGTTGACCGGGGCCTCCCAGGAGGCGGCCTTCTTCTTCGCCGCCGCCTTCTTCTTGGCAGCCGCCTTCTTCTCGGCCTCGGCCTTCTCGGCCTTGCTCATCTTCGCCTTCGCGGCGGCCTTGCTCTGGGCGGTCGCCTGCTGGGCGACGGAGTCGGCGGTGGCCGCGCCGGCGAGGGCCGCGGTGTCCGCGGTGCCCGTCGTGCCGGACGCGAACGCCGCGCCCGCGCCGAACACCATCGACGCACCCAGGCCTGCGGCCACGACGGCGCCACTGACGCGGGACATGGACGGGCGGCGGGAGTGCTGGAACGTAACGCGCTTCGACATGCGGGGAGAACCTCCGGGGTGACTGGACCCGGTGCTCGACCGGGCTTGCTCCACCTTGGTAACCCGCACCCCCCACAACACTCAAACACCCCATCTACGAACAAAAGCCGTAGCTGAGGGGGCGGGAATTCCCCGCCGCAGCCAGGCCCGGAGGCCATGGACGATCTTGCGGACAAATTTCGCGAAGCGGGTTTACCCGCAGCTCTGAAGGCATCCTTCCTGGACACAGCCTTGCAACAGGGGCATACCGCCCCAAACACCGAAAGTCTCCCCGGAGGCGGGCCGAAGGTCCTTCGGCCGGCCACGGCAACTTCCCCTAAGACCCCTAGTAGGCCTCTCGGGGCCTGTGCGCCTTGTCACCGCCGGTGGGTCCGAAGCCTGCCCGTTTCGGGACGTTCGGCACTGCGGGCCGGCCTCACCGACTCGCACCTGCGCGACGCACCGGTGCGGCAGCGCACGGCGCCACCCACGACAGGGCGTCTCCCGGCTCGCACCGGGACGCCCCGCCCGAGTCCCGGCCTCGCCCCGCTCCGGCCCTGTACTTCCCGGCCCGCGGTCGGCAGGAACGCCGCGACCGGCCCGCAGCCGGCACGAGCTGCGTGAACCGCCCACGGCCGGCAGGAAAACCGCACGACCGGCATCGGCCGGTCGGCACGACCGGCCGATGCCGGAAACGCCCCTGCACGAGTCGCCCGTCGGCCGGCAGGCCAGGTGCCGCAGCCGGGAACTCGGCAGTTCCGCCGGTCACCGCAGGACGTGACCCCGTCGGCACCGCAGGACGTGACCCGGTCGGCGGCCGGACACCGCAGGCGCCGGCGGTCCACCTGGCCGTTGCGGCTGCCGAGCGGCGGTACGCGCCCACGGGAGGGCTCCCAGGCCCTGTACAGGCACCCATGGGCCTTTCCTTGTGCCCCCGGGCCCCCGGGCCCCCGCTCCATCCGACCGCGCGGGAGGACTCGGCACGTACGCACGTACACGCACGTACACGAAAAAAGGGGCTGCCCCGGACCGAAACCGGTCCGGGGCAGCCCCTTCGACGCTCGGGCGTCAGGCGCCCTACGCTTCCTTCGTCAGGTTCGGGCCGCCGCCCGCTGCCTGCTCGATCGGCGGGACGTCCGGCAGAGCCGACTTCTCCTCGCCACGGAACGAGAACTTCTTCTCGTCCCCTTCACCCTCGGTGCCCACGACCACGATGTGACCGGGACGCAGCTCACCGAAGAGGATCTTCTCGGAGAGGATGTCCTCGATCTCGCGCTGGATCGTCCGGCGCAGAGGCCGGGCGCCCATCACGGGGTCGTAGCCCTTCTTCGCCAGGAGCGACTTGGCCTCGGCACTGAGCTCGATGCCCATGTCGCGGTCCTTGAGACGCTCGTCCACCTTGGCGACCATCAGGTCGACGATCTGGATGATGTCTTCCTCGGTGAGCTGGTGGAAGACGACCGTGTCGTCGACACGGTTGAGGAACTCGGGCCGGAAGTGCTGCTTGAGCTCTTCGTTGACCTTGACCTTCATCCGCTCGTAGTTCGTCTTGACGTCGCCCTGGGCGGCGAAGCCCAGGTTGAAGCCCTTCGAGATGTCCCGGGTCCCGAGGTTGGTCGTCATGATGATGACCGTGTTCTTGAAGTCCACGACCCGACCCTGGGAGTCGGTCAGACGACCGTCCTCCAGAATCTGGAGCAGGGAATTGAAGATATCGGGGTGGGCCTTCTCGACCTCGTCGAAGAGGACGACGGAGAACGGCTTGCGGCGCACCTTCTCGGTGAGCTGACCGCCCTCCTCGTAACCCACGTAACCGGGGGGCGAACCGAAGAGACGGGAAACCGTGTGCTTCTCGCTGAACTCCGACATGTCGAGGGAGATCAGCGCGTCCTCGTCACCGAAGAGGAATTCGGCGAGCGTCTTGGAGAGCTCCGTCTTACCGACACCGGACGGGCCGGCGAAGATGAACGAGCCACCGGGGCGCTTGGGGTCCTTCAGACCGGCTCGCGTACGGCGGATCGCCTGCGAGAGGGCCTTGATGGCGTCCTTCTGGCCGATGACGCGCTTGTGGAGCTCGTCCTCCATACGCAGCAGACGCGAGGACTCCTCCTCGGTCAGCTTGAAGACCGGGATGCCGGTCGCGGTGGCGAGGACCTCGGCGATGAGCTCGCCGTCGACCTCGGCCACGACGTCCATGTCGCCGGCCTTCCACTCCTTCTCGCGCTTGGCCTTCGCCGCCAGCAGCTGCTTCTCCTTGTCGCGGAGCGAAGCTGCCTTCTCGAAGTCCTGGGAGTCGATGGCCGACTCCTTGTCGCGGCGGACGCCCGCGATCTTCTCGTCGAACTCGCGGAGGTCCGGCGGCGCGGTCATCCGGCGGATGCGCATCCGGGAACCGGCCTCGTCGATCAGGTCGATCGCCTTGTCCGGCAGGAAGCGGTCCGAGATGTAGCGGTCGGCCAGCGTGGCGGCCTGGACCAGCGCCTCGTCCGTGATGGAGACCCTGTGGTGGGCCTCGTAACGGTCGCGGAGCCCCTTGAGGATCTCGATGGTGTGCGGCAGCGACGGCTCCGCGACCTGGATGGGCTGGAAGCGGCGCTCGAGCGCGGCGTCCTTCTCCAGGTGCTTGCGGTACTCGTCGAGCGTCGTGGCACCGATGGTCTGGAGCTCGCCCCTCGCCAGCATCGGCTTGAGGATGCTCGCGGCGTCGATCGCGCCCTCGGCGGCGCCCGCACCCACCAGGGTGTGGAGCTCGTCGATGAACAGGATGATGTCGCCGCGGGTGCGGATCTCCTTGAGGACCTTCTTCAGGCGCTCCTCGAAGTCACCGCGGTAGCGGGAACCGGCGACCAGGGCACCGAGGTCGAGGGTGTAGAGGTGCTTGTCCTTGAGGGTCTCGGGCACCTCGCCCTTGACGATGGCCTGGGCCAGGCCCTCGACGACAGCCGTCTTGCCGACGCCGGGCTCACCGATGAGCACCGGGTTGTTCTTGGTGCGGCGGGACAGCACCTGCATGACCCGCTCGATCTCCTTCTCGCGCCCGATGACCGGGTCGAGCTTGGACTCACGAGCGGCCTGGGTGAGATTCCGGCCGAACTGGTCGAGCACCAGGGACGTGGAGGGCGTGCCCTCCGCGGGGCCGCCCGCGGTGGCCGCCTCCTTGCCACCCGAGTACCCGGAGAGCAGCTGGATGACCTGCTGCCTCACCCGGTTCAGGTCGGCGCCCAGCTTCACGAGGACCTGGGCCGCGACGCCCTCGCCCTCGCGGATCAGGCCGAGCAGGATGTGCTCCGTGCCGATGTAGTTGTGGCCGAGCTGAAGGGCCTCACGGAGCGACAGCTCCAGGACCTTCTTGGCCCGGGGGGTGAAGGGGATGTGCCCGGACGGGGCCTGCTGGCCCTGACCGATGATCTCCTCCACCTGCTGGCGGACCGCCTCGAGCGAAATCCCGAGGCTCTCCAGGGCCTTAGCGGCGACACCCTCACCCTCATGGATCAGGCCCAGGAGGATGTGCTCGGTGCCGATGTAGTTGTGGTTGAGCATCCGGGCTTCTTCCTGAGCCAGGACGACAACCCGCCGCGCGCGGTCGGTGAACCTCTCGAACATCGTTAATCGCTCCTCAGAGCGGTCAGGCAGTAAGGGGTCGGTCCCCTCCCTGTCCTTCCGCAGCTTAGTCCCGCAAGCGGGGACCGCTCATTTCAACTGCCGACACCCGGCCCTGCTTCCGGGGGATCTCCCGCCCCGAACGCCGACAACTGCTCCAACCCGATGGTGCGAGACGATGTTCCCGCAGGCCAGGCAGATAGCCCTTTCGCCAGTACGCCGATGGCGAACGTGAGACGTTTTTGCCCGCGTGTCGCCCCTTCCCACTAGGGATGTCTTACCCGCACCGACTGACAGTCCATGCGGCGCACCCCCGTTTCCTCAGCTACGGGCGAACAACTTCGTGCCGGCGGATGCTTCCGCACGCCCCCTCGGCAAGCACGCAGAGAAGTCGTACGGGAACGGCGCGTAACTCCGGGCCCGGTTCCGCGGTTCAACGGACATGGCTTCCCTCGTCCCACCCCCCCGCTCGTCGACGGAGTACGACTGCGCGCAGTGGTACGCCCGCGAACTCGGCTGGGCCACGGCGGGCACGTCACCGGTGCGCCTGCTGACGGGGCTGCGCTTCGACGTGCTGGAGCTGCCGGCCGCGGCAGGTCACGCGGCGCTGCGCCGGGTCGGCCGGACCGGACCGGTGGCTGTGGCGGGGCAGCGGATGCGGCTGCTGGTGGCCGCGGGCAGCGCCGAGGAGGTGCCCGGTCTGCTCGACTGGCTGGAGTGGGGCGGAATCGATCTCGACCTGTCCGCCGTGGGAACCGGCGGGCACATCACGGCTCCGGTGCCGCCCGGCCGGGCGGCAGGCTCGCCGGGGGCCGCGGTCTGGCTGCGACCCCCCGGACCGCGCCGGGAGGCGGAACGATCCCTCCCGGCCCTCGGCGGCCTCGGGAGCAGCGGTGGGGATGCTCCCGATCTCGTACGACTCGTGGACGCGGCAGCTACCGAATGCCACCGGGCCCGGCTCTTGCGTGCCCGGAATCACCTGTGGGCGCATCGGCCGACAGGTCAGCCGTTGGCCTTCTCGTAAGCCTCACGGATCTCGGCGGGAACGCGGCCACGGTCATTCACGTTGTGGCCGTTCTCGCGCGCCCAACGACGGATCTCCGCAGTGTCCTTGTTGCCACCGGAAACGGCGCGGCCCTTGCCACGGCCGGTCGCGGCGCGGCCACCGGTGCGACGTCCACTCTTGGCGTAGGGCTCAAGAAGACCACGGAGCTTGTCCGCGTTGGTCGTGGTGAGGTCGATCTCGTACGTCTTGCCATCCAGAGCGAACGTCACGGTCTCGTCCGCCTCGCCACCGTCGAGGTCATCAACAAGAAGGACCTGAACCTTCTGTGCCACCGGATTTTCCTTTCATCGAAAATGCAGTACGCGGAAAGGAAACCGCTTTTCCCCGGAAAACACAAACCCTTGGGAGAGGTTCAGGAGCACAAGAACACGGGAAACATGCGCGATTCGGACATAGGGTTCCGGCGCCTTCCGCCGTTCACAGGTGCAGAAGCATCCGGCTGTTGCCCAAGGTGTTCGGCTTCACTCGTTCGAGACCCAGGAACTCTGCGACACCCTCGTCATAGGAACGCAGCAGCTCGCTGTAGACATCTCCGTCGACAGGAGTCTCTCCGATCTCGGTGAAGCCGTGCGCGGCGAAGAAGTCGACTTCGAACGTGAGACAGAAAACCCGGCGGACACCGAGCCAGCGCGCGGTCTGCAGGAGCTTGTCCAGGACCTGGTGTCCGACTCCGGCACCCCTGATGCCTTGGTCGACGGCGAGCGTACGGACTTCGGCCAGGTCCTCCCACATCACGTGGAGTGCGCCGCAGCCGATGACACGGGCGTCCTCGTCGCGTTCGGCGACCCAGAACTCCTGGATGTCCTCGTAAAGGGTCACCGTCGCTTTGTCGAGCAGGATGCCCTGGGAGACGTAGCCGTCAAGGAGTCCACGGACGGACGCCACATCACTCGTCCTGGCCCGGCGGACGGTGATGGCCGGCTTATTAGCCGACGGACCGGTATGAACATCTGCGCGAGATCCCGTTTCCGGCTCGCTATGCGCTCCTGTTTGCGACTCGGCACGGTGCTCGGTTTGCGACTGCTCTGAGGACATCCCCCGACGCTATCGCCCGCTCTCCGACGGCGCTTCATCGGCTGCGGTCGTCCCGTCGGCCCCGTTCCCGTCCGGTTCGGGGAAGGTGGGCGCGACGACTCGCATCGCGTCCCGGAGAGCTTCGCGCTGCTCGGCGGACATCATGCCGAAGAAGGCGACCAGGGCGGCAGCCGGGTTGTCGCTCTGCGCCCAGGCCTCGTTCATCAGTGCGGCCGCGTATGCGGCACGGGTGGAGACCGCCGTATATCGATATGCCCGGCCATCGACTTCCCGCCGGACCCAGCCCTTCTGATGGAGATTGTCCATAACAGTCATCACGGTCGTGTACGCGATGGACCGTTCCTGTTGAAGGTCCTCGAGAACTTCCCGCACGGTGACCGGGCGGTTCCATTGCCAGACCCGTGTCATCACGGTGTCTTCCAGCTCTCCCAATTGGCGGGGCACACCGCTACCTTAGTGCCATATGTCCGGAATGGGATAATTCCGGGACGGCAAAAGGGCGCACGGCTCCGGTGGAGCCGTGCGCCCTTCGTGCTCGGTCCGGGTCAGACGCCCTCGGGCCGCGGAGCCTGCTTGGCCAGTTCTGCACGGGCGAGCGCCGCGTCCACCGCGGCGTCCTCCTTGGCCTTGTTCGGGCCGCCCTGGCTCTTGATGATCGTCCTGACGAGGCCGATGAAGAAGACAGCCATCACCACGGGGGGAACGAGCGCGGATACGTAGTCCATGCCGTCCAGGGTAGCGAGCCCGGCATTCCGGCCACTCCCGGGCACCCCTCAGGCGCGTCGGCCCCCTCAGGAGACGGCGCGCTCCTCCGGCGGAGGCGCCGGCGCGGGACGGCGGCGGGGCGGGAAGACCTCGGACGGCTTGGGCATGGGCCGCTCCCCCGGAGCCGCCGGACGAGCCGGCACGGGGGGCCGCGACGGGGTCCGGGGCCGCTCCGGCTCCTTGGCCGCCGCCAGCCCGCCGGGGAGGGCCAGCAGCCTGCTGCGCGGCGCGGGCGCCGCCACCGGGGCCGCACGCCCGGCGAGGCGCGCCCGCACCGAACGCTCGGCGAGCACCTGGCAGCGTTCCAGCAGGGCCGCCGCGACCGGCCCGGCGCGCAGGGCGCGCAGGGCCGCGAGATCGTCGGGGCGAGGGTCGTAACCCGCCGCGAGGGCGTCCTGGAGGAGTTCCAGATAGCCGGTGAGGGAGCCGGGGAGCGCGTCGCGGTAACGGGCGAGATCGGCGAGGAGGAAGGCGCGCAGCCGTCCCGCCTCGCTCACCACCTCGTCCACCGCGCCTGCCAGGCGCAGGCAGTCCTGGACATCCTCTTCCGGCAGGGGCGTGGGGTGGAGGGCGTTGGCGAGAGCACGTCGGAGCACCCGGAGCTCGTCCGCGCTGAACGCCATGCCGCCACGTGATCCGTAGGGCGTGGGCATGACGCGACAATACGTGCTAAATGGACAAAATCCGTTTAACCAACCGCTCGGCGGGGCGCCGTAGGACGGAGCACCGCCGAGTCGTTCCCGCAGGTGGCCGCGGGCGCGCCCTACATCCGGGCGATGTTGCGCTCGTACACCAGGCGCAGCCCGATGAGCGTCAGCCAGGGCTCGTGCTCGTCGATGACGGAGGACTCCCCCAACACCATCGGAGCAAGGCCCCCGGTCGCGATGACGGTGACGTCGTCGGGATCGGCCGCCAGCTCCTTCTTCATGCGCTCGACCACACCGTCGATCTGGCCCGCGAAGCCGTACACGATGCCGGACTGCATGGCCTCGACGGTGTTCTTGCCGATCACGCTGCGGGGCCGCGCCAGCTCGATCTTGCGGAGCTGGGCGCCCTTCACCCCGAGTGCCTCCACGGAGATCTCGATGCCGGGGGCGATCACCCCGCCCGTGTACTCCCCCCGCGCGGAGACCGCGTCGAAGGTCGTGGCGGTGCCGAGGTCGACGACGATCGCCGGGCCGCCGTAGAGCTCGACGGCGGCCACCGCGTTGATGATGCGGTCCGCGCCGACCTCCTTCGGGTTGTCCGTCAGGACCGGCACACCGGTCTTGACGCCCGGCTCCACGAGGACCGCCGGGACGTCGCCGTAGTAGCGGCGGGTGACCTCACGGAGCTCGTGGAGCACGGCGGGGACCGTCGAGCAGATCGCGATGCCCTCGATGCCGTCGCCGAGTTCGACACCGAGCAGCGGGTGCATGCCCATCAGGCCCTGGAGCAGGACGGCGAGCTCGTCGGCGGTACGGCGGGCGTCGGTGGAGATCCGCCAGTGCTCGACGATCTCCTCGCCGTCGAACAGACCGAGGACGGTGTGGGAGTTGCCGACGTCGATGGTGAGCAGCATCAGGCGTCGGCCCCGTCGGTCGCCACCGCGGCGTCGCGGAAGTCCAGACCGATGTCGAGGATCGGCGAGGAGTGCGTGAGCGCGCCGACGGCCAGGTAGTCGACGCCCGCGTCGGCGTAGGCACGTGCGGAGCCGAGGGTGAGCCGGCCGGAGGACTCCAGCGCCGCGCGGCCACCGACGATGGCGACCGCCTCGGCGGTCGCGGACGGGGTGAAGTTGTCCAGCAGGATCAGGTCGGCACCCGCGTCGAGCACCTCGTGGACCTGCTCCAGGGTGTCGACCTCGACCTCGATCGCGAGCTCCGGGAACGCCTTCCTGACCCGCCGGAAGGCCTCCGCGACGCCGCCGGCGGCGATCACGTGGTTGTCCTTGACCAGCGCGGCGTCCACGAGG
This sequence comes from Streptomyces sp. Alt3, assembly GCF_030719215.1. Lineage (NCBI taxonomy): Bacteria > Bacillati > Actinomycetota > Actinomycetes > Kitasatosporales > Streptomycetaceae > Streptomyces > Streptomyces glycanivorans. Next base: position 4,500,290 of record NZ_CP120983.1, on the reverse strand, counting down.
GACATGCGGTGGTTGACCCCGCCGCCGCACCGCACCGCGTACTTCTCCAGCGCGCGCAGCCCCGGAGTGGTCTTACGGGTGTCGCGGACCTTCGCCTTCGTGCCTTCGAGCACATCGGCCCAGGCGCGGGTCGCGGTGGCGATCCCGGAGAGCCTGCAGAGCAGGTTGAGCGCGCTGCGCTCGCCGGTGAGCAGGTCCCGGGTGCGGGTGGTGACGGTGAGGAGCTTCTGGCCGGCCACGACGCGGTCGCCGTCCTCGACGTGGCGCTCGACCTCGAACTCGTCGGTGCAGACGATGGACAGGACGGCCTCGGCGACGCGCAGCCCCGCGACGACGCCGGCCTCGCGCGCGGTGAAGTCACCGGTGGCGACGGCGTCCTCCGGGACGGTCGCCACGGTGGTGACGTCCTCGCCCCCGTCGAGGTCCTCCTCGATCGCGACGTGGGCGATGTCCTCGACCTGGACCGGGTCCAGACCGGCCTCGGCCAGGAGCTGCGCCAGTGCGGGATCGAGGCCGCACTCCAGGCCGTCGGGGTCGTAGCCGTCACCGCAGCCGCAGCCGTCGCCGCAGCCGCCCCCGGAATCGGCGGGTGCGCCGATGTGGATCAGCGGTACGTCCACGGGGGTGGGGCGCGGATTCTCTTCGGGCGTGCTCACGGTTACGGCTCCTCGGGGGCGTCGGCGGGGTGGTTGCGAAGGCTGTCGGACCCTGCGGTGTCCGTGGGGTCGGCAGGGTCTCCGGGGCGTACGGGCGGGAACGCGGCACCGTCGGTCGTACGGACGACGGGCTGCCGGTCCGTGGCGATACGGACGACGAGGTGGCGGCGCCAGGAGGCGTCGTCGCGGTCGGGCCGGTCCTCGCGCCAGTGGCAGCCGCGGGTCTCCTCGCGCTCCCGTGCGGCGGCGATCAGGACCCGTGAGACGAGGAGCAGGTTCGTGGCCTCCCACGCCTCCACCCCGGGTACGGCGTCCTTGGGCCCGTCCTCGGCGGCGTCCGCGGCGAGCTGGAGCGCCTCCAGCTCCTCGGCCGCGACGGCGAGACTCCCGGCGGAGCGGATGACCCCGGCGCCCCTGGTCATGATCCGCTGGATCGCGGTCCGGGACTCCGCGGTCAGCAGCGCGACGGTGCCGGCACCCGCGGGATCAGCCACGGAGGTGCGCCGGACGGCGGCCCCGGAATCCGCCCGGGGCACTCCCGTGGCGCCGGTGATGTCGGCCGCGATGCGCTCGGCGAAGACCAGGCCCTCCAGGAGGGAGTTGGACGCCAGCCGGTTCGCGCCGTGCACGCCCGTGCAGGCGACCTCGCCGCAGGCGTACAGACCGGGCACCGTCGTACGGCCCCGGAGGTCCGTACGCACGCCGCCGGAGGCGTAGTGCGCGGCGGGGGCCACCGGGATCGGCTGCGTGACGGGGTCGATGCCGTGGGTGCGGCAGGCGGCGAGGATCGTCGGGAACCGCTGCGCCCACATCTCGGCGCCGAAGTGACGGGCGTCCAGATACATGTGCTCGGCGCCCTGGAGGTGCATCTGCCGGGTGATCGCCTTGGCGACGATGTCGCGGGGCGCCAGCTCGGCCAGCTCGTGCTGTCCGAGCATGAAACGGGTGCCGGAGGCGTCCACGAGGTGGGCGCCCTCGCCCCGCACCGCTTCCGACACCAGCGGCTGCTGTCCCTCGGAGTCGGCGCCGAGAAACAGGACGGTCGGATGGAACTGGACGAATTCGAGGTCGGAGACCTCGGCGCCCGCCCGCAGCGCGAGCGCCACCCCGTCGCCCGTGGAGACCGGCGGGTTGGTGGTGGCGGAGAAGACCTGCCCCATGCCGCCGGTGGCGAGCACCACGGCCGGGGCGTGGACGGCGCCGACGCCGTCGTGCTGGCCCTCGCCCATGACATGCAGGGTGACGCCTTCGGTACGGCCTTCGGCATCCGTGAGCAGGTCCAGGACCAGGGCGTTCTCGATGATGCGCAGGGCGGCGGAGCGCACCGCCTCGACGAGGGCGCGGGAGATCTCGGCACCCGTCGCGTCGCCCCCGGCGTGCGCGATGCGGCGACGGTGGTGGCCGCCCTCGCGGGTCAGCGCGATCGCTCCCGTGTCGGTGGTGTCGAAGTGCGCGCCGGTGTCGATCAGCCGGCCCACGGCGCCGGGGCCCTCGGTGACCAGAGCGCGCACCGCCGTCTCGTCGCACAGCCCCGCACCGGCGACCAGGGTGTCGTCGAGGTGCTGCTCCGGGGTGTCCCCCTCGCCGAGCGCCGCGGCGATGCCGCCCTGGGCCCACCGGGTGGAGCCGTCGTCGAGACGGGCCTTGGTGACGACGACGGTCGCGAGGCCCGCGGCGGCGCAGCGGAGCGCGGTGGTGAGACCGGCCACGCCGGAGCCGACCACGACGACGTCCGCGTCGATGGCCCAGCCGGGGGCGGGGGCGGTCAGCCGTATTCCGGTCACGTGAGCGCTCCGAGGGTCAGCGGGATGTTGTCGATCAGGCGGGTGGCCCCCACCCGCGCCGCGACGGCCAGGACCGCCTCGCCGACGGCGCGGTCGTCGGGCACGTCGGTGAAGTCCGCCGGGTCGACGAGCGCGACGTAGTCCAGGGTGAGCGGCACGTCCTGCTCGGCCGCCTCGTCCAGGACGGCCCGTGCGGCGGCCAGCACCGCAGAGGGTGCGACGGTCGGCCGGGCCAGCGCCACGGCCTGTGTGTCGGCTGCCGCGCGTGCCTCACCGAGGCGGGTGAGGGCGTCGGCCCGCCCCTCGCGCTCCGGCACCGTCCGGGCGCGGGCGTGCAGTGTCTGCTGGGCGGCGAGCCGGTCGCGGGCGGCGAACAGGGCCCTGGGCAGGGCCAGCGCGGTGCTGCGCTCCTCGGCGGAGAGGAAGCGGTTCCGGCTGGAGAGCGCGAGGCCGTCAGGGTCGCGGACGGTCGGCACCGCGACGATGTCGATGCCGAAGTTCAGGTCGCGCGCCATGCGGCGGACCAGCGCCAGCTGCTGGGCGTCCTTCTGCCCGAAGAACGCGGCGTCCGGCCGGGTGAGGTGGAGGAGCTTGGCGACGACGGTGAGCATGCCGTCGAAGTGCCCGGGGCGGGCGGCGCCCTCCAGCCGCTCGCCCATGGGGCCGGCGGTGATCCTGACCTGGGGATCGCCGCCGGGGTAGACCTCGTCGACGGAGGGGGCGAAGACCGCGTCCGCTCCGGCCTCCGAGGCGACGGCGAGGTCGGCGTCCAGGGTGCGGGGGTAGCGGTCGAGGTCGGCGGCCTCACCGAACTGGAGCGGGTTGACGAAGACGGTGACCACGACCTGGCCCTCGGGACCCGCCGCGGCGCGTGCCGCGCGGATCAGGGTGGCGTGGCCGTCGTGGAGAGCGCCCATCGTCATGACGACGGCGCGGCGGGCGCCGGCGGCCCGGCCGAGGGCTTCCAGCTCGGCGGCGGAGCGCAGCAGGGTGGCGGGTGCGGTGTTCATCGCTTCTCCCCCGGCCCGGATTCGCCGGGACCGTTCGTTCCGTTCGCGGCGCCGTTGTCCGACAGGACGCCGAGCAGCGCCTCCGCGGACTCCGGCTTGAGCAGGCCGTGGTCCAGTGCCCGGTCGGCCGTGGCGCGCGCCATGGCGAGGTACCCGGCCACCGTCTGCGGCGCGTGCGCGCGCAGCTCCCGGATGTGCGCGGACACCGTGCCCGCGTCACCCCGGGCGACCGGGCCGGTCAGCGCCGCGTCGCCGGAGCGCAGGGCGTTGTCGAGCGCGGCTCCGAGCAGGGGGCCGAGCATGCGGTCGGGCGCGCCCACCCCGGCCTGCCGGAGCAGGTCCATCGACTGCGCGACGAGGGTGACCAGGTGGTTCGAGCCGAGGGCGAGGGCCGCGTGGTAGAGCGGCCGGGACTCCTCGGCGATCCACTCGGGCTCGCCGCCCATCTCGATGACGAGCGCCTCGGCCGCGAGCCTGAGCTCCTCGGGGGCGGTGACGCCGAAGGAGCAGCCCGCCAGCCGCTGGACATCGACGGAGGTGCCGGTGAAGGTCATCGCCGGATGCAGGGCGAGCGGGAGGGCGCCGGCCCGCAGCGCGGGGTCGAGCACCTGGGTCCCGTACCGCCCGGAGGTGTGGACGAGCAGCTGCCCGGGTCGCACGGCGCCGGTCTCGGCGAGGCCTTCGACCAGGCCTGGCAGCGTGTCGTCGGGGACGGTCAGCAGCACGAGCTCGGCGCGCGCGAGGACCTCGGCGGGGGTGACCAGGGGGACGTCGGGGAGCAGGGCTGCGGCCCGGCGCACGGATGCGTCGGAGACACCGGACACGGCGACCGGGCGGTGCCCGGCGAGCTGCAGCGAGGCGGCGAGGGCGGGGCCGACCCGGCCCGCACCGACGACTCCGACGGTGAGGCGGGCAGGGCGGTCCCTCGCGTCGAGGGCTTCTCTGGAAACTGATGCGTTCACGCGGCGACGGCCTTCCGTTCCAGTCCGCGGTGGGTACCGGACGATTTCTCTGCATGCTACGCCAGCGTTTCGTCACACCCCACGGCCGTCCACAGCCTGTGGATAACTTCTGCGCACCGCGAACACCCGGGCCGGGCGGCATCAGCGGCCCGGCGGGTGATCGTCCCACGGGAGTCGTCGGCGGGCACAGCGGCGGAACCGGAGGCGGGCCCGCCCGCGGCCGCCCGAGGAGGCGCCGCGCGGAGCGGCGGGCCCCGGCCCCGCCTCAGGCCAGGGGCGGCCGGTGTGCAGCCGCCCAGGCACGGATACGGCTGCGGATCCCGCGCAGGACCTCGCGGTCGTGGGAGCCGGGCGGCGGGGGCGGCGCCTCACCGCGCCGCGCGGCCCGGTAGCTGTCGAGCATGTACTGCTGAACGATGTCCATGCATCCAGCCTGGCTCCGGCCCGGCGGGTCCGCCCGTGGATTGACGACCGCAGTCAAGTGGCGTCCGGAACCGTCCCGGCACCCCGCACCATGGAGGGGTGAGCGTGCACATCGACATCGCCGGCCTGCCTCCCGAGCGCATAGTTTTCGAGACCTCCCCCCTCGCCGAGCTGGGGCTGGCCCTCCATGCCCTTTCCGAGCCCGGACACCACCCCGGCCTGCACGGCTGGACGACCGCGACCTCCGCGGCCCTGGAGCCGGACCTCGCGGACCGGCTGCACGAGGCCGAGTTCCTGTGGCGGAACACCTTCTCCGACATCTTCATGCCGTTCGCCGGTGTCCGCGGCGGGGACGGCAGGACCGGCTCGACGCTCGCCGAGGACCTCGACATCCTGGACGAACTCGACGACGAACGGTTCGTCTCGGCCGCCCTGGAATTCACCTGTTCGAGTCTGTACGACACCGGAGGCCCCTCCCCGCTCACCGACGCGCGGACGCGGGCGCGCGCGGTCGAGATGGCGACCGCCAGGGGACCGGAACAGCTGGACTTCACCCGGCAGCTGCTGGCCGACCCCGCCGCCGTACGCATCTGGATCCGGCGCCTCCTGGAGGACTGCGACCAGGCCTTCTTCGCCGACACCTGGCGGCGTGTACAGGTCCAGCTGGCCGCCGACGCACGGCACAAGACCGAGCTGCTGCGGCGCAAGGGCGTCGGCGCGGCCCTGGAAGCCGTCTCCGCAGCCCTGTCCCTGGACGAGGAGATCGGCAGGATCAGCGCCGACAAGCTGTCCACGGGCCGGACCGACGCCACGGGATCGGCCGCGGGCACCGGCCTCACCCTCGTCCCGACCAGCTTCGGCTGGCCTCATCTGATGGTGCTGCACGCCCCCGGCTGGCGTCCGGTGATCCACTACCCGGTCCACCGCCCGGAGCTGCCCTCCCCCGCCTCCGTCGAGCTGCTCCAGCTCCGGCTGGAAGCGCTGGCCCATCCCCTGCGGATGCGGATCTGCCGCAACCTGGCCCGTTCCCCGTACACCACCGGTGAGCTCGCCGACTCGCTCGGCATCACGCCCCCCGAGGTCTCCCGCCACCTGGGGGTGCTCAAGAAGGCCGGCCTGGCCACCACCCGGCGACGCGGCCGGTACGTCCTGCACTCGCTGGACCTCACCGTCGTGGCGCGGCTGGGCAGCGACTTCCTGGAGGGAGTACTGCGGTGAGCGGCGCCCCGCCGTGACCCGCCGGATCAGCCGGCCCGTCGGTCAGCCGGCCCCGCCGCCGGCCCTGACCAGGCCCGTCTCGTACGCGAGCACGACCACCTGAACGCGGTCGCGCAGGCCGAGCTTGGTGAGGATGCGGCCCACGTGGGTCTTCACCGTCGCTTCGGACAGCACCAGACGGCCCGCGATCTCGCCGTTCGACAGCCCCTGGGCGACCAGCATCATCACCTCGCGCTCGCGCCCCGTCAGCTTCTCGACGTGCTTGTGCTGCGGCTCCTTGCTGCCGCTCGGCAGCATCGGCGAGAACCGGTCGAGCAGCCTGCGGGTCGTGGACGGTGCCACGACGGCGTCCCCGCTGTGCACCGAACGGATGGCGGAGAGCAGTTCGCCGGGCGGCACGTCCTTGAGCATGAACCCGCTGGCGCCCGCCTTGAGTCCGGAGAACGCGTACTCGTCCAGGTCGAACGTGGTCAGGATCAGCACCTTGGGCGGATCGGTCCGCGCGCGGATGCGCCGGGTCGCCTCGACACCGTCCAGCCTCGGCATGCGGACGTCCATCAGCACCACGTCGACGGCTGTGGACCGCAGGATCTCGACCGCCTCGGCCCCGTCGCCCGCCTCCGCGACGACCTCCATGTCCGGCTGGGCGGCGAGCACCATCCGGAAGCCGGTGCGCAGCAGCACCTGGTCGTCGACGAGCATCACGCGGATCGCCATGGGGTCTCCAGTCCTGGCAGTCACTGTTCGGCCGGCTTGAGCGGGAGCAGGGCGCTGATCCGGAACCCGCCGCCCTGACGCGGGCCCGCGTCGAGCGTGCCGCCGACCATGCCGACCCGCTCGCGCATCCCGATCATCCCCTGCCCCGCACCGTCGGCGCCGCCGTCCTCGTAGAGCTCGTGCGGGGCGCCGCGGCCGTCGTCCTCGACGAGCAGGCCCAGCCCGTCGTCGAAGTAGACCAGCCGCACGCTCGCCCCGGCGTCCGGGCCGCCGTGCTTACGGGTGTTGGTGAGCGCCTCCTGGACGATGCGGTACGCGGTCAGCTCGACCCCGCTCGGCAGCGGGCGCGGGGTGCCCTCGATCCTGAAGTCCACCGCGAGGCCGGTCTCCCTGACCTTGCCGACGAGTTCCTCGATCTGTTCGACGTCGGGCTGGGGAACGTACTCCCCGCCCTCCTGGGCATCCCCGGTCCTGAGGACCCCGAGCAGCCGCCGCATCTCGGCCAGCGCCTGACGGCCCGTGCCGGAGATGGTCTCCAGCGCCTGCCGGGCCTGATCCGGGGACGAGTCCATGACATACGCGGCGCCGTCCGCCTGGACCACCATCACCGAGACGTTGTGCGCGACGACGTCGTGCAGTTCGCGGGCGATACGGGCCCGTTCGGCGGCCACGGCCACCTTCGACTGCGCCTCGCGCTCCCGCTCCAGCCGTGCGGCCCGCTCCTCCAGCTGACTGAAGTAGGCCCGCCGGGTGCGTATGGAGTCGCCGAGCACCCAGGCCAGGACGAAGGGCACGGTCATGATCACGACGTAGCCGAGCGACTGCGCCCAGCCGCCGTACGGTGCGTCGTCGGGCCAGCGCAGACGCGAGATCCCCGCCGCGGCCAGGCTGCATCCGAGGGCGAGCCGGGACGCCCAGCGCTCCCCCACCGTGGCCACCGTGTACGTGATCACCAGCATGGCGAAGTCCGCCACGTCCGGCCGTACTCCGAGCGCCAGCTGGGCAAGTCCCATCAGGATGGCGAGCAGCAGCATCCTCTCCGGGAAGCGGCGGCGCAGCGCGACCACGACGGACAGGCCGACGGCGATCGGCACCCCGGCGACGCGCTCCAGGCCGGCACCGATCTGGTCGGTCACGATGGACACGCCGGAGAACCCGAGGAGGAGGACAGCCCAGAGGATGTCGACGCCCGTCGGGTGTCTGCGGATGAAATCGTAGAAGCGCTGCACGTTACCCAGCGTAGGGACAGCTGATCGGTGCCCGGGTCAGCCGAAGGGCCGATCCGGGTCCTGGGACCGTACTCCCCAAGGTGGAGACTTGCCTACGTGACGTATGACTGGTGCCTCTGGCAGGAAGCGGCCGAGACCGCTTTGTACGGGGAAGAGGGGTTCTACCGGCGCCCCGAGGGCCCGGTGGGGCACTTCCGCACCTCGGTGCACGTCTCCCCCCTGTTCGCCACCGCCGTCGCCCGGCTGCTGGCGGGCACGGCGCGGGAGCTGGGCACGGACTCGGTCGACCTGGTCGACGTGGGAGCGGGGCGCGGCGAGCTGCTGACCGGAGTGCTGGCCGCGCTGCGGGACGGATCCCTGGCCCCCGGCCTCACCGTACGGGCGTACGCCGTGGAGATCGCCCCGCGCCCGCCGGGTCTGGACCCGGCCGTCGAGTGGCGCGCCGAACTCCCGCGGGAAGTACGGGGACTGCTGTTCGCCAACGAATGGCTGGACAACGTGCCCACGGATGTCGCCGAGGCCGACGCGGACGGGGTACCCCGCTACGTGCTCGTGCGCGGGACCGACGGCACCGAGCGGCTCGGCGACACGGTGACCGGGGCGGACGCCCGTTGGCTGAGCCGCTGGTGGCCGCTGACCCGGCCCGGCGAGCGCGCGGAGATCGGCCGTCCCCGCGACGAGGCCTGGGCACGAGCGGTCGACTCGCTGGCCGGCGGAGCCGCGGTGGCGGTGGACTACGCCCATGTACGGGCGTCGAGGCCGCCGTTCGGCACGCTCACCGGGTTCCGGGACGGCCGTGAGGTGCCGCCGGTGCCCGACGGGAGCTGCGACCTGACCTCGCACGTGGCACTGGACGCCTGCGCGGCGGCCGCGGGCGGTACGGCCGAGCTCCTGGACCAGCGGACGGCGCTGAGGGAACTGGGCGTCGGCGGCGGACGTCCACCGCTGGCACAGGCGTCGGCCGATCCCGTCGGCTATGTGCGGGCGCTCGCCTCGGCGGGGGAGGCGGCGGAGCTCACGGCCCGGGGCGGGCTGGGCGACTTCGGCTGGCTGCGGCATCGGGTCCCGGACCGTGAGGAGGGATACTGTCCCGCATGACGGAGACGACGATCGGCATCGGCGGCGCGGCGGAGAGCACCGACATGGTGCTGAACATCGGTCCGCAGCACCCCTCCACCCACGGTGTGCTCCGGCTGCGGCTCGTCCTGGACGGCGAGCGGATCCAGCAGGCCGAACCCGTCATCGGCTACATGCACCGGGGCGCCGAGAAGCTCTTCGAGGCCAGGGACTACCGCCAGATCATCATGCTCGCCAACCGCCACGACTGGCTGTCGGCGTTCTCCAACGAGCTCGGGGTCGTCATGGCCGTCGAGCGGATGCTCGGCATGGAGGTGCCCGAGCGCGCCGTCTGGACGAGGACGCTGCTCGCCGAGCTGAACCGGGTCCTCAACCATCTGATGTTCCTGGGCTCCTACCCCCTCGAACTCGGCGGGATCACCCCGATGTTCCACGCGTTCCGGGAGCGCGAGGAGCTCCAGGCCGCGATGGAGGAGGTCTCCGGCGGCCGCATGCACTACATGTTCAACCGCGTCGGCGGTCTCAAGGAGGACCTGCCGGCGGGCTGGCTCGGCCGGGCCAGGGACGCCGTGGCATCGGTGCGTTCACGCATGGACGTGTACGACCGGCTGGTGCTCGGCAACGAGATCTTCCGGGGCCGCACCCGCGGGGTGGGCGTCCTGTCCGCCGAGGCCGTGCACGCCTACGGGGTGTCCGGGCCGATCGCCAGGGCCTCCGGCGTCGACTTCGACCTGCGGCGCGACGAGCCGTACCTCGCGTACGGGGAGCTCCAGGACACCCTCAGGGTCGTCACCCGGACCGAGGGCGACTGCCTGGCCCGCTTCGAGTGCCTGCTGGAACAGACGCACAACGCCCTGGACCTCGCCGACGCCTGCCTGGACCGGATGGCCGACCTGCCTCCCGGTCCCATCAACCAGCGGCTGCCCAAGGTGCTCAAGGCGCCGGAGGGCCACACGTACGCCTGGACCGAGAACCCGCTGGGCATCAACGGCTACTACCTGGTGTCCACGGGCGAGAAGACCCCGTACCGGCTGAAACTGCGCTCCGCCTCGTTCAACAACATCCAGGCGCTCACCGAACTGCTGCCGGGCACGCTCGTCGCCGACATGGTGGCGATCCTCGGCTCGCTCTTCTTCGTCGTCGGAGACATCGACAAGTAGCTCGCGCCACCGGCCTCGGAGACCGTGCGGCCGGTGACGCCGGCCGCCCCGGCGCCGACGGGCCCCGGGCTACGAGGAGATCGCGCTGCGCAGCTCGACGACCTCGAGCTGCTCGGTGTCGTCGTGCGCCGTCAGGTCGATCACCTTGCCGACGGCACGGTTCTCGGCCGTGCCCGTACGGTGCGCCGCCAGCGCCTCCTCGCCCACCACGTCCGCGAGGTCCTCGTTCTGCACGGACTCGATCGCGGCGGTCGCCTTCTGCGTGCCGAAGAAGTCGAAGCTCCCCTGCGGGACGAGGTGACGGCGCGCCGCGGCGTACGGGACGACGGCGGACGCCGCGGGTACGGCGCGGGGCGGGCGCACGGCTGCGGGCGACAGCTGCGGTGCGGGCGGGGCGGGCTGGGGACGGCGGTGCTGGAGGTCACCCGCTCCGGCGACCGCCGCGTGCTTCCCCTTCGGGCCGTCGCCCTCCGGGTCCCGCTCCGCGGACCTTTCGGCGAGGTCGCGCCGGCGGGCCAGCTCGGCCGTGCCGCGCGCCTCCTGGAGTGCCGCGTTGCGGGGCAGGTCCCGCAGGGCCTGGGCGGCACGCAGATACGCGCCCGGCGTCGGCGTGGACCGCGCGGGAAGGAGCTCACGCGGCGCGGTCGCCTCGATGGCCAGCTGCCGACGGCCCTCCAGCGCACTGGCCCGCTCGGTCTCCGCGTTGGCGTACCGGCGCAGCAGTCCGGCGTGCTCGCCCCGCAGACCGGCGAGCTCCACGCGCTTGCGGCGCAGCTTCGTCTCCAGCCGGGTGCGCAGTTCCCTTGATTCCTCGAGGTCCGCCTCGAGCTCGGCTATGCGCTCCTCGGTCTTCCACTCGTCGCTGGCCCGGGCACGGGTCAGCTCCGCGACCCGCAGCCCCGCGGCCCGGTCCCAGCTGCGCATCAGACAGGCACCGGTGACCGCCGCGGCAGCGGTCACGGCCACCAGGGTGCGCAGGGCCAGCGGTTCCGCGAGGAGCCAGGCTCCGGCGGCACAGACCGCCGGCACTCCGGCCACCACGGCGGGAGGCAGGATCCTGTGGAGGGGCGGCGAATGGCGGTGGCGTCCTCGTGGCATGGCCCGAAATTTACCGTGCGTACGAGCCACTTGGGAGACCACCCGGCAATCTGTTCCCCGCCGGTTACCTGGCAGCCTCTCAAGTGCCCCTCCGGAACGCCTTTTTACTTCTTGATCAGCCCCTTCGACCGGAGATAGTCGCCTGCCGCATCGGCCGGCTTGGCGCGCTCCGCGTCGACCTTACGGTTCAGTTCCGCGAGGTCCTCGGTGCTGAGCACCTCGGTGAGCTTCCCGAGCGCCTCGGCGATCTCCGGCGCTCCCGCGTCCTTGGCATTGAGAACCGGAAGGACGTTGTCCGCGTTCTGCAGCTTCTTGTCGTCCTCCAGGAAGACCAGCCCGTAGGAGTCGAGCACGGCGTCCGTGGTGGTCGTGAGGACCAACTGGTCCTTGCCGTCCTTGACCGCCTGCTTCGACTGCGGCGTGCCGACGCCCTTGGGGTCGATTCCGGTGACGTCGATGCCGTACGTCTTCTTCAGTCCGGGCGCGCAGAACGGGCGCACCTCGCACTCGTCGCCCGCCGCGATCTTCACCTTGATCTTCGATTCACCGAGATCGGAAAGCGTCTTGAGGCTGTTCTTGTCGGCGAATTCCTTCGACACCGCGAAGGCGTTCTGGTCGACGGCCTCGCCCGCCGGAAGGACCTTCAGTCCGAGCGGCCCGGCGAGCTCCTCAAGGGCCGTGACGGTGGCCGCCACGTCCCCCGAGGCGACCGGCTTCTTCTCCGCCGCGTCCGCTCCGTTGACCTTGGCGTTCAGGAATTCCGCGAGGGTCGCCGCGTATTCCGGTACGACGTCGATCTCGCCCTTCTCCAGCGAGGGCTCGTACAGTTCACGGTTCTTCACCGTGGTGATCGAGGCGTCGTACCCGGCGTCGCCGAGGACCTGGGCGTACAGCTCGGCGAGCACCTTGGACTCGGTGAAGCCGGCGGCGCCCACGACCAGCGCGCCCTTCCCGGAGCCGGAGCCGGCGCCGGCTCCCGTGTCCGAGCCGCCCTTCTCCTTCTCCAGGCTGTCGCCGCCGCAGGCGGCGAGGGAGCCCGCCAGCACGACCGCTCCGATGACCGCACCCGCTATGCGCGAGGTCCTGCTCATGTTGTTCTCCGTCCGGGAAAAATGGTGTGCACAGTTCGAGAAATCCGCGCGCTCATACCGTCCGGCGGCGGCGCAGGGGCGACAGCAGCCGGTCCAGCGCCACGAGGACGCCCTCCACCACCAGGGCCAGGAGGGCGACCAGCACGGCGCCCGCGAAGACCTGCGCGGTGTCGTAGGTGTTGAAGCCGGCGGTGATGATCCTGCCCAGGCCGCCGAGACCCACCATCGCCGCGATCGATGCGGTGGCGATGACCTGGACGGCGGCGGAGCGGAGGCCAGTCATGATCATCGGGTAGGCGAGGGGGAGCTCGACCCGCAGGAAGAGCTGCGTGCCCGACATCCCCATGCCGCGCGCGGCCTCCAGCACCGATCGGTCCACCTCCGTCATCCCGACGTAGGCGTTGGTCAGCAGCGGGGGCACGGCGAAGAGCACCAGGGCGATGATCGTGGGCAGATAGCCGGAGTTGCGGAGCGGCGTCATCATGAAGAGAGCCAGCACCGCGAACACGGGCACCGCCCGGCCCACGTTGGAGAGGTTGACGGCGAGTCCGCCCCCCTTGCCGACATGCCCGAGGTACAGCGCGATCGGCAGGGCGATGAGGCAGGCCACCGCGAGGGCGACCCCGCTGACGTACAGGTGCTCGGCCAGCCGGTGCGCCGCCCCGCCGTCCCCCGACCAGTTGGCGCCGGTGGTGAGCCAGGTCCATGCCTCCCCTATGACTCCCATGGATCAGCCGGCCTCCGTCTTCGCGATGCCCGGCACGCCGGGCGCCCTCGCGGGCGTCCGTATGCGGGTCCAGGGGGTGAGCAGACGCTGCACACCGAGCAGCAGCAGGTCCGCCGCCACCGCGAGCAGCACGCAGAGCACGGAAGCGGTGAGCACCTGGGCCTTGAAGAAGCTCGGCAGCGCGTCCTCGATGAGATTGCCGAGTCCGCCCTTGCCGACGAGGGAGCCGACCGTCGTCAGCGCCACCGTCGAGACCGTGGCGATCCGCAGGCCGGCCATCAGCGCCGGGAGCGCGAGGGGAAGTTCGACCTCCCAGAGCAGCCGGACCGGGCCGTACCCCATGCCCGTCGCGGCCTCCCTGGCCTCCTGCGGGACGGCTTCGAGGCCCGCCAGGATGTTGCGTACGAGGATGGTCAGCGAGTAGAGCACCAGGCCGGTGACCACGAGCGCCGCGGAGAGTCCGAACAGCGGCAGCAGCAGCGAGAACATCGCCAGGGACGGCACGGTGTAGAGCACGGTGGTCAGCCCCAGCACCGGGCCCGCGAAATGCCGGCCGCGGCGCGCGAGCAGCGCGAGCGGAAATGCCACAGCGAGCCCTATCAGCACGGAAGCCGCCGTGATCCAGATGTGCTGGACGGTCGCCTCGGCCAACTCATGGCTGCGGGAACGCAGATACTCTCCGCAGATCCAGTCGTTCGCCACCAGGCAGTTCTGTCCGGCCATCCGTCCCCACCTCCTGTTTGCCGTCGCGATGCCGTCCCGGGTCCGGTCCTGGAAGACCCTATCCCCGACCACCGACAATCGCCGAGGCTGTCGTATTCCGGCAACATGGCCTTCACAGAACCCGCGTCACAATGGGGAATCATGATCCGTTTCGAGCACGTCACCAAGCGGTACGAGGACGGCACCACCGCCGTCGACGACCTTTCCTTCGAGGTCGCCGAGGGTGAACTGGTCACGCTCGTCGGACCTTCCGGCTGCGGCAAGACGACCACCATGAAAATGGTGAACCGTCTGACCGAACCGACCGACGGCCGGATATTTCTCGACGGGGACGACATATCGGCCATCGACCCCGTCAGGCTCCGCCGCCGTATCGGCTATGTGATCCAGCAGGTGGGCCTCTTCCCGCACAAGACGGTCCTGGAGAACACGGCTACCGTCCCCCATCTCCTGGGCTGGGGAAGGGAAAAGGGCAGGAAGCGCGCGAGCGAACTGCTCGATCTGGTCGGACTCGATCCTTCCGTATATGGCGGCCGCTATCCCGAGCAGCTTTCCGGTGGTCAGCGTCAGCGCGTGGGCGTGGCCCGGGCCCTGGCAGCCGACCCGCCGGTCCTGCTGATGGACGAGCCTTTCGGCGCGGTGGATCCGGTCGTACGGGAAAGGCTGCAGAACGAATTCCTGAAACTGCAGGCGCAGGTCCGCAAGACCGTCCTCTTCGTCACCCATGACATCGAGGAGGCCGTCCGTCTCGGCGACCGGATCGCCGTGTACGGGCACGGACGCATCGAGCAGTTCGACACCCCGGCCACGGTGCTCGGGGCTCCCGCGACGCCGTACGTCGCCGACTTCGTCGGGGCGGACCGCGGGCTGAAGCGGCTCTCGGTCACACCCATCGAGGAGAGCGACCTGGACCAGCCGCCGGTCGTCCATCTCGACGACCCGCTGGCGAAGGCGACCGCACGGCTGCGGGCCGACGGCGCGCGCTGGGCGGTCGTCCTGGACGGCCAGGACAACCTGCACGGCTGGATCCCGGCGGGTGACGGAAGGACGGGCGACGGGACGACGGCCGGGGGCACGGTCCGTGAGCACGCCCGGCGCATGGAGGCCTGGCTCCCGCTCGGCGCTCCGCTCAAGCAGGCCTTCGCCACGATGCTGCAGCACGACGCGGGCTGGATCGCCGTCATCGACGAGGAGGGCGCGGGCCGGTTCCTGGGCGTACTCACCCCGGCCCGACTCCACGAGGCCCTGCGCCGCTCGATCGACGCGGACGCGCAGGCCGTGCCGCGTGCCGACGTCGCCGTGGAGACCGTCGCGGGCGTCACCTCCCGCTGACGGAGCGAGCAGCCGGCACCGCCATCCGGCTCAACGGCGGCGGGCGGATCCGGGCGGCGGATCCGGGCGGCGGACCGGACGCGGGGTCTCCCGACGCGGGGCCCCACGGGCCGGTGCCCGCCCGGCCCGGCGCCACGTCCGGTGACGGTCACCGCACCGGGGCGGCCCGACCTCCCCCGTGCCGGGCCTAGGCTGGTCGCATGAGTACGTTGCGAGGACGGGGCACGGTTCGGGGTCTGCCGGAGTGGGACCGCTGCGCGGTCATGGGAGTCGTCAATGTGACGCCCGACTCCTTCTCCGACGGCGGTCGCTGGTTCGACACCACGGCAGCGATCAAGCACGGCCTCGAACTGGTGGCCGAAGGTGCGGACCTGATCGACGTCGGGGGTGAGTCGACCCGCCCGGGCGCGAGCAGGGTGGACGAGACCGAGGAACTGCGACGCGTGATCCCCGTCGTGCGGGGACTGGCCTCCGAGGGCGTCACCGTCTCCGTGGACACCATGCGGGCCGTCGTGGCCGAACAGTCCGTCGCCGCCGGCGCGGCGCTGGTCAACGACGTGAGCGGCGGCCTCGCCGACCCGGGCATGATCCCGGCCGTCGCCGACGCCGGAGTGCCGTTCGTCGTCATGCACTGGCGCGGCTTCAGCGAGTCGATGAACAGCCGGGCCGTCTACGGGGACGTCGTCGGCGAGGTCGTCGCCGAGCTCCGCGAGCGCATGGAGGCCGTGATCGAAGGCGGGGTCGCGCCCGAGCAACTGGTGATCGATCCGGGGCTCGGCTTCGCCAAGGACGCCGCCCAGGACCTCGCGCTCGTCGCCCACCTCGACCGGCTGCGCGAGCTGGGCAGGCCCCTGCTCGTCGCCGCCTCCCGCAAGAGGTTCCTCGGCCACGTCCTGGCGGCCGAGGGCGCGGCCCCGCCACCGGCCCGTGAGCGGGACGCCGCGACGGCCGCGGTCTCCGCCCTCTCCGCCGCCGCGGGTGCCTGGGCGGTCCGGGTGCACGCGGTACGGCCGACGGCGGACGCCGTCCGGGTCGCCCGGGCCGTCGAGGGTGCCGCGTGAGCGCCGCGCGCGACGAGCACGAGGAGGCAGCGGCGGACATCGCCGCGGTCGAGCAGGCGAACACCGCCTTCTACGAGGCGATGGAACGCGGCGATCTCGACGGGCTCTCGGACCTGTGGCTGCCCGGCGAGGACCTCACCGTCTCCTGCGTCCACCCGGGCTGGCCGGTCCTCACGGGCCGCGGCGAGGTGCTGCGGAGCTACGCGCTGATCAT
Source organism: Streptomyces sp. Alt3 (assembly GCF_030719215.1). NCBI lineage: Bacteria > Bacillati > Actinomycetota > Actinomycetes > Kitasatosporales > Streptomycetaceae > Streptomyces > Streptomyces glycanivorans. The sequence goes on along the minus strand of NZ_CP120983.1, from coordinate 4,483,808 downwards.
GGCCAACACCGAGTACATCCAGTTCTTCCTGACCGACGTCGGGGTCGCGATGACAGGGGACACCGCCCTGGTGACCTGCACCGAGAACATCCTCAGCGGGGGACCCGCGGAGGAGGGCAGCTCGCTCGGACCGCTCGTCGGCCAGCTCGTCGTCGCCACGAACGTGTTCCGGCGCACACCGGACGGCTGGAAGCTCTGGTCCCACCACGGTTCACCCGTACTGGCGGAAACCGGTGAGGAAGAGGACGAAGAACCGACCGTCTGAGCGGACGGGACGGATCGCGGGGATTGGGCTCCCCGATCACCGGGTATACGCGGCTTCCAACCCCCTGCCGGGCCGGTCCGCGCCCCCGCGGGCGGGAGCTGTCGGTGCTCGCGGGTAGATTCGAAAGACGGCACCTCACCGCCCGCACGCGGCCGGGTGCCTCAAGAGACGACGAACAGCAGGAGTGATTCGCGTGGATCGTGTCGCGCTGCGCGGCCTCAAGGCCCGTGGGCACCACGGTGTCTTCCCCAGGGAACGGGAAGAGGGCCAGACCTTCATCGTGGACCTGGTGCTCGGTCTCGACACCCGCCCCGCGGCAGCCGCCGACGACCTGTCGAAGACAGTTCACTACGGCGTGGTCGCGGAAGAGGTCGTCGACGTCATCAAGGGTGAGCCGGTCGATCTGATCGAGACGCTCGCGGAACGCATCGCGCAGCAGTGCCTCAAGCACGAAGGGGTCCAGGAGGTCGAGGTCGTCGTCCACAAGCCGGACGCCCCCATCACGGTCCCCTTCGACGACGTGACCATCACCATCACCCGGAGCCGAGCATGACTGCATTTTCCACCGAGGGGCAGAGCGACCCGACCGTACAGCCGGTTCCCGCAGCCGTGGTCGAGCAGGTCGACGCTGCCGACGTCACCCTCTCCAACCCGAAACGGGCCGTGATCTCCCTCGGCTCCAACCTCGGCAACCGCCTCGAGACGCTCCAGGGGGCCGTCGACGCCCTGGAGGACACCCCCGGGCTCCGGGTCAAGGCGGTCTCCCCGGTCTACGAGACGGAGCCCTGGGGCGTCGACCCCGGTTCCCAGCCGTCGTACTTCAACGCGGTGATCATCGTGAAGACGACCCTGCCCCCCTCGTCGCTGCTGGAGCGCGGCCAGGCCATCGAGGAGGCCTTCGACCGGGTCCGCGAGGAGCGCTGGGGTCCGCGCACGATCGACGTCGACATCGTGTCCTACGCCGACGTGGTCTCCGACGACCCGCTGCTGACCCTTCCGCACCCGCGCGCCCGCGAGCGCGCCTTCGTCCTCGCCCCATGGCACGACGTGGACCCGGAGGCCCAGCTGCCCGGCGCCGGACCGGTCGCCGACCTGCTGGCCGGTGTCGGCCGCGACGGAGTGCTTCCCCGGCCCGACCTGGAACTCCGTCTCCCCGAGTAGTCGTTAGGCTCAAGGACGACCGTCCGCGGGCGGCGACACGGGCAACGGCGACGAAGGGCGGCACTCTCGGTGAAGCAACTACGGCTCGGCCTCCTGGCCGGACTCTTCGCCGGAGCCGGCGTGCTGTCCTGGGGCGCGGCCCGCCTCTGGGACGCCCTGGGGACGCTGCCCAGCGTGCCGCTCGCCGCACCCGTCGTGCTGGCGGTGATCGCCGTGGTCCTGCTGGCGACCGCGCTGTCCTTCCGTTCCCGCCTGCGCGCCCAGCGGGAGCGGCGTCCCGGGGCCAAGGGCGTGGAGCCGATGATGGCCGCGCGCGCACTGGTCTTCGGCCAGGCAAGCGCGCTCGTCGCCGCGCTGGTCGCCGGGATGTACGGCGGCACCTGCGTCTTCCTGCTCAGCCTCCTGGATGTCCCGCCGCGCAGGGATCAGGCCATCTACGCGGGCAGCGCCGTCGTGGCCGGCGTCGCGGTCGTGGCCGCCGCCGTCTTCCTCGAGCGGGTCTGCAAGCTTCCGGACGACGGGGACGACGAGCGGAACACGGCACAGGCCGCCTGAGAGGCGTCCACGGCCGGCCTCAGTCGGCCACCGGGTTCTCGATCAGGGTGACGCGGTTGCCGTCGGGATCGTGGACGGCCGCGAACCTCACTCCGCGTGCACCCGGCTGGATCTCCCCTGCCCTGATCCCCCGGCCGGCGAGGTCCGAGAGTGCCCGGCCCAGATCGTCGACGACCAGGTTCACCAGCGTCCCGCCGGCCTGCTCGGGCGACTCGAACACCTGGAGCCAGGCGTAGGGCGAGACGTGCCAGTCGGCCAGCCCCTCCATGGGCCGCGCATCGGCCGGGCGGCCGAACAGCCTCTCGTACCACTCCACCGCCGGCTCGATGGCCATGACGGGGGCCACGGCGAGCACATGAGTGAACGGCATCGGAGCTCCTCTCCTGGTGGACCCGGCCCATCCGGCCGGATCTCCACCACGGTCGACTCCCCCTACGCCCGGAACTCATCGCCGCCGCACGTCCCGGGCCCCGGCGGCCCGCCCCGGCCGGTCAGCGCGCCATGATGAGGCTCATGGCCTCGGCACGCGTGGCCGAATCACGCAGTTGGCCACGGACCGCGGACGTGAGCGTCTTCGCTCCGGGCTTGCGGATGCCACGCATCGACATGCACATGTGCTCGCACTCGACGACCACGATGACCCCGCGCGGCTCCAGGATCGCCATCAGGGACTCGGCGATCTGCGTGGTGAGCCGCTCCTGGACCTGCGGCCGCCGGGCGTAGACGTCGACCAGCCGCGCCAGCTTCGAGAGACCGGTGATCTTGCCGCTGGTCGCCGGGATGTAGCCCACGTGCGCGACCCCGCGGAACGGAACCAGGTGGTGCTCACAGGTGCTGAACACCTCGATGTCCTTGACCAGCACCATCTCGTCGTGGCCGAGGTCGAACGTCGTCGTGAGGACGTCCTCGGGCTCCTGGTGGAGGCCCGCGAATATCTCCTTGTACGCACGTGCCACACGGCCCGGCGTCTCACGCAGGCCCTCGCGGTCGGGGTCCTCACCGACCGCGATCAGGAGCTCCCGGACGGCGGACTCGGCCCGCTTCTCGTCGAAGACGCCGATCGAACCCTGGCCGTCGAGCGTCACCGGGTCGGTCATTCTGTGCCTCGTTCCTTGGTGCAGTCACATGCGCGGACCCGCCCGGCTCTCACGGAACGGTGCCAGGCACAGCGCAGACATACGAAAAAGCCGCGCCCCCACAGGCTAGAACCTGGGGGGCGCGGCATCCATTCCGGGCCTGGTGGAGCCCCCGTGACAGGGGCCACACCGGGGCGGGCAGGGTCAGCTCTCGGGACGGTCCTCGGGGAGGGCCTCCGTGGGCGTGCCGGTGCTCTTCGTCATGTCCGTCGGAGCGATCTCCGGAGTACCCGAACCGTTGGCGGAGCCGTTGGTGAGGGCGAGCTCCTTGGGAGAGAGCACGGGCGGACGCGTCGACGGAGTGCGCCGGGCGGAACCGGTCCACGCCGGGCGAGCCGGGCGCTTCACGATCGGGGCGAAGATCTCGGCGATCTGCTCCTTGCCGAGCGTCTCCTTCTCGAGGAGCTCCAGGACCAAGGCGTCGAGGATGTCGCGGTTCTCGACGAGAATCTCCCACGCGTCGTTGTGCGCGGTCTCGATGAGCTTCTTGACCTCCTCGTCGACGAGCGCCGCGACCTCTTCCGAGTAGTCGCGCTGATGGCCCATCTCCCGGCCGACGAACGGCTCGGTGTTGTCTCCACCGAACTTGATCGCACCGAGGCGCTCGGTCATGCCGTACTGCGTGACCATCGCGCGGGCCGTGGCAGTGGCCTTCTCGATGTCGTTCGCAGCACCGGTCGTCGGGTCGTGGAAGACCAGCTCCTCGGCCGCACGCCCGCCCAGCATGTACGCCAGCTGGTCGAGCATCTCGTTACGCGTCGTGGAGTACTTGTCCTCCTCCGGGAGCACCATCGTGTAACCGAGGGCGCGGCCGCGGGAGAGGATCGTGATCTTGTGGACCGGGTCCGACTGGGGTGAGGCCGCCGCGACCAGGGCGTGTCCGCCCTCGTGGTACGCGGTGATCTTCTTTTCCTTCTCGGACATGATCCGGGTCCGCTTCTGCGGTCCCGCCACGACGCGGTCGATGGCCTCGTCGAGCATGTGGTTGTCGATCAGCTTCTTGTTGCTGCGCGCCGTGAGGAGCGCCGCTTCGTTCAGCACGTTCGACAGGTCGGCACCGGTGAAGCCGGGCGTACGACGGGCGACCGCGTTGAGGTCGACGTCCTCCGCGACCGGCTTGCCCTTCTGGTGCACCTTGAGGATCTCGAGGCGGCCCTGCATGTCCGGACGGTCGACGGCGATCTGCCGGTCGAAGCGCCCGGGACGCAGCAGCGCCGGGTCCAGGATGTCCGGCCGGTTCGTGGCGGCGATCAGGATGACACCGCCCTTCACGTCGAAGCCGTCCATCTCGACGAGCAGCTGGTTGAGCGTCTGCTCGCGCTCGTCGTGACCGCCGCCCATGCCGGCACCGCGGTGCCGCCCGACGGCGTCGATCTCGTCGACGAAGACGATCGCCGGAGCGTTCGCCTTGGCCTGCTCGAAGAGGTCACGGACACGGGAGGCACCGACGCCGACGAACATCTCGACGAAGTCGGAACCGGAGATCGAGTAGAACGGGACGCCCGCCTCACCCGCGACCGCGCGAGCGAGCAGCGTCTTACCCGTACCGGGCGGCCCGTACAGCAGGACACCCTTGGGGATCTTGGCGCCGACGGCCTGGAACTTCGCCGGCTCCTGGAGGAATTCCTTGATCTCGTACAGTTCCTCGACGGCCTCGTCCGACCCCGCCACATCGGCGAACGTCGTCTTCGGCGTGTCCTTGGTGATCAGCTTGGCCTTGGACTTGCCGAACTGCATGACCTTGGAGCCGCCGCCCTGCATCTGATTCATCAGAAACAGGAACACGACCACGATCAGGACGAAGGGCAGCAGCGAGAGAAGGATCGAGACGAACGGGGACTGCTTCGACGGCGAGACGGTGTAACCCTTCTCGATGTCACCGCTCTCGAACTTCTTCTGCAGTGTGTCGGCGAGCTCGACACCCTGGTTGCCGATGTAGCTCGCCTGGAACTTGCTGCCGGACTCGCCGTCGAGCTTCTGCTTGTCCTTCAGCTCGATCTTCAGGATCTGTTCGTCACCGGTGGTCAGCTTGGCCTGCTCCACCTGGTTCTTGCTGATCGCCTGGATCACCTTGCCGGTGTCCACCGTCTTGTAGCCGCCGGACGAGCCGACGACCTGCATCAACACGACCACGGCGAGGACGGCCAGCACGATCCACATGACCGGCCCACGGAAGTATCGCTTCACGTCCATCCATACGGAGCGAAGTCGCCCCGTCCCTCCTGCCCGTAGGTAAATGCTGCTGTGAGAAAAGAGTGTGCTTCGGACGGTACCCCAGCATTGTCACCCGTGACCGCAGGGGACGTATGACAAACCCGTCCTCGAAGGCTCCAACGGCGGGAACACCACGAGGGTTCCCGGGAGTCCGGCCGGGTTCGGCCGGGCCCTGCCGGGGCGGTTACCTCAACCGCCGTAGACGTGGGGGGCGAGCGTGCCGACGAAGGGAAGGTTGCGGTACTTCTCGGCGTAGTCGAGTCCGTAGCCGACGACGAACTCGTTCGGGATGTCGAAGCCGACCCACTTCACGTCGATCGCGACCTTCGCCGCGTCCGGCTTGCGGAGCAGCGTGCAGACCTCCAGGCTCGCGGGTTCACGCGAGCCGAGGTTGGTCAGCAGCCAGGACAGCGTCAGACCGGAGTCGATGATGTCCTCGACGATCAGGACGTGCTTGCCCTTGATGTCGGTGTCGAGGTCCTTGAGGATGCGGACGACGCCCGAGGACTGGGTGCCGGCGCCGTACGACGAGACGGCCATCCAGTCCATGGTGACGGGGGTGGACAGGGCCCGGGCAAGGTCCGCCATGACCATCACCGCGCCCTTGAGGACACCGACGATGAGCAGGTCCTTGCCCGCGTACTCCGCGTCGATCTTCGCTGCGAGCTCGACGAGCTTCGCGTCGATCTCTTCCTTGGTGAGGAGCACCGACTGAAGGTCGGTGCCCATGTCCTTCTCGTTCACCCGCGTCTCTTTCTCTGCCTTGCCGGACCCGGACTGTTCCCCGGGCCGGACCGGCGTTTCGCCTGCATGTCAGCCGCTTGCGCTTCAGCTCTGCCGAATCACCAGTCTGCCACCCTGCCGCCGTACCTCGACGCGGCCGGGCAGGTTGATGGCCCCCTGGCCCCGCCAGCCGGTGATGAGCCGGTCGACTTCCTCGATGTGGCGGGCGAAGAGCGAACCCGCGGGGGATCCCGCGTCGATCACGGCCCGGCGCAGCACCCGGCGGCGTACCGCGGGCGGCAGCACGGAGAGCTTGGCGCACTCCAGCCGTCCCGCGTCGTCCAGCACGGAACGGGCGGCCTCGGCGGCCCAGGTGTCGAGGGCGTCGGCGTCGTCGCGGGAGAGCTGGGCCGTACGGGCGAGTGCTTCCACGACACCCTTGCCCAGCGCCTTCTCCAGGGCGGGCAGGCCTTCGTGGCGGAGCCGGGAGCGCGTGTAGGCGGGATCGATGTTGTGGGGGTCGTCCCAGACGGGGATCGACTGGACCAGACAGGCCTTACGTGCGGTCTGCCGGTCGAGCTGGAGGAACGGGCGCCGGTAGCGTCCGGCGGGGCCCGAGGCGGCGGCCATCCCCGAGAGCGAGCGGATGCCCGAACCACGGGCGAGGCCCAGCAGGACGGTCTCGGCCTGGTCGTCGCGGGTGTGGCCGAGGAGCACGGCGAAGGCGCCGTGGCGCTCCGCCGCCGCGTCCAGTGCGGCGTACCGGGCGTCTCGGGCGGCGGCCTCGGGACCGCCGTCGCGGCCGACGCGCACGGCGACGGCCTCGACCGGGTCGAGCCGCATCTCGGCGAGACGGGCCACGACCTCGTCGGCACGGAGTCCGGAGCCGGGCTGCAGATTGTGGTCGACGGTGATCCCGCCGGCACGGACGGGCAGCTTGCGCGACTCGAAGGCGAGGGCGGAGGCGAGAGCCATGGAGTCGGCGCCCCCGGAGCACGCGACGAGCACCAGCGGGGTGTCCGGCCGCTCGGGGAGCCCGGAGCGGCGCGCGCCCGCGCCCGCTTCGGCGAACTCGGCGTGTCCCGCCTGTTCGGTCCGACGGTTGAATTCGGTGACGACGTCGTGGAGTACGCGGCGGACCGCCAGGCGTATCGCCGCGACCGCAGGATGGGGACCCATGTCCGGTGCCCTTCGGGTGAAGTTTTGGGGGGTGCCTCGGAGCGCTCGGGACGGAGTCCCGTCACTCAGAGTGCGTCGATGGTGACAGAGCCAAGCCGTCCATCGAGCATTGCACGCCTCCCCACACCCTTATGGTCCCCCGGATGGGTGATTGGGGAGGCAATCTTCTGCCTCCGGACCGGCCAAGATCACGAATCTGCCTTACGGTGCACCCGCGCCACCCAGTCCGCCGGTGCGGCGATCTCGGCCTTCGTGGGCAGGGTGTTGGGAGAGGTCCACACCCGGTTGAAGCCGTCCATACCGACCTCGTCCACCACTGCCCGGACGAACTTCTCGCCGTCGCGGTACTGGCGCAGCTTGGCGTCGAGCCCCAGGAGCTTGCGCAGCGCCAGGTCCAGCCGGCTCGCGCCGCGCGCCCTGCGCCGCTGGAACTTCTCCCGGATCTCGGCGACGGAGGCCACCACGTCGGGGCCCACCCCGTCCATCACGAAGTCGGCGTGCCCTTCGAGCAGGGACATCACGGCGGTGCAGCCAGGCCCAGGATCTCGCGCTGGGCGGGCGTCTGGACGATCTCGACGAGGCTGCGCCCGCCGTCGTCGCCCTCCTCGCCCTCGGGGCGGCTGCCGCCCGAGAACGCCTGCGCGGCTTCGCGGAGGCGTTCGAGCACGGTCATCGGGTCGACGTCGGTCTCGTCGAGGAACGACTGGATTTCGCCCCGCAGATGGTCGCGGAGCCATGGGACCCCGGTGAACTGGGTGCGGTGCGTCTCCTCGTGGAGCGCCACCCAGAGCCTGAAGTCGTGCGGATCGACCTCGAGTTCCCGCTCGACGTGGACGATGTTGGGGGCGACCAGCAGCAGCCTGCCGCCTCCGTCGGAGGACGCGGGCAGCTCGCGGGTTGCGGGGGCGAAGGTCTCGTACTGGCCGAGGACCCTGGACGCCAGGAACGACAGCAGCATGCCCAGCTCGACGCCGGTCACCTTGCCGCCGACCGCGCCCAGCACCGCGTTTCCGGGGCCGCCGCCGCGGCGGTCCTGCATCTTCCCGAGCAGGGGGCCCAGCAGTTCACGGAAGCCCGCGACGTTGGCCCTGATCCAGCCCGCCCGGTCGACGACCAGGACCGGGGTGTCCTCGGGTTCGTGCCCCTCCGGGATCATCCGGGTGAACGAGCGGACGTGCTCCTCGGAGGCCTTGGCATGCCGCCGTAGCTCCGCGACGACGGCACGGGCCTCCTCACGGCTGATCTCGGGACCCGGCCGCACGAACCGGGTCGCGGTCGCGACCGCGAGATTCCAGTCGACCATCTCGGCACCACCGATGCTCGTCATGCGTCAACCGTACGTGAGGTGGTCGCCCCATGGTGGGGTGTCAGCCGCTCACCCGGTGCCTTTGGTGAGGGTGGTGGCCAGGGTGTCCAGCGATGCCTCCGCCTCGGCCGGGGACGTGGTCCCCGAGGCCAGGAACGCGAAGGCCAGGAGCCGGCCCTGTGCGTCGACCGCGGTCCCGGCGAGGCTGTTCACCCCGGTGAGGGTGCCGGTCTTGGCCCGGATCAGCCCGGTCGCCGGGGAGGTCGCGGTGTAGCGGTCACCGAGCGTGCCGCTGAATCCGGCGACCGGGAGACCCGTGAGGACGGGCCGGAGTTCGGGGTGGTCGGGCCCGGCGGCGAGCGCGAGCAGCCCGGCAAGGAGGCCCGCGCTCACCTTGTCCGCGCGGTCGAGTCCGCTGCCGTCCGCGAGCCGGGCTCCGGCCAGCGGCATGCCGAGCCTCTTCAGCTCCGCGGTGGAGGCGCGACGGCCGCCGGCGAAGGAGGCGGGCTCCCCGGCCTTCAGAGCGGTCTGGCGGGCCAGGGCCTCGGCGATGTCGTTGTCACTGTTGGTCAGGGCCCGTTCGACCAGTGCGGAGAGCGGCTTCGACCGGTGCGTCGCCACCGTCCGTGATCCCTCCACGGCCTTCCCGGACGCGGCTGCGGACCGGGTGGCGACACCGGCGTCACCGAGCAGGTCCGCGAAACTGCGTGCGGCGTCACCCGCGGGATCCTCGCTCCGGGGAGCCGGCCCCCGGTCGCTCCCGTCGAGGCGGCCCTCGTCGACCATGAGCGCGCTCATCGGTGCGATGTTCTCGTTGGGGCCGATGGGGTGGCGGGCCGGACCCGAGTAGCGCGAGGTGTCGTACATCAGCCGCACGGGCCCCGTGCCGCCGTCCCGCAGGGAGCGCGCGGTGTCGGCGGCCAGGGAGCGCAGGGCGGCCTTGTCCAGGGTGGGGTCCCCGCCGCCGACGAGGGTGAGCGTCCGGGAGTCCGGGGACAGCTCGACCGTCGTCGCGATGCGGTAGTCGGGACCGAGCGCGGAGAGCGCGGCGGCGGTCGTGGCGATCTTCACCGTGGACGCGGGGGTCATGGGAGTGGTGGCGCCCCGTGCGTACAGCTGCTTGCCGGTGGCCGCGTCGACGACCACGGCGGTGCGTACGGAGCCGAGTGCGGGCGTGTCCAGCAAGGGATCGAGCGCGGTCCTCAGACCGCTCGCGCCCGCCGGGGTGAGTCCATCGGTGACGCCGAGCGCGCTCAGGACGGCAGGCGCGCTCGGGGCGGGCTCCGGGCCGTCGGGCGTGTTCCCTTCGTGATGTGCGCCACCTGAGCGCTGCAGGGCGACCGCCCGGTCGCGCTCGGCCTTACGCTGACCGGAGTCCCAGGGACCGGCGGCCAGCACGGCACCGGCGGCGACCACCAGGCCGAGCACCGCGGAGCCTGCGGCGAGCCGGCGGTTCCCCGACCCGCTTCCGCGCTTCAGGTACTCCGGGGCTTTCCACCTGCCCCACCCGTTCAACGGCTCGTCCGTCGGTCTCTCCACCGGCTCGGCCACCGTTGACCAGCCCCTTTCGCGAGCACTCATCTGCGTGAGGGACACTTAACCACCAGTCGTATGTGTTGATCATGGAGGAGCCACCCGTGGAGTTCGACGTCGTTATCGAGATTCCGAAGGGTTCGCGGAACAAGTACGAGGTGGACCACGAGACCGGTCGGATCCGTCTGGACCGTCGACTCTTCACCTCGACCAGCTACCCGGCTGACTACGGTTTCGTCGAGAACACCCTCGGCGAGGACGGCGACCCGCTGGACGCGCTGGTCATCCTGGAGGAGCCGACGTTCCCCGGCTGCCTCATCAAGTGCCGCGCCATCGGCATGTTCCGGATGACGGACGAGGCCGGCGGCGACGACAAGCTGCTGTGCGTCCCGGCGTCCGACCCCCGGGTGGAGCACCTGCGCGACATCCACCACGTGTCGGAGTTCGACCGCCTGGAGATCCAGCACTTCTTCGAGGTCTACAAGGACCTGGAGCCCGGCAAGTCCGTCGAGGGCGCCGACTGGGTCGGCCGCACCGAGGCGGAGGCCGAGATCGAGAACTCGTACAAGCGCCTCGAGGCGCAGGGCGGCAAGCACTGACGCAGTTCCTCCGGGTTCCGCTTGACGGCGGGACGGCGTGGATCGCGGTACATGGGGCCGACCGGCCCAGCTGACCGTACGGACAACGGGCGGCGCACCTTCACCGGTGCGCCGCCCGTTGCGTGTGGTGCCCATGTCCGTGCCCATACTGGGCAGAAGCGCTCCCGTGACGAGCGGTCGAGGAGGAACGAGGTCGAGTGGTGGCGGAACAGGGCGGTCCCGAGGACCAGAAGCCCCAGTCCGACGAGGCGCACAGCGCGTTCGTCCCGCCCGCCGGGCTCGATCAGCCGACGGCTCCCCCGGAGGACGACCACCCCACATCGGAATTCGCTCTTCCGGCCGGCCTGCACAACGATCCGTCGGCGGCTTCGGGCCAGGGGCAGGGTTCCGCTTCCGGGTCGGGGCAGGGCTCGGGGCCTGATTCCCTGTCGTCCGCCTTCGTCCCGCCGAGCGGGTACAACGCGCAGCAGCAGCCCGCGTTCACCCCGGCGCACGGCATTCCGATGGTCCGGCTGACCAAGGAGGCCCCCTGGCAGGACCGGATGCGCACGATGCTCCGGATGCCCGTGTTCGAGCGGCCGGCACCCGAGAGCGTGCAGAAGACCGACGACGCGGGGCCCGCGGTACCGCGCGTGCTCGACCTGACGCTCCGTATCGGTGAGCTGCTGCTCGCGGGTGGCGAGGGCGCCGAGGACGTCGAGGCGGCCATGTTCGCCGTGACGCGTTCGTACGGGCTCGACCGCTCCGAGCCGACGGTCACCTTCACGCTGCTGTCCATCTCGTACCAGCCGTCGCTGGTGGACGACCCCATCACGGCCAGCCGTACGGTGCGCCGGCGCGGCACCGACTACACCCGGCTGGCGGCCGTGTTCGGGCTGATCGACGACATCACCTCGGCGGAACACGTCGAGGTGTCGCTGGAGGAGGCCTACCGGCGACTGGCGGAGATCCGGCGTAACCGCCACCCGTATCCGGGCTGGGTGCTGACGGCCGCCGCCGGCCTGCTCGCGGGCTCGGCATCGGTGCTGGTCGGTGGTGGTGTGCTGGTCTTCCTCGTGGCGGCGGCGGGCGCGATGCTCGGCGACCGGCTGGCCTGGCTCTGCGCCGGGCGCGGGCTGCCCGAGTTCTACCAGTTCGCGGCGGCGGCCATGCCCCCCGCCGCGATGGGCATCGCCCTGACCCTCACCCACTCGACCGATGTGCGGCCCTCCGCGGTGATCACCGGTGGGCTGTTCGCGCTGTTGCCCGGGCGGGCCCTCGTCGCCGGGGTGCAGGACGGCCTGACCGGCTACTACCTCACCGCGGGGGCCCGGCTCCTGGAGGTCATGTACTTCTTCATCGGCATCGTGGCGGGCGTGCTGCTGATGCTCTATCTGGGGGTCCAGCTCGGCGCCGAACTCAATCCGGAAGCGCGCTTCGAACCCAACGACCGGCCGGTGCTCCAGATCCTGGTCTCGATGACCCTGACGCTGGCCTTCGCCATCCTGCTCCAGCAGGAGCGCTCCACCGTGCTCGCGGTGACCCTCAACGGGGGCGTGGCCTGGATCATCTACGGGGCGATGGCGAGCACGGGCAAGATCTCGCCGGTCGCGGCGACGGCGGTCGCGGCCGGCCTCGTGGGGCTCTTCGGCCAGTTGTTCTCGCGCTACCGCTACACCTCGTCGCTGCCGTACATCACGGCCGCGATCGGCCCGCTGCTGCCGGGTTCGGCGACCTACTTCGGACTGCTGGGTGTCGCGCAGAACGAGGTGGACACCGGCCTCACCTCGCTCTTCACGGCTGTCGCCACGGCGCTGGCGATCGCCATCGGGGTGAACCTGGGAAGCGAGATCTCCCGGCTGTTCATGCGGGTGCCGGGCGCGGTCGAGGGCGCGTCCCGCCGGGCGGCCAAGCGAACGCGCGGCTTCTGACGGACGGACGGCGCCCCTGTCCCCGCGTGGGGACAGGGGCGCCGTCCGTGCGTGCGCGGTGGGTCAGCGCCTGTCCTGCCAGCCGTACCGACCCGGGTCGTCCTCCTGGCCGTCGCCCGGGCGGGCCGCGGGCCGGTCACCGTACGGGTCGCCGTCGGTGTACTCACCGGGGCGACCGGGCCGGCCGTTCGCGTACCGGCCGTCGTGTCCGGCGCCGTACTGGCCACCCTGACCGGCCTCGTACTGACCGCCGCCGTGCTGGCCTCCGTCGTACTGCCCCTGAGGGGCGCCGTACTGTCCGCCCTGGTCCGGGGCGCCGTACTGTCCGCCCTGGTCCGGGGCGCCGTACTGGCCGCCCTGGTCCGGGGCGCCGTACTGGCCTCCGTCGTACTGGGCACCCTGGCCGCCGGCGTACTGACCGCCGTACTGGCCGCCCTGACCGGCCACGTACTGGCCGCCGCCGTACTGCCCCTGAGGCGCGCCGTGCTGACCGCCCTGGTCCGGGGCGCCGTACTGTCCGCCCTGGTCCGGGGCGCCGTACTGTCCGCCCTGGCCCGGCGCGCCGTATTGACCGCCCTGGCCCGGCGCGCCGAACTGACCGCCGGAGTACTGGGCACCCTGGCTGCCGGCGTACTGACCGCCGTACGGGGTGTCCTGGCCGCCGTACTGGCCGCCTGCCTGCTGCCTTCCGCCCTGGCCGTACTGGTCCGCCTGGCCGCCGCCGTACCCGCTGTCGCCGTACTGGGCGCCCTGGTCGGTGCTGCCGTACTGGCTGCCGTACGCGCCGCCGCCGTACGGGGCGGCCCGGTCGCCCGTGTACTGGTGGGCGGCAGGGCCCTGGCCGTCCTCGTCCGTTCCGCCGTGGGGGCCGGCCGCGGGTCCGCCGTCCGAGGGGCCGTGGTCGTCGCCCTGCTGCGCTGCGCCTTCCTTCTTGGACTTGCTCCGGGCGCGCAGGAACTCGATCAGGATCGGCACCACGGAGATCAGCACGATCAGGATGAGGATCATCTCGATGTTCTCGTGCACGAAGTCGATCTTGCCGAGGGCCGCCCCGAGCAGCGTCACGCCGACGCCCCAGAGGATGCCGCCGATGATGTTGAACGTGATGAAGGAGCGGTAGTCCATCCGGCTCACACCGGCGATGATCGGCGTGAACGTCCGGACGATGGGCACGAAGCGGGCCAGCACCAGCGACTTCGGGCCGTACTTCTCGAAGAACTCGTGGGCCTTCTCGACGTTCTCCTGCTTGAAGAGCCGGGAGTCCGGGCGCTTGAAGAGGGCCGGCCCCACCTTGCGGCCGAAGAGGTAGCCGACCTGGTCGCCGATGATCGCCGCCAGGGCGACCAGGACGCAGACCAGCCACAGGGGGTATTTGAGGTCGCCCGTCGTCACCAGGAGGCCCGTGGTGAACAACAGGGAGTCGCCGGGCAGGAAGAACCCGATCAGCAGTCCGGACTCGGCGAACACGATGAGCAGGAGGCCGGGCAGCCCGAAGGTGTTGAGCAGATAATCCGGGTCCAGCCAGCTCGGGCCGAGCGCAAGCGTATTCAAGGGTCCGGGCTCCAGGGTTGGTCGGTGTGCGCGGCTGCGTGGCCGCCCCAAGCTATCAACGCTGCGACGGACGCCTGGGTTCCACTGGCGTAAGCGAGGATGCGCACGGAACGAACCGGGGCAAAGCTTTCCGCAGGAGGTGCCACATCATGGGCATTGAGGACTACGGCGGCGGACAGACGGCCCGGGCGGACGTCCTGGTCGTCACCACGAACGACGTTCCCGGCCACCAGGTGACCGAGGTCATCGGCGAGGTGTTCGGACTCACGGTCCGCTCCCGCCACCTCGGCAGCCAGATCGGTGCCGGTCTGAAGTCGATGATCGGCGGTGAGCTCAAGGGGCTGACCAAGACGCTGGTCGAGACCCGCAACCAGGCGATGGAACGGCTCGTCGACCAGGCCAGGGCCCGCGGAGCGAACGCGGTGCTGATGATGCGCTTCGACGTGAGCGAGGCGGCGGACGTGGGCACCGAGGTCTGCGCCTACGGCACGGCCGCCGTGATCAGCCCGTCCTGATCCGCCCTCCTCTCCCCCTCGCCGTCCGTTTCCCCGTCCACCCCCCGGAGGCCCCCGCATGCCCACGTCCGTCAACGTCGCCGTCATCTACTACTCCTCCACCGGCACGATCTCCACGATCGCCAAGGCCATGGCCGGGTACGTCGAGAGCGCCGGAGCGCATGTGCGTCTGCGCAAGGCCGCCGAGCTCGCTCCCCAGGCGGCGATCGACTCCAATCCCGCCTGGGCGGAGCACGCCCGGGCGACCGCCGACATCCCCGAGGTCTCGCCGGACGACATGGTCTGGGCGGACGCGGTGATCTTCGGTACGCCGACCCGGTACGGAAACGTCACGGCCCAGCTCAAGCAGTTCCTCGACACACTGGGAGGGCTCTGGCAGGCGGGGCAGCTCGCCGACAAGGTCTACAGCGGCTTCACCGCCAGCAGCACCGCCCACGGCGGACAGGAGTCCACCCTGCTGGCGCTGTACAACACGATGTACCACTTCGGCGGAATCCTGGTGCCTCCCGGCTACACGGACCCCTCGAAGTTCGTCGACGGCAACCCGTACGGCACCTCGCACGTCTCCGGCCAGGGCGACATCCCGGTCGGCGAGCAGACCCTGACCGCCGCGCGGGTCCAGGCCGAGCGTGTCGTGAAGTTCACCCGGGCCGTCAAGGCCGGACTCGCGGCAGAGCACTGAGGAGACGGCTCACGATGGCACTCCACCAGGGACGGCACGGCAGGCCCGCCCCGTCCGAGGAACACCGCAGACTCGCCCTCAACCCGTTCTTCGGGGAGGCGGACCCGACCGCGCCGATGGTCGCGGCACCACCGACGCACCGGCTCCCGGACGACCCGCTGCCGCCGTCGACCGCCTACCGGCTCGTCCACGACGAGCTGATGCTCGACGGGAACTCCCGGCTCAACCTCGCCACCTTCGTCACCACCTGGATGGAGCCCCAGGCCGGTGTGCTGATGGGCGAGTGCCGGGACAAGAACATGATCGACAAGGACGAGTACCCCCGCACCGCCGAGCTGGAGCGGCGCTGTGTGGCGATGCTCGCCGACCTCTGGAACGCGCCCGATCCGGCGTCCACGGTGGGCTGCTCGACGACGGGCTCCAGCGAGGCCTGCATGCTCGCGGGCATGGCGCTGAAGCGGCGCTGGTCGTCGAGGAACGCGGACCGTTATCCGGCGACGGCACGGCCCAACCTGGTGATGGGCGTCAACGTGCAGGTCTGCTGGGAGAAGTTCTGCACGTTCTGGGAGGTGGAGCCGCGCCAGGTCCCGATGGACGGTGAGCGTTTCCACCTGGACCCGCAGGCGGCCGCGGAGCTGTGCGACGAGAACACCATCGGCGTCGTCGGGATCCTCGGCTCCACCTTCGACGGTTCCTACGAGCCGATCGCCGATCTCTGCGCGGCGCTGGACGACCTCCAGGAACGCACCGGACTCGACATCCCGGTCCATGTGGACGGCGCGTCCGGGGCGATGGTCGCCCCGTTCCTCGACCCGGACCTGGTCTGGGACTTCCGGCTGCCCCGGGTGTCCTCGATCAACACCTCCGGGCACAAGTACGGTCTGGTCTACCCGGGTGTGGGCTGGGCCCTGTGGCGCTCACCGGCCGAGCTGCCCGAGGAGCTGGTCTTCCGGGTCAACTACCTGGGCGGCGACATGCCGACCTTCGCGCTGAACTTCTCCCGGCCCGGCGCGCAGGTGGTGGCGCAGTACTACACGTTCCTGCGGCTGGGCAGGGAGGGCTACCGGGCCGTGCAGCAGGCATCCCGGGACATCGCGCGCCGGCTCGCCGTGGAGTTCGAGGCCCTGGAGGACTTCAGGCTCCTGACCCACGGCGACGAGCTTCCGGTGTTCGCGGTGACGACGAAGCCCGACGTGCGGGCGTACGACGTCTTCGACGTGTCGAGGCGGCTGCGGGAGCGCGGCTGGCTGGTGCCCGCGTACACCTTCCCCGCCAACCGCCAGGACCTCTCGGTGCTGCGGGTCGTCTGCCGCAACGGCTTCTCCTCGGATCTCGCGGAGCTGCTGCTGGACGACCTGCGCGGGCTGCTGCCCGAACTGCGCGCCCAGCCGCATCCGTTGCACCGCGAGCCCGGGGTCCAGACGGCGTTCCACCACTGAACCCCGGGAACGGGGTCAGCGGCTGAGCCGTGCGAACCTCCGCACCGCCAGCGGGAAGAACACCGCGATCAGGGCCACCGGCCAGAGGACGGCGAGGAGTTCGGCGTGTTCGGCAGCCCAGGAACCGGAGGTTCCGCCCGGGTTGCCGAACAGCCCGCGTACCGCCGTCGCCGTGGCCGACATCGGGTTCCACTCGACGGCCGCGCCCAGCGGACCCGGCATGGACTCGGGTGACGCGAAGACGTTGGAGAGGAAGCCCACCGGCCAGACCAGGATCTGCACGGCCTGCACCATCTCCGGTCTGCCCGCCACCATCGCGAGCTGGATGCCGATCCACAGCATCGCGAACCGCAGCAGGAGCAGCAGCCCCAGCGCCCCCAGGGCGGCGGCCGTGCCGTTGTGCCAGCGCCAGCCGAGGGCGTATCCGACTCCGGTCATCACGGCGAGCGCGGCCACCGACTGGAGCATGTCCGCGATGCTCCGCCCGACCAGGACGGCGCCCGAGACCATCGGCATGGAGCGGAACCGGTCGACGACCCCCTTGTTCAGGTCCTGGGTGACGGCCAGCATCGTGCCCTCCAGCCCGAAGGCCATGGTGAGCGCGAGCATGCCGGGCACCAGGAACTCCGTGTTGTCCCCGTCGACCCCCCGGCCACCGCCGACCAGGTAGTTGAACATCAGGAGGAGCATCACCGGGAAGACCAGGCCGACGACCACCTGCACCGGCTGGCGCGCCCAGTGCGCCAGTTCGCGCCGGGTCATCGTCCAGGAGTCGGCCAGCGCCCAGCCGATGCGTCCCGGTCCCGCCGTCGTCGTACTCATACCGCCACCTCCGTGTCCGCGGACGCCCGGCCCCCGCTGTCGTGCCCGGCCCCGGTGAGGGACAGGAACACCTCGTCCAGCGTGGGCCGGCGCACCGCGATGTCCTCCGCCTCGATCCCCGCCTCCTCCAGCGCCCGTACGGTCCGGGTCAGGGCCCGCATACGGTCCGGAGCGGGTGCGCCGAGCAAACGCCGGTCCACGTCCACGGTCACCCCCTCGCCGAGCAGTACGGCCGCCTCACCGAGCCGGTCCGTGTCCCGGAGCACCACGTCGATGCGGTCCCCGCCGACCATCGTCTTGAGCCGGTCGGCCGTTCCCTCGGCGATGACCCGGCCGCCGTCGACGACCGAGATGCGGTCGGCCAGCTGGTCCGCCTCCTCCAGGTACTGCGTGGTCAGCAGGACCGTGGTGCCGCCCGCCGTCAGGGACCGCACCGCGTTCCACACCTCGGCGCGCCCCCGCGGGTCCAGGCCGGTGGTGGGTTCGTCCAGGAAGAGCACCTCCGGGTCGGTGATCAGGGACGCGGCCAGGTCGAGGCGGCGCCGCATGCCTCCGCTGTACCGCTCGACCGCCTTGCGTCCGGTGTCCGCGAGCCCGAAACGCTCCAGCAGTTCACCGGCCCGCAGACCAGCTCTCCGGGCTCCCAGGTGGTACAGCCGACCGAACATCTCCAGGTTCTGCCTGCCGCCGAGCTTCTCGTCCACAGCCGCGTGCTGACCCAGCAGTCCGATCCGCCGCCTGACCTCGGCGGCCTGGGTCCGTACGTCGAATCCCGCCACCTCCGCGCGGCCGCCGTCGTACCGCAGCAGCGTCGTCAGCACCCGGACGGCGGTGGTCTTGCCCGCCCCGTTGGGGCCGAGCACGCCGTGGACCGTCCCCCTGCGGACGGCGAAGCCGAGGCCGTCGAGGGCGCGCTTCTCTCCGTACCGCTTGTGCACTCCCTCGACGACGATTGCGTCGCTCACCGTGCTCACCAGCCTCTCAGCCACATAGTCAAACTTGACTAGTGAGGCGAAGATAGACCCGCCGACCTCTTTGATCAAACTTGATTAGTGAGCATCCCCGGGATCGGGCACTCCGGTGGCGTAGGGGTTCTCCTGCCCTTCGGCGAGCACCCCGACGAAGGGATCGCCCTCACCCGCGAAGGTGTACGCCCCCGCTTCGAGGCGGGCGATCAGGCCGCGCGTCCACTCGGCACCCGCGTCGGCCGAGTGGACCCACATGTTCATGACCTCACCGATGTGCCCGAGGGACTCCGGGCCCTCCGAGGGCGTGTAGTGCTCCGTGACCGAGGCCCGCCAGCCCTCGATGGCCGCGACGCGCTCCCGCAGGAGCGCCACCGCCTCGCCCCGCTCGAGATCGACGATGAAGCCGATGGCGGCCGAGAGCACGTCCACGCCCTGGTCGTGCGACGCCAGAGAGGCCCGCAGGAGGGTGAAGAACTCCTGGTCGCCGAGGTCCGTCATCTCGTACTCGGTGCGGGGCGGCCCGCCGGCCGTGGACGGGGCGACCTCATGGGCGAGGAGCAGTCCCTGCTTCGCCATCTGCTTGAGCGCGTGGTAGATCGATCCCGGCTTGGCGCTGGACCACTCGTGGGCGCCCCAGTACTCCAGGTCGTTGCGCACCTGATAACCGTGCGCGCGGCCGTGCTGGCGCACGGCCCCCAGGACGAGGAGACGGATCGCCGACATACCACCCACCCTTTGTACTCAACTTTGACCAGAGTAGCCCGCCTCCTCCGCCACCAGTTGGAGGGCCGTCCGGCCGTCCAGCGTCTCGCGGAGGATGTCGGCATGGCCCGCGTGACGGCCGGCCTCCTCGACGAGGTGGATCAGCAGCCAGCGCATGGAGCAGTGCCCGTCCTCGGGGAACCAGGGCGCGGGAGGCAACGGGAAGGTGTCGTCCATGCTCCTGACGTCATGCCGGATGAACGCCTCGGTCTCCGCGGCGACCTTCGCCCAGAACTCGAGCATCTGCGGGACGGTCTCGTCACCCACGAGCCGGAATCCGTCGGCCCACGTGTCCGCGTCCCGCTCCTTGTCGTTCGGGCGCCGCTGGGCCATCCGCAGCCAGTTCAGCTCCCCCTCGGCGACGTGCTTGAGCAGTCCGGAGAGCGAGAGCCCGCTCACGCCGGGGCGGGTCGCCGCCTGCTCCTCGGTGAGCCCGAGGACGGAGCGCCGGATCGCGCCGCGCTGCGCCTCGACGAAGGCGAGGAGTACACCCCGCTCGTCGCCGGGAGCCTCTGCGGGAACGTGCGTGACCATGATGTCTTCCTTCGGCCGGACGTGACGACTGCCTGCGTGCTTGCACCGTCACCATACGAACCCATCAGGTCAGGTCCTGGCCTCGATCCGGCCCCGTCAGAAGGGGAACACCGTTCGCCCGTGCTGCACCGATATCCACTTGCGGGTCGTGAACGCCTCCACGGCCGCCTCGCCGTTCAGCCGTCCCATGCCGGAACTCTTCTCGCCTCCGAAGGCGACCGCCGGATCGTCCTGCACGGTCGGACCGTTCACGTGGAACATCCCGCCGGTGACGCGCCGGGCGAACCGCACGCCGCGCTCCGCGTCCGCTGTGTGCACCGCGCCGCTCAGCCCGTAGGGGCTGTCGTTGACGATGCGCAGGGCCTCGTCCTCCCCGTCGAACGGCACGAGCAGCGCCACGGGGCCGAAGATCTCCTCCGACAACAGCGGCGACCCCTCGGGCAGCCCGGTCAGCACGGTCGGCTCGACGAGATTTCCGCGGGTGCGCCCCCGCACGAGCGCGGTGGCACCGGCCTCGATCGCCCCGTCGACCAGCGCGGTGAGCGCCTCGGCCTGGAAGGCACTGATGACAGGACCGATACGGGTGTCCGGGTCGCGTGGGTCCCCCGCCACCAGGGCGGACACCGCGGCGGTGAACCGATCGGTGAACTCCTTCTCGACGGACCGGTCCACCAGGATGCGGTTGGCGGCCATGCTGACCTGCCCCTGGAACAGGAAGCGGCTGTAGACGGCCGCCCGGACCGCATGGCCGAGGTCGGCGTCCTCCAGCACGACCAGGGCGCTGTTGCCGCTCAGTTCGAGGATGGTCCGCTTGAACAGCCCGGCGGCGACCGCGGCGACATGACGGCCCACCCGGTCCGAGCCGGTGAACGAGATCACCTTGGGCACCGGGTGCTCGATGAAGGAGTCGCCGATCTCCGCACTGTCGGTGACGAGGACGTTGAGGAGCCCGGCCGGAAGCCCCGCGTCCTCGAAGATCCGGGCGACCAGCCCCCCTCCGGCGACCGGCGCGTTCTGATGGGGCTTCACCACGACCGCGTTGCCGAGCGCGAGCGCGGGGGCGACGGTCTTCATCGTGACCAGGAAGGGGAAGTTGAAGGCGCTGATCACTCCGACGACCCCGACGGGCAGCCGGTAGACCCGGTTCTCCTTGCCGTCGGCGACCGAGGGCAGCAGACCGGCCGTGGGCCGCGTCGCCTGACCGGCCGCCTCGCGCAGGAACTCCTGCGCGGCACGCACCTCGTATTCGGCCCTCGGCCTGGTACCGCCGAGCTCGTCGATGATGAGCTCGACGATTTCGGCGCCGCGTTCCCCGACGATCCGCACGGCGTTCTCCAGAACGGCCCGCCGGTCGTAGGAACCGGTCGTCGCCCATTTCCGCTGCGCGCGTTCGGCGGCCCGGTAGGCCAGATCGACTTCCGCCGCGGTGGCCACGGTCACCGAGCAGAGTTTCTCGCCGTTGTAGGGATTGATATCGATGATGTCCCACGCACCGTTGCCGGTCAGCCACTCGCCGTCGATGTACTGGCGGGCCAGTTCACTGGGGAAGGACATGCAATCCCTTACTGCAGGCGCAGACTCCTGTCGGATAAGTCATCGTACTGGCGAATCAGGTGAGTTGAAGGAGTCCTCGGAGAAGATCCCGGCTCTCCTCGGGACCCGGGCTGTCCTCGTGGAGCCGGACCATGGCCTTTTCGTACTGGGCGACTTCTTCCGCCTTGTCCAGATAGAGCGCACTTGTCAGCTGCTCCAGATAGACGATGTCCGACAGATCGGATTCCGGGAAACGCAGCATCGTGAATGACCCGCTCTCCCCGGCATGACCGCCGAAGCTGAAGGGCATCACCTGGAGAGTGATATTCGGCTGCTCCGACATGTCGATCAGGTGCCGCAATTGAGCACGCATCACTTCACGCCCGCCGTAGGGACGGCGGAGTGCCGCCTCGTCCAGCACGGCGTGGAAGCGGGGAGCGCGCTCGGAGACGAGCGCCTTCTGCCGCGCCAGCCGCAGCGCGACCCTGCGGTCGATCTCGGCGGCCGGCGCACCGGGCATCCCCCGGGTGACGACGGCATGGGCGTACGCCTCGGTCTGCAACAGACCGTGGACGAACTGGACTTCGTAGATCCGGATGAGCGACGCAGCGCCCTCCAGACCGATATATGTCTGGAACCAGCCGGGCAGCACATCGCCGTAGCTGTGCCACCAGCCCGCCACATTGGCCTCACGGGCCAGGCCGAGGAGCGAATCCCGCTCCGCCTCGTCCGTGACTCCGTACAGCGTGAGCAGGTCCTCGACGTCCCTGGCCTTGAAGCTCACCCGTCCCAACTCCATGCGGCTGATCTTCGATTCGGAGGCGCGGATGGAGTAGCCGGCCGCCTCACGGGTGATGCCGCGCGACTCGCGCAGGCGCCTGAGCTGTGAGCCCAGGAGGATGCGCCGCACCACAGAACCACTCGACTCGCCTGCCGTCACCGGCTTACCGACCCTCCCCATCGCTTCCCGTACT
Source organism: Streptomyces sp. Alt3 (assembly GCF_030719215.1). Lineage (NCBI taxonomy): Bacteria > Bacillati > Actinomycetota > Actinomycetes > Kitasatosporales > Streptomycetaceae > Streptomyces > Streptomyces glycanivorans. Next base: position 4,461,447 of record NZ_CP120983.1, on the reverse strand, counting down.
CCGGAGCTCCCCCGAACCCCGGAGGCGGATTCTGCCACCAAAACGCTTCAGCCCGTACTCATTCGATTACAGAGACGGGAAGACTTTCCGAAAGCTTCAAAACTATGAAGCGGAAGAAATGAGTCCGAACCGGCACGCTACCGGGCAGATCACGCGCGTGCACGTGCATCTGCCCTTGCATCTGCCCTGCGCATTCGGAACCATGGTCCTCGCGCACCTGCGTGCTCGTTCGTGTTGTGCCGCTGTACCCGCAGTGCCCGCCAGAAGCAGTGCCGCTACAGCCGCGAATCCCGGGAGTGCCTCGCATGGGGACGAATGGATCGACGATGCTCGAGCCGTTACGGCAGGGGCTTCCCCCCATCGACCCCTCGGCGGTCGCCGGCTCGGCCTCCTGCGCGCTGCCCGCCCGGTACGAAGCGGTGGGCGGGGCACGGAAATTCACCCGCACGACCCTGACCTCGTGGGATCTGGGCGACCACTTCGACGACGTGGCCCTGGTCGTGTCCGAGCTGGTCACCAACGCGCTGCGGCACGCCCTTCCGACCGACACCTCCCGGGAACGCCAGGACACCTCCGTGCGCCTGCACCTCATGCGCTGGACCTCGCGCCTGGTGTGCGCGGTGCGCGATCCCAGCCGTAAGGGACCGGTCACGGGCGAGGCACCCGACTCCGCCGAGTCCGGGCGCGGCCTGTTCCTCGTCGAGTCGTTCAGTGACAGCTGGGGCTGGCACCCCTCCCCCGTCCCGGCCGGGGACAAGGCGGCCGACGGACTCGGCAAGGTGGTCTGGGCCCTGTTCCGGCTGACGGACCACCCCGCGCCGGAGTATCCGCTCACGGTCGACGCACTCCCCGACCGCCGGTAGCACGACGCACGCCCGGGCGCGCCACGGCGCGCGGCCGGGCCGCCGGGGCGCCCCTGCGTTCAGCCGCCGGTGGCCAGGTGGTCGAACTCCCCGTCCTTGACGCCCAGCAGCAGCGCCTCTATCTCGGCCGGCGTGTAGACCAGCGCGGGCCCGTCGGGGTGGCGCGAGTTGCGCATCGCGACATTTCCGCCGGGCAGTTTCGCGAACTCCACACATGATCCTTGTGAGTTGCTGTGCCTGCTCTTCTGCCAGACGACCCCGCGAAGCTCTGTGGCCGCCATGCCGTTGTACACGTCGTGCACAGGACGCTCCCGAGTTGCAAGGTGCAAGTGTCAACTAGCTCGGATCATAGCTGTGTTCAAATGCCAATGCATGAGCAGATGCACGTGCACGCGGGGTGCGCGCACGATTACAGCTTTCCCGTCTGTTGCCCGCCCACCGGCCCACCGATTCCCCACCTCTGTGAGGAACAGACGAACGGCGCGCCAATTCGGCTCCCGATCAACAGAGTTGTTTGTTCCCGCCTGGTAGCTTGACGCGGTCTTTCGGCCATGAATCGACGAGGGGAACTCCATTGGACAGGCTCCTGCGCTCCGGTGCTCTCGCCGCCACCGGTCTTGTCGCCGTGCTCGCGCTGAGCGCCTGCGGCGGTGACGGCCCCGCCGCGAAGAAGGCCCCGGCCACCGACGCGGCCTCCCTGCCCGCCTCGCCCTCCGGCACCGGCAGGGGCACGGACGGCGAGGACGGCACGGCGGGTGGAGCGGCGGCCGAGGCGCTGAAGGGCACCTGGACGGGCAGTACCGACGGCCTGCCCGTCGCCCTGTCGGTCACCTCGGGCAGAGTGGCGCTCTCCGCCGGCGTGCACATCTGCCAGGGCGAGGTGAAGGACATGGGTTCGGTGATGCTCGCGCTGAAGTGCCTCGACGGGAACACCGACCGCACCATGGGGTCCGTCGAGTCGAACGACGGCAGGAAGATCGTCGTCTCCTGGGAGGCGGGGGCCGAGGACATCCTGACCCTGACCGACCCCTCCGATCTGCCGACGGTCCGGCCGGAGCCCTCCGCCTCCTGACGCCCGGGCCCCTACGCCCGCCCGCTGCCGATCTCCAGCGCCTGCGAGAAGTCGTCCAGGGCGCGGAGCAGCAGGGTGGCCCCGTTGCGTACGAAGGAGTCGGGCGGCGGCTGCCCCGGGGCGGCGTCCCGGGGCTCCAGCGCTTCCCTGACCGGGCCCCAGTCCGGGATGCGGCGCTCCCGTACCGCCTTCGCGCCCTCCTCGGTGGCCCGGCGCAGCGCGTCGGCCAGCCCTGCGGCCTCGGGGACGGGGGTCGCCGAGGCGGCGGGGAGGTGGGCCTCCATGAGCATGGCGACCCTGCCGAACTGGGCGAGCGCGTCCTGGGCGTCCGCTGCGGAGGTCCGGGAGATGCCCCGGTGGCGTACCGGTTCGTGCCGGGCCGTCTCGAGCGCCTCCTGCCAGGCGACGCGTGCCTCCCGGGTGGTGAGGAGGGCGGTGCGCACGTCCTCCAGGCTCCGGGAGGCGGGGTCGGCGTACCGGTCGAGCACGGTGGCCGCGTAGCGCCCGTCCGTGACCACCCAGGCGGCGAGCCGGTCACGCAGCCGCGGGGTCTCCCAGGCCGGGTAGATGGCGTACGCCACCATCGCGAGGAGTCCGCCGATGAGGGTCAGCACCACCCGTTCGGGCACGGTCTGCGACCAGTCGTCGCCCGCCATGCCGAGCAGGAAGACGACGTAGGCGGAGACACAGACCTGGCTGACCGCGTACCCGGTGCGCATGAGCAGGTACATCAGCCCGGCGCTGACGACGGCGAGCAGGGCGGAGAGCTCCGCGTTCGGGTGTGCGGCCTGCACGATTCCGGTGGCGACGGCGACACCGACCACGGTGCCCATGAAACGGGCCACGGACCGCGAGTACGTCTGGGTGAACTCCGGGCGCATCACCATCACGGCGGTCATCGGTGCCCAGTAGCCGTGGCCGAAGGGCAGCACGGCCCCCAGGAGGTAGCCCGCCGCGGCCACCGCCGACACCCGGACGGCGTGGCGCAGGATCGTCGACCCGCGGCGCATCTCGCGGCGCATGGAGCGCTGGACGACGGGGACGAGCCGCAGGAGGGTGGGCCGGCGTCGGTGCGGGACGAGCGGCTCCCCCGGTGTCCGGTCGTCCGTACCGGTGCCCTCGGCGATCTCGATGACGTCGGCCAGCAGTGAGACGAGCCGGTCGGCGGCCCGGCGGGGCGGGCCGGTGAGGATGACCTCGGTGTCGGGGGACTTCAGCACCGAGAGTGCCGTCTCGTCCAGCTGGACCGGGTCCCCGTGGCGTACCGCCCGGGCCGCGGAGTCGAGCAGGGACCCCGCGGCGCCGAGGATCTCCCACACCCAGTACCGCTCGGGGCCCTCGGCCGGGACCCCCAGGGCGGGATCCGCGAGCGAGGCGAGGACCGGCCGCAGGCGTTCGGCGACCCCGCGCGCGCCGTGCAGGTCGGCGGGACGTCTGCGGGCCTGGCGCGGGGTGACGGCGGCGGCGTTGCGCGCGGTCATCAGCGGGACGGGGTCGAAGGGCGCGACCGGGTCGTTCCGCAGTCTGCGGGCGTAGTCGGCCACGCCGGCCAGGGCGTCGGCGAGCGCGTCACGCTGGGCGCCCCATCTGCGGACCGGGAACAGGACGATCAGCGCCGCCTGGACGAACCCGCCGAACGCCATCATCCCGGCGTGGGCGGCGGCGTCGAGGACGGAGGTCGGCAGGGTGATCGTGACCAGCATGATCGAGACGTTGGAGCCCGCGATGATGCCGCCCGTGGGCCCCGCCGCCCAGCTCATCCCGGCGGCGAACGTCCAGAGGACCAGCAGGGCGAGGAAGAGCAGGGTGTGGGAGACGGTGACGTAGCCGACGAACGTCGACACGGCCAGGCTGACCCCGGAGACCAGGGCGAGAACGGGCCGGGGCCGCCAGCTGCGCTGGAAGGTGGCGATGGCGGCCTGGAACGCGCCGAACGCGGAGCCGGCGGCGATCACCGGTCCGAACAGCGCCAGGCTCACCCCGACGACGAGGGCGAGGCCCGCGGCGCCGCGCACCGCGATGAGCGGTTCGAGACGCCGCCGCTCGATCTCCAGCCCCGAGCGGGCCGTCTCCCTCAGCGCCCTGAGCCAGCTCATGGGCAGAGCCTAGCCGGATTCACCCACAAGTCCGGACTTATGCCGCACTGACGATCTAACGGCTGATTCCCGGACCTTCGCCGCCCATCCTGGCCCGGTCCGCCGCAGCCGTGCCGTGCGTCCATCCTTCGAGATCGGTCGCCCCGCGCAGCCGGGTCGTGGTGGTCCTCGGGAACATCCGCTCAGCCGTGTCGGTGACCGCCACGTCCCGCGCCGCCAGGACCGGCAGCAGCGCCCCGGTGGTCTCGGCGCGGCTGCCGGCCTCCGCGCCCGCCGCGGCGGTGACCCGCGCGGTGTCCGCCGCGAGACGGCTGCCCAGGCGCTGGGCGTAGGCCATCAGGAAGGACTGCCTGAACGTCTTGGTCCGCCTGCGTCCGCCGGCCCGCTGCCCCGCCTCCGCCTTCGTCATCGCGGCGTTGCCCTGGACGAGCAGGGAGGTGAAGAGCAGCTCCACGGACTCCAGGTCCGGCTCGAAGCCGACCACCGTCGTGAAACCGAGGTCACTGTTCCACACGGCACGGCAGCGGTTCGCCGAGGCCACGGCGTCGAGCAGGACGGCCTTCGCGCTCTCGTACGGGGCGTCGACCCCGATCCTGACCGCTCCCGGCACGTCGGCGCTGTGCGTGCGCGCGGCGAGGAGCGCCTCGTCGATGCTGTGCCGGGCCATCAGCTCCTGGGCCTTGGTGGTGAGCGCCTCGGCCTCCTCCGGGAAACCGGTCGCCTCCGCCTTGGCGAGCAGCGCCCGGATCCTGGTCAGCATGCGGGGTTCACCGGCGGCCGGCGGCCGGAACGTCGTGGCGTCGGACTGCGTGCCGGGCGGCGGGCCTGCCGGCTCGATGACCGGGAGCCGCAGGAGCAGCCGGTACAGCTCCAGGAGCGCGGAGGCGTACGTGAAGCGGTCGGGGCGGTTGCGCGGGGCAGAGGCGGGCATCGCGGCCAGCTGGTCCGCCCAGCGAGGGGGCAACTGCCCGTACCCCGCCGTCTCCGCCGCGATCAGGGCGGCGGCGAGGGCGGCCCCGGCCTCGTCCAGCTCCCGCCGGACCGTCCGTACGACGTCGGCGGGCTGCCAGCCACGGGCCCAGGCGCGCCGGACGAACTCCTCGCCACGGCGGTGCAACTCCTCGTCGGCGGACGGGTCGGCGGCGAGGAGGGAGGCGCCGGTGTCCAGGCCCGCGTCGCCGTCCGAGTACAGGGCCGCGGCGCACGCCCGGTCGATCACCGATTCCATCGGGCCAGCGTAGGCGGCAGGACGTCCGTCTCTCCCCAGGGGCGTCGCGGCCGGGCGCTCAGTGCTCTTCGGGAAGCAGCACCGGCTTGCCGCGTACGTCCCTCAACGCTCTCCGGGAAGCAGCACCAGCTTGCCGCGTACGTGTCCCGCCTCGCTGAGCTCCTGGGCCCGAGCGGCCGCGCCGAGCGGGAACGTCTTCTCGACGGGGATGCGCAGGCCGCCGACCGAGGCCGACTGCGCGTACCCGGCGAGCCGCCTCCCCTCGTCCGGGGGGTTGCCGCCGCCCGCCGAGAAGGCCACCCCGTGACCGGCCGCGTCCGGATCGGCGATGGTGGAGATCCGGTCGGAGGTGCCGCCGCGCAGCTCCACCGAGTCCGCCAGAGCGCCCTTGCCCGCCACGTCGAACACCGCGTCCACACCCTGTGGTGCGGCCTCACGCACCCGGCTCACCAGACCTTCCCCGTACGCCACGGGAACCGCGCCGAGCACCCGCAGATAGTCGTGGTTGGCGGGTGAGGCCGTCCCGACGACGGTGGCGCCCCTGGCCGCGGCCAGCTGGACCGCGGCGGAACCGACCGCGCCGGACGCGCCGTGCACCAGCAGGGTCTCGCCCGCCGACACCGCCAGTTCGTCGAGCACCCGCGCGGCGGTCGCGGTCGCGACCGGCAGCGCGGCGGCCTCCGGCCAGCCCAGCCCCTCCGGCTTGTGCGCGACGGCTCCCACGTCGGCCAGGACGTACGCCGCGTACGCGCCGGTCGCGCTCCGGCCCAGTACCTCGTCGCCGACCGCGAACTCGGTGACGCCCACACCGGTCTCGTCGACGACCCCGGCGAACTCGCTGCCGGGTGTGGCGGGCAGCGGGGTGGGGAACGCCGCCTCCATCCAGCCGTTGCGGATCTTGTAGTCGACCGGATTGACCCCGGCCGCCTTCACCGCCACCCGGATCTGCCCGGGTCCGGCGTGGACGTCCTCGACCTGGGCCCGGCGCAGGACCTCGGGTCCGCCGAACTCCTCGTACACGATCGCTTCCATCACCGTCTCCTCCGCCGCCTGCCGGGTCCCGGCACGCATCGCGCGCACCTCACTCCGATCCTCGCGGCAGTCGGACGTGCCCGCCCGGTGAGCGGGAGCGGCACCGGCCGCGGGGTGAAGGGGAGCGGCACGTCCGCCCGGTGAGCGGGAGCGGCATGTCCGCCGGGTGATCCGGGCCTCCTGTCAGTGCCGGGTGCAAGACTCGGCCCATGACCGAACGTTGGGCTCTGGCCGGTGCGGAAGGGGGCGGCGCACTCCTCGCGCCGCTCACCCGCGACGGCCTGCCCGCCGGTCCGGTCCTGGCCGAGCCGGATCTCGTCGAGGCGGTCCGCTCCCGCCCCGAGGTGACGCGCTGGGTCTGGCGTTCGACCGCCGGGATCTACCCTCAGCTGCTCGCGGCCGGCGTGCGCGTCGAGCGGTGCTACGACATCGAGTGCGCCGAGCTGCTGCTGCTCGGGCACGAGGGACGGCTCGGCGAGCCACGTTCGGCCGCGGCGGCGTGGGCTCGGCTGCGGCACGCCCCGGTACCGCCCGATCCCCCGCCACGCTCCGCGGAGCCGGGCTCCCAGTCCTCCCTCTTCGAACCGCGCTCCGGCACCGACCTGCCCTTCGAGGCCCTGCTCCAGGTCTACGCCGAGCAGCTGCGCCGCCACGCGGCGACGGAGCACCCCGGCAGGATGACGCTGCTCACGGCAGCGGAGTCCGCGGGCATGCTGGTCGCCGCCGAGATGAACGGATCCGGCCTCCCCTGGCGGGCCGATGTGCACCGCGAGGTGCTGGACGACCTGCTGGGCGAGCGGTACGCGGGCGGCGGTGAGCCCCGCAGACTGGCCGAGGCCGCGGACGAGGTGTCCGCCGCGTTCGGCAGACGGGTGCGCCCCGACCTGCCGGCCGATGTCGTGAAGGCGTTCGCACAGGCCGGGATCAAGGTGAGATCGACCAGGCGGTGGGAGCTGGAGGAGCTCGACCACCCGGCGGTGGAGCCGCTGATCCGCTACAAGAAGCTGTACCGCGTCTGGACGGCACACGGCTGGAGCTGGCTCCAGGACTGGGTGCGCGACGGACGTTTCCGCCCCGGGTACCAGCCGGGGGGCACGGTCAGCGGACGCTGGACGACCAACGGCGGCGGGGCGCTGCAGATCCCCAAGGTGATCCGCCGGGCGGTCGTCGCCGACGAGGGCTGGCGGCTGGTCGTGGCGGACGCCGACCAGATGGAACCGCGGGTGCTGGCGGCGATCTCCCGCGACCGGGGGCTGATGGAGGTGGCCGGACACGAGGGCGACCTCTACAAGGCCCTGTCGGACCGGGCGTTCCACGGTGACCGGGACCACGCCAAGATCGCGCTGCTGGGCGCGGTCTACGGACAGACCTCGGGCGACGGACTGAAGAACCTGGCGGCGCTGCGTCGACGCTTCCCGCAGGCCGTCGCCTACGTCGACGACGCGGCGAAGGCCGGTGAGGAGGGGCGCCTCGTCCGCACGTGGCTGGGCCGCACGAGCCCGCCCGCCGCGGGGGCGGGCGAGGACGGGGAGGCGGGGATCCCGCAGGAGAGCGAGGAGCCGCCGGCCGGCGAAGGCACCGGCACGCACGGATTCACCCCGGGCTACGCCTCGTCGAACGCCCGGGCGCGGGGCCGCTTCACCCGCAACTTCGTGGTCCAGGGCAGCGCCGCGGACTGGGCTCTGCTGCTCCTGGCGGCCCTGCGGCAGACGCTGGCCGCCGGGGACATGCGGGCGGAACTGGTGTTCTTCCAGCACGACGAGGTGATCGTGCACTGCCCGGCCGAGGAGGCGCCGGCGGTCGTGGAGGCGATCCGGGAGGCCGGGGAGGTGGCCGGCCGGGTCGCGTTCGGGGAGACGCCGGTCCGCTTCCCCTTCACGACGGCGGTCGTCGAGCGGTATTCGGACGCCAAGTAGAGCGCCCCGGGGGGGCACGTCCCGGAGGGCGGCCTCCGTCTGTCCGCCCCGCACTCCCGCGTCACGGGGCCTGCGGCACCAACGGGTCGGGGCCACGCCGTTTCCGCGGGCGCGGCTCCGTGCGGCTATAGGCTCCGGCCATGGCGACGCACGAGCACGAGATCACCGAGCCCGTCGACCTCTGCCTTCCCGACGGAAGCCTGAATCCGGCGGCGGTCGGCTGGTCCAGGACGCCTCTGCACCGGGCCAATCTGCGCGGCTGGGGCCGGACGAAGCGGTGGGAGTACTGGTGCGTGACCACGCCCACCCATCTGGTGGCCGTGACGGTGAGCGACCTCGACTTCCTGGCGCTGAACACGGTCTACGTGCTGGAGTTCGGCCCGGGGGGACGCGAGTTCGAGTGCTCCTCGATCGTCCCCGCGGCCCGGGGCGTCCGCCTCCCGGACAGCGTCGCCGGGGCGCCGGGCTCGGAGGACGTCGTGGTCGGTCCGGCACGGCCGACCGGGAACAAGGTGCGTGTCGAGATCCGCGACGAGAACGCCGGGACGCGGCTACGGGCCCGCTGCCTGACCCGGGAACGGCTGCCGCTGGAGGTCGACCTCCTGGTCTCACGGCCGGAGGGCCACGAGTCGCTCTCCGTCGTCGTGCCGTGGAGCGAGCAGCGTTTCCAGTACACCTCCAAGCACACCGCTCTCCCCGCCTCCGGCCGGGTGCGCGTCGGCAGCGAGATCGTGAAGTTCGGCGGGGAGGGCAACGAGACCTGGGCCGTCCTGGACCACGGCCGCGGCCGCTGGCCGCGCACGGTCGACTGGAACTGGGGTGCCGCGTCCGGCCGTACGGACGGGCACACGGTCGGCCTCCAGTTCGGCGGCCGCTGGACGGAGGGCACCGGGTCCACCGAGAACGGTCTCTGCGTGGACGGGCGTATCACCAAGATCGGTGAGGAACTGGACTGGCAGTGGTCCGCCACGGGCCCGCTGGCTCCCCTGGCCCTCCGCACCCCCTCCTCCGGCCAGGTGGACCTGACGTTCACGCCGTTCCACAACCGTGCCGTGCACACGGACGTCGGCCTGATCGCCAACCGCACCGACCAGCGCTTCGGGCACTACGACGGCCGGATCCGCACCGACGACGGTGAGGAGATCGCCGTGCGGCAACTCCTGGGCTGGGCCGAGGAGGTTCACATGCGCTGGTGACTCCCCCGGGTGGGACGGCACGGGTAGGTTTCCCCCATGGATATAGGCCCGCTCCTGGGCTCGGGACGCACCGCCGACGTGTACGCACTCGACGGCCCCTGGGTTCTGCGCCGTTACCGCCACGGCTTCGACGCCACCGGTGAGCTGGCCGTGATGTCGTACCTCGCGGCGTCGGGCTTCCCGGTGCCGCGCATCGGCCCGCCGGCCGAGGACGCGCTTCCCACGGATCTGGTGGTGCAGCGGATCACCGGCCCGACACTGGCCGAGGCTCTGCTGGCGGGCACGGTCACCGAGGACGAGGGCGCGGATCTGCTGGCGCGGCTCCTGCGGGAGCTGCACGCGATACCCGCGCGGCTCTCCCAGGACCCCGAGGACCGGATCCTGCATCTGGATCTGCACCCGGAGAACGTGATCCTGGCCCCCGAGGGGGCCAGGGTGATCGACTGGCTGACCACCCGTGAGGGGCCGCCCGCGCTCGACCGGGCCATGACCTCACTGATCCTGGCCCAGGTGTCCCTCGACCCCGCCTTCACCGCGGGCGCCCGGCTGCGGGACCTGCTGGCGGCACTGCTCACCCGCTTCGAGGCCGACGGCGGTGTGCCCGGCGACGCACTCGCGCGCGCCACCGCCCTGCGCGCTCAGGACCCGCAGCTCACCGCTCACGAGACGGCGGTGCTGGACGAGGCCTCCGCCCTGGTCGCGTCGCTCTCGGGCGGAGACCCGGCTCACTTCCGCAGGTAGGCCAGCACGGCGAGGACCCGGCGGTTGGTCGCATCGGTCAGGGAGAGGTCCAGCTTGGTCAGGATCGAACCGAAGTGCTTGCTGACCGTGCCCTCACTGACCGTCAGCGCCTCGGCGACGGAGGCGTTCGAGCGGCCCTCCGCCATCAGGGCCAGCACCTCCCGCTCCCGCGCCGTCAGCCGTGACAGCGGATCGCGCCGGTGCCGCAGCAGCTGGCGCACCACCTCGGGGTCGACGACGGTCCCGCCGTCGGCGACCCGCTGGAGCGCGTCGACGAACTCCTCCACCTTGCCCACGCGTTCCTTGAGGAGGTAGCCCACGCCCGTACCGTCGCAGGAGTCGAGGAGCTCCTCGGCGTACGCGCGCTGGACGTACTGGCTGAGGACCAGCACGGGAAGCCGTGGCCGGGTCTCCCGCAGGGCCACGGCCGCCCGGAGGCCCTCGTCGGAGAAGCCCGGCGGCATCCGCACGTCCGTCACCACGATGTCCGGAGCGTGTTCGGCGACGGCCGCGGTGAGTTCACCGGCGGTGCCGACGGCGGCCACCACCTGATGGCCGAACCTCTTCAGGAGGCCGACGAGACCCTCCCGCAGGAGCACACTGTCCTCGGCCAGCACGACGCGCAGCATCCAACCCTCATTCGACCAGGTGAGCGGGGGCGCGGGGGACATCGAGCCGCAGTACGGTCGGCCCCCCGGCAGGGCTGGACAGTAGCAGCCGTCCGTCCAGCACGGAGAGCCGGTCGGCGACCCCCTGGAGCCCGCTTCCTCCGGTGGTCGACGCGCCGCCCGCCCCGTCGTCCCCCACCTCTACGGTCAGCCGCTCACCGTCGTCCCGGCCCTTCACCCACGCCCGGCCGGCGCCGCTGTGCTTCGCCACGTTGGCCAGCGCCTCGCAGAGCGCGAAGTACACGGCGGTCTCCACCGGTCGGGGCAGCCGTTCCGGCAGGTCGAGGTCCACGTCGACGGGTACGGCCGAGCGGTCGGCGACGTCCTCGACCGCGGCGGCCAGGCCCCGGTCGGTGAGGACCTGGGGGTGGATGCCCCGGATGAGCTCCCTGATCTCCACCAAAGCCTTCCCCGCCTCCTCGTGCGCCGCGGCCAGCAGGCCGCCCAGCGGCTCCGGTGGACTCTCCAGCCTGGCCAGACCGAGCGTCATCGAGAGGGCCACGAGCCGCTGCTGCGCACCGTCGTGCAGATCCCTCTCGATCCGCCGGCGCTCCGCCTCGAAGGCGTCCACCAGCCGCATCCGGGAGCGCCCGAGCTCCTCGATGCGCGCGTCGAGCCCGTCGGCGCCCGGCATCAGCAGCGCGCGGGTCAGGGCCGCGCGCGCCACCGCCGCCCACCCGAGCGGGTAGGCGAACAGCGGCAGCAGCACCAGCCCGAGCAGCGCCGCCGCGAAGGCCTGCGGATAGGAGTGGGCCAGATGGAGCTTCAGCACCCGGACCTCATCGCCGCCGGTGACGGCCGCCATCACCACGGGCGTCGACAACAGCCCGCCGCACACGGCCAGTACACCCCCGACGATCAGGCCCTCCAGCGGCCAGAGCACCCCGGCGAACAGCAGCGCGTATCCGAACTCCCGCCAGGTGGCGCGCTCCCGCAGCCGCGTCCCCAGCCACGACGCCAGACCCGCCCGCGCCGGGGGCCTGTGCGGGTCGCCGAGCGGCACGGGGTCGATCAGCCGCAGCCTGCGCCGCTCGACGGCGGCCACCGGGACACCGATCAGGGCGAGCACCATCAAGAGCGGCAGACCGACGAGTACGACGGAGAGGGCGCCGCCCACCACCGCCAGCAGCAGCACCGACACCAGGACGAGAAGCCCTGCGGGAACGCTGCTCAGCAGATACAGAGCCGCGCGCCACGGCATGGCCCCGAGGAGATACCGGCGCCGCACGAGGGCCTGCCGGAGCGTGAGTGAGCTCATGGCCCGCACGCTAGACACCACGGCCCGGTCACCACCACCCTGCGGGCGGGGGGCCCGAGGTGGAGCCAGGTCCACCCCCAGGACTCCCCCTCGCTGCGATGTGGCCGCCGCGCGCCGCCGGTTGAGTGGGACCCATGAATCAGCCACCCGCAGCCGTCCGCCTCGACACCGTCACCCGGTCCTTCGGCAAGGGCGCCGACACGGTAACCGCACTGGACGGAGTCGAACTCACCATCCCCCGCGGATCCTTCACCGCGATCATGGGGCCGTCCGGTTCGGGCAAGTCGACGCTCCTCCAGTGCACGGCCGGCCTCGACCGCCCCACGTCCGGCCGGGTGTTCCTCGGGGACACGGAGATGACCGGACTGAGCGAACGGCGGCTCACCCTGCTGCGCCGCCGACGGATCGGCTTCGTCTTCCAGGCCTTCAACCTGCTGCCCGCCCTCACCGCCGAGCAGAACGTGGCGCTCCCCCTCCGGCTCGCGGGCCGCAGACCCCGGAGAGCGGAGGTGCGCGCGGTCCTGGAACAGGTCGGTCTCGGATCCCGGGCCCGCCACCGCCCCACCGAGCTGTCCGGCGGCCAGCAGCAACGCGTCGCCCTGGCAAGGGCGTTGGTGACCCGCCCCGAGGTGCTGTTCGGCGACGAGCCGACCGGGGCACTCGACTCCCGCACGGGCCGCGAGGTCCTGGAGCTGCTGCGGTCCATGGCCGACGCCGGTCAGACGGTGATCATGGTGACGCACGATCCGGTGGCCGCCTCCTACGCGGACCGCGTGGTGTTCCTGGCCGACGGCTCGATCCGGGACGAGCTGTACGCCCCCGCCGCCGACCGGGTCGCCGCCCGCATGACCGCCCTGGCGGTGGTCCCGTGCTGAGCTCCGCCCTGCGGTCGATGCGGACCCGCTGGGTCACGTTCGTCGGCTCCTTCATCGCCCTCGCCCTGGGGGTCGGCCTGATCGCCATGACCGGGCTGGCGTTGGCGGCCACCTTCGACGCGCCGGAACGCGGCCCGGAGCGCTTCGCCGGGGCTCCGGTCGTGGTGGCGCCGTCGGACACCCTCCGGGTCCCCACGGCCGTCGGGGAGCGCACGGCCCGGCTCACCGGCCCCCGCCCGGTGCCGCAGCGCCTGGCCGACGGCCTCTCCCGCCTGGGGCGTACGGCCGAGGACCGCACGTTCCCCGTCCGCCTGGGCGGCGCGGAAGCGGTGGGACACCCGTGGTCCGTCGCCTCCGCCACGCCCTACCGCCTCGCCTCCGGCCGTCCCCCGGCGGGGGCCGGTGAGGTGGTCGTGACCACGGGCGCAGGCGGGGGCCTGCGGACCGGCGACCAGGTCCGGATCACCACCCCCGGCACGGCTGTCGGGACACCTACGGTCGTCGGCACGGTGAAGGACGCGGGCTTCGAGACGGCGGTGTTCTTCGGCGACGCCGAGGCCGCCCGCATCCACCCGGCCGTCGACGCGGTCGCCGTGCACGCCGACGCGGACGCCGTGCGCCGCCTGGCCGGGCAGTTCCCCGGCATGAGCGTCCTCACCGGCGACGAGAGGCACCGGGCCGATCCGGACCCCGACCGGGACAGCGAGGCCCTGACCGCAGTCAACGCGCTGCTCGGCACGGCGGCCGGCATCACCGGTTTCGTCTCGGTCTTCGTCGTCGCCTCGACGTTCTCCTTCGCCGTGGCCCAGCGCAGGAGGGAGTTCGGGCTGCTCCGCACGGCGGGGGCCACGCCGGGCCAGGTGCGGCGGACCGTCGTCGTCGAGGCGCTCGTGGTCGGGGTCCTGGCCTCGGCGGCCGGCTGTCTGCTGGGTGAGGCCGCCGCGCCCCTGCTGGCCGGGCTGCTGGCCGACGAGGGTCTCGCCCCGGCCTGGTTCGCCGTCGGCGACGCGACCTGGCCGCTGCACACCGCCTTCTGGGCCGGGCTGGGTGTGGCCCTCGCCGGGGTCGCCGTGGCCTCCCACCGCGCGGGCCGCGTCCGTCCCGTGGAGGCGCTCCGGGACGCGGCCGTGGACGCCGGGGCGATCCCACCGAGCCGCCTGCTGGCGGGTGCGGCCGTCCTGCTGACCGGACTCGGGCTGCTGGGCTGGTCCCTGGTCACCGACCCCGGTGACGCGCTCAAGCGGAAGGCGTACATCCTCCAGCCCATGTGGATCATCGTCGGCTGCGCGCTGCTCGCCCCGCTCCTCGTACGCCCGCTGACGCGCCTGCTCACCTGGCTGCCCGCCCGGCTGCCGGGTGCCACCGGGCTGCTGGCCCGGCAGAACGCCTCGGTCTCCCTCCGCCGGACCGCGGCGGTCGCGGCACCCGTGCTGATCACCGTCGCCCTGACGGGCTCGCTGCTGGGCACCGTGGCCACGATCGACGAGGCCAGGGCCACCGAGGTGGCGGCTGTAGCCGGCGCGGACCTCGTGGCGGGCGGGGACGGCCCGCTCGACCCACGCTTCGTGCATCGCGTACGCAAGCTTCCCGGAGCCGTGACCAGCGCTTCCCGGTCCACCGGGGTCACCGTCCTGGAGGAGGGCACCGCGCTCATCACCTCGGAGGCGCGGGCGGCCGACCCGGCCGGGCTGGCCGCGACCGCGCGTCTGCCGCTCGTCGCGGGCCGGATCAGCGACCTGGACGACGGTTCCGTCATCGTCAACGAGGAGTGGGAGACACGGACGGTGGGGCGGCGCGTGAGCGTCTGGCTGGGCGACGGCCGCAAGGTCTCCCTCCGCGTCGCGGCCGTGATGCGGACCGGCACCGGGAGCAACGGGGTGTACGTGACCCCTGCGAACGCTGCGGGCGCCCCCGTCGACCGTATCGACGTCAAGATCTCTGAGGGGGCCGACCGTTCGGCCGTACGCGCGCTCCTGGAGAAGGCCGGCCGCGACACGGGCACCCCGGTCATGACCCGGGACGCCTGGCTGGACGCACACGATCCGCGCACCGGCGGGAACACCCGGGCCGGTCTGCTGCTCATCCTGGGCATCGCCCTGCTGTACACGGGTATCGCCCTGGCGAACACGCTGGTCATGGCCACCTCGGACCGGGTACGCGATCTGGCGGTGCTCCGCCTCACCGGGGCCACGAAGACGCAGGTGCTGCGGCTGGTGGCGGTCGAGGCGCTGATGGTGGTGGCCGTGGGCGCGGTCCTGGGAGCGGCGGTGGCCGGGCTGAACCTGCTGGGGGTGAAGGGCGCCCTGGAACTCCTCGCCGTGAGCTCCCCGGTGGTCGTCCCGTGGCCGGCCCTCGGCGCGGTACTGGCGGCGTGCGCCCTGGCGGCCACGGTGTCGGCCGTGCTGCCCGCGCTCGCGGCGCTGCGCACCAGGCCGGTCGAGGTCGCGGGCGCCCGCGAGTGAGGGGACGGCCGCTTCCGGCTTCCCCGCCACCCGCCCGCCCGGTCGCGGAGGGCCTACCGGAGGGTGCTGCCCGGAGTACGGTCCGCTTGCTGCGCGACGTCGAGGAGGACCTGGCTGGTGTACCGGAACTCCTCCAGGAGCCGGGTCGCCTCGGTCACGAGGATGCCGTACGGCGCCGAGGGGTCGGCCAGGGACAACGACAGCCGGCGGGTCTCCTCGACCACTTGGTCCCTGCGTGCCTCCGCCTCGTCGGTGAGCCGCTCCAGCCGTTTCGCCTGCGGGAGGAGGGTGGTCTCGTCCAGCGTGATGAGCACCTCGGCCACCGCGCCGACGGACTCCAGGAAAGCCGCGTACCGCTGCAGGAACGGCCCTCGGGCCTCGTCCTCCGTACGGGACCGGTCGAGGCCGCGGGTGAGCGAGGCCACCTGATAGAGCGTGCGTTCCAGGGCTCCGAGCACGAACTCGTAGCCCTGGAAACCGGGGTGGCCACGGTGGCGGCGCAGCAGGCGCCGGGGGTTGAGCAGGGCACTTTCCTTGGATGTCAGGAGCCCCGACCGCGCCTCCCCGATCATTTCCCCGGTGCGTGCCGCGCGTGTCCGCCAGCCGCCGGTGGTCTCCTCGTCGGGGACGCCCTCCGCGAGCACGGGATGCATGTCGGCGAGCAGACCGTGGAGGGTGTGGGCGAGGCTGCGGATGCCGTACTCGGCGCTGCGGTGCCGAAGCGGCGGGGCCACGAGGACGTTGACGGCGGTCCCGATCGCACTGCCGATGAGGACCAGCAGAACGATCTCCCCCAGGGCGCGCAACCGCTGGGGGTCCCCGGACGCCGAGGTGTAGGTCGAGAAGGCGAAGAAGGCCGCTGTGGCGACCTGCGGCCCCTGGACGCCGAGGAGGGTCCAGCGCCCGATCGTCAGGGCGATGAGGGCGACGAGCACGAAGGTCAGCAGGTCCGGGCCGGCGAGGAACCCGAGAGCGGCCTGCACCAGCACCCCGGCGACGACGGCGCCGACGTAGCGCAGTGACTGGACGACCGAACGGTAGACGGTCACCTGCATCATCAGCACCGCGGAGAACGGGGCGAACGCCGGTGACCGGGCGTCCAGGACGTCGTAGGAGATCAGCCATGCCAGGGTGGCGGCGAGGGTGCTCTTCGCGATCATCAGCAGCGTGTCGCGCTCGTCCCCGGAGGAGGACAGGGCGCTGCGCCACCACTGTGCGACGGCGGCGAGCCGCCCCGTGCCCGACCGCTCGGTCGTCGTTCCTCCGGCCATCGGTCCCCGCGTCCTCCCGCTCCGGTCACGCCGTGCGCACCCGGGGTTCCTCGCCGCTCCCCGGCACCCCTGGCCGGGATGCCGCACGGGCCCGGCGAACCGGCTGCGCTGCCGCTCGCGCTCCATTCACGTGCCCGGCGACACCTGATTGAAGCGAATCCGCGAGCGAGGCCGGGCCTCCCCCGCCGAGGGCCGCCATCCGATTTGCGTCGGGTACCCATGCGCTGTTCGCGTGGCCGGAGGTTCCGCGCTCAGAGGTCGTCCACGTCGACCAGCCCGTCCTGGATGGCGCGGGCGACCAGGCTCGCCTTGGTCCGCGCGGGGCGGCCGACGTTCGCGTACTTGATCCGCACCCGGTCCAGATACGAGTTCACCGTCCGTACGGAGATGCCGAGACGCTGCGCGACCAGTTCCTTCGACTCCGACTGGAACCACTCGATGAGCACGTTCTCCTCGCGTACGGAGAGCTGGGGACGGTCGGCGCGGGTGTTCGTCCCCAGCGCACCGGCCAGCGCGGGCGGCATGTAGGGCCGCTCGTCCGCTGCCGCCAGCGTCGCCTCGACCAGGTGGTCCCGTCCCTCGCTCTTGGTCAGAAAGGTCGCGGCTCCCAGGTCCAGGCAGCTGAGCGCTGTCTTCTCGTCGTCCCGCATCGAATAGACGACCACCTGCCGTCCGGCGTCGACAAGTCTTCGAAGGCTGCCGAAGGCGGCACCGCCCTCGCCCAGTTGCAGATCCAGGACGACGACATCGGCCGTGCTGCCGGGCGCGGTCCAGGCTTCCCCCACCGAGCTGCCGGCCGCGACCACGGTGATGGGCCGCCGTGACGCGGCGTACCACGCCTCCACGCCCGCGAGGATGGCGGGATGGTCGTCGACGACGACCACGCTGACCGGTGCGTTGTCAATCATGTCTGGTCAACTCCGGAGACCGCCGGTCTTCTCCAGCCGGCTTCCACCCACACACTTCCGCCGCGCGTCGTTCTCTCCACGGTCACCTCGGCCACCGTGGTGCGGCCGTGTGCCCGAGCCGCCTCTCCCGTACCGGGGCCGCCGGCACAGTCCTCGCTGACCACGCTCACCCGTACCGCGCGGGGTGTCCACACGACGGTCACCCGCGCGGTGGAGCGGGTACGGCCCAGCGTCACCGCCACCGGGTCGACGAGCTCCCTGCGTACCTCCACGGGCACCTCCCCCGGCCGTCCTCGTACGGCCATGTCCACCGTCACCCCCTTGTGCTCGGCCACCTCGACGCACGCCCGCAACTCGTTGAGCAGCGGGTCGGACACGGCGTCCCCCTCGGCGAACAGACGGCGCATACGGGCGGCTTCCACGCCGCACTGGAGCCTGACCTCCTCGTCGTGCGGGCTCAGCGCACCGTGGCCGAGGCCCACGAGCAGCGGCACCGTCGTCGCGGTCAGGGCTCGGTAGCGCTCCTTGTGATCACGCTGCATGTCCTCGTGGATGCGTTCCCGGGTACGCAGTTCCTCCTCCAGCGCAGCCGCGGTCCCCGCTGCCGGCGCCGTGCCCTGGAGCAGGTGGCTCATCAGTACAGCGACGGAGAGCTGGAAACCGCAGCTGGCTGTCGTGGAGATCCCCATGACGGTCCACTGGGTGACGGTCGGCGCCCCGAACAGGAACACGGCGGCAGCGTTGAACAGCACGTGCGCCCCGAGGAACGCCGCGTACGCCTTGACCCGCAGGTCTGCCAACAGGAACAGCGCGTGCCAGCCGACCACTCCGAACGCCCAGTCCGGCGCACCGGTCGACTGCTCCGGCGGCAGCGTGAACGCGCATACCGCAGAGACGGCCAGCACCGAGCCCAGGCTCCACCCTCGCACCGCCGGGGGGATCCGCCTGCCACGCAGCAGATAGGCGGCCCCGAGCACCGCGACGGCGGCAAGGCAGACGAAGGCGGCCGTCTGTGCCCACGCGGGGCGGTACACGTCCTGGTGGACGACGAGCCGGCGCAGCGAGATGGTGAACTGCCACACCAGGCTGATCAACAGCACGGCCAGTTGGGTCCCGTGGAGGAGCCGCCCGCGGATGAAGCGGACGTCGGCCGTGTGCCGCACCCTGGCGCGGGGCCGGCTCGGTACGCCGGGCGTTTGCGCTCCGTCCCCTGCCCGTGACACCCCGGCCTGGCCGTGCCAGCGCCACTGCACGCGGGTCCCGGTGCCCGGACGGGAGGTGACGGAGGCCGAGCCTCCGACCGCGTGCATCCTGCCGATGACGGAACCGGAGATGCCCCGGCGCCGCGCGGGGACGGACTCCGGGTCGAAGCCCCCTCCGGCGTCGGACAGTTCGACGACCGCGCCGCCCGCCTCCGGCCAGGCCCTGAGCTCCGCCTCCCGCACCCCGGCATGGCGTGCCACATTGGTGACGGCCTCGCGGACCCCGTTGAACATCGCGAGCCCGGGGCCGGACGGAATCACGAGCGGCCCCTCGATGTGCGTCCTGAGCCGCACCCTGGTCCGTCCCTCGCCCTCGGGCACGCAGCCGAGGAGAGCCACGAGGTCGACGCTCCCCGTCTCGAATCCGGGCATGGCGGACATCGCCTCCAGATCCTGTCTGGCACGTGGAGCCAGCCACGACCAGTCCCGGCCGTCGCCCTGGGAGACCATCAGCAGCGTCGCGCTCGCCGTGTCGTGCAGGGTCGCCAGGTACTCACGCTCGGTCGCCCTGCGTACGGCGGCGACCTCCGTCTCCCGGCGCGCCGCCGCCCTGACCGCGGCCGCCCGGTCGGCCGCCCTGGCGAGTGCCCGGACGATGAGGTAGGCGGCCCTCGACAGACACACCTGAATCAGCATGCGCAACAGGGGTACGAGGTCGGGGCTGTGCCCGGGCGAGTGGAGGACGTCGCCCAGCACGAGGACGACAGCCCCCAGCGCGGCCAGGGCAGCGCCGGCCACCGGTCGCGTCGCCCACTCGTACTGGAAGGCGACGACGCTGATGCCGACGATCGCCTCCACCATCACACCGGCCCCGTCACCGCCGATCACCGGCTGGGACAGCCCCGCCAAGACCACCACGGCCGCGTCCGACGCCCAGAGCAGGGCGAGCGGGAACAGGCTCGGCCTGCGCAGCGAGTAGAGGCGCACACAGCAGGCGATGAACGCGGGCAGCAGGAGAGACACCGCCAAAGGAACGTCCGCCGCATCCGCCGAGACGGCGCCAAGCGCACCGCACAGGCAGACCACGATGGACCGGAGCCACACCCCGAACCGCTCGAGGGCCAGATTCAGCAGGACCTCACCGGACCCGGGGCCTTCCACCGGTTCAGTGGCTCCGTCCCCGTTGCCCCCGCCGCCCCCGTAGCGCATGCGAACAAGGGTAGTTGATCCGAAAACAAGACAGAGCGTCGATTCGTCTCCTGACCGGGTGCGACGAAGGCGTCGCGGTCGGCCTCCCCGTCGCCGTCTGCCGCCGGCTCGCTCGCATTCCCGTGTGTGCGGCGGCCCTTCTTGTGGGGCGAACGACCGGCACACCCGGCGCCCGGGCCGGACTACCGTGCCGTCATACGGGGCTGACACCAGCCGTGGCGGGCTCGCTCGACCTCACCTGCGGGCGCGGCTCACTTCGAACAGCTCCTCCTCGGAGCACATCAGACGGTCATCAGGAGATCCCATGGCAATCTCGAAGAACACCGTGCGGAAGGCCCGCCGCAGTGCGGGCAGCATCGCCCTTTCCGTGACCACCGTCGCCTGCTCGCTGCTCGGCTTCGCAGCGGTGTCGGCGGGGCCTGCCCAGGCGGTGCCGACCGGGTGCACCTGGACGTTCGAGGACGAGGGCAACCGCTGGACGTGGGCGCAGGTGAAGTGCCGCGGCGGATCCGGCTACTACCGCGCCTGGGTCAAGTGCCCCGGGTCCGGCGGTTACGTCTACAAGTACGGGCCCACCGTGTCGGCGGGACGCGCGTCGAAGGCCGACTGCGGTTCCGCGCTCGGGGTCGACTACGGCAAGAACGTCTACACCTACCCGCCAGGGGTGTGACGGCCGCAGAATGTCGCCGAGAGGTACGACGGAGCCGACCCGGCAGGCCTTCAGGAGATGACGTCGCGTAACAGGAGAAGGCTCCGTGGCGGTGGGCGCCAAGGAGCCGGACCACGCGACGGGACCACCGCATCGCCGACGTCGACGTGAGCACCTGGCCACCGTCCCGAGCGGCGGTGAGCCCGCTGCTGGAGGCCTGTGGTGAGCTCACCCGCTTTCAAGGAGACGACACTGAGAAGAATCAGCCCGCGGTTGGCCGTATCGGTCGTCACGTTCGCACTCGGCCTGACCCTGTCGGCCGGCTGCGCCATCGACAAGGGCACAGCACTCGCCGCGGAATTCGAGGAGGACTGGGCCGGCACGCCGGACGTGGCGACGATCCGCACGACCAAGAACAACACGCTGCCCTTCAAGGGAACGTCGGACGGCACGCTGGTCGTCGAGGACGGCACTCCGGCCGACCGCGTGACCCGGCTGGCGGGCGAGATGAGGGAGTACGTCGCCCGTCACGACAAGATCACCGGCCGGATCATGGCGGACGGCGTCACCTGCACCGTTGTCGCGGACACGAGGCGGACCCACGAAGTACTGGCGCTGTGGCGGTCGCTGACGGCCGACACCCGGGTGGTGAACGCCGACATCGACGACGCGCCCTGGAAAGAGGCCACCGAACGCTGGCGGATCGAGGTCACCGCAGCCGACGCCACCGGCGCCCTGGCGGTCTTCAAGGACATGCTCGCCGGGGGCGACCGGCACCAACCGCTCTCCGGCGTGACGGTCCTGCAGGTGAGAGGGCCGGGGCTGTTCGTGGAGACCGACTTCCACGACGGTTTCCCCGCCGAGGCGATCGCCGCGTACGAGGCGGTACTCGCTCGGTACCCGGTCGCGGGCGCGAGTCTGCGACGCGATGCTGTGGCCGGATCGGCGGTGGACATCGTCGTGGCGGAGAGCGCGGATCAGGACCATGCCCGCGAACTCGCCAGGAAGGCAGCGCCGAATCTCGGTGCCGCCGTCGATGTCACGAGCAGAAGCGCCGGCTGACCGCCGACCGGATCGACCGGCGGGGCCGCTCCCCCGCCACCCCTGAACCATCGCCGTCGAAGAGCCCCGCGGCCGAAGGACGTGTGGGGCGAACGACCGGCGCACCCGGCGACCGGGCCGGGCTGACGTTCCGTCGTACGGGGCTGACACCGACTTCAGCAGGCCCGCACGAATTCACTACCGCTTTCCACATCCGCGTTCGCGGATGACGCCGGCAGGTCCTCGCACCGCTGCCGGCCCGACGACCACACACACCGCGACCGGTCCTCCCGCCAGGGAAGATCAAAACTCGTTCAGGAAAGAGAGAATCCATGCCTTCCCGTTCTGTCCGAAATCAGGCCCTTGCCGCCGTGGGTGCCTTTGCCGCCGCCGTCGCCCTCCTCACCGCCACCGCCCCCACCTCCGCAGCGGCCGGCGGATACCCCACCTGCACCTTCTACAAGACCATTTCCAGTGGCGGCCTGAACATAAAGGTGCCGTCCACGGCGGCTCCCAGCGGGACCACCACGTGCAACCTGGTACTGAACCCCAACGCCAAGAGTGATGACGCGGCCGTCAAGGTTCTCCAGACGAGCCTCAAGACCTGTGAGGGGTACTCGTACCTGGACGTCGACGGCGCTTACGGGCCCCAGACCTTCCTGGCGGTCAAGGCTCTCCAGAGCAAGTACGGGCTGGACGCGGACGGCTACTACGGCCCGCAGACGCGCAACGCGATGAAGCACGCCGGATCCCTGGGCCGCTGCGGCCGCGTCTGAATCCGCACAGGGGCAGGCACTGCGGGCGCGTGTGCCCTGTCCCCGGCCCGGGCCGTCCCGCTCCGACCCATCGGCAGGATCAAGGTCGCGAAACAGAAAAAGCCCCAGGTCACGGCGAGTGAGTCCTGGGGCTGATCCGAGCCGCCTTCGGGATTCGAACCCGAGACCTACGCATTACGAGTGCGTTGCTCTGGCCATCTGAGCTAAGGCGGCACGCTCTGTCACACCATGGTGCGGTCAGCAGCGAGCCCAAGTCTACACAGTTTCCGGGGGTACTCCGCACCACCCGCCCGGTCGGCCGTCTCAGCAGGTCAGGTGCACTTCTTGCCGTCCTTGGGCGGTGTGCCGTCCAGCAGGTAGGTGTTGATCGCCGTGTCGACGCAGTCGCTGCCCCGGCCGTACGCCGTGTGTCCGTCGCCCTCGTAGGTGAGCAGGGTGCCGGAGGAGAGCTGGTCCGCGAGGGACTCGGCCCACTTGTAGGGGGTGGCCGGGTCGCGGGTGGTGCCGACCACGACGATGGGGGCGGCCCCCTCGGCCTCGGTGCGGTGCGCGGTGCCGGTGGGCTCCACGGGCCAGGCGGCGCAGTTCAGGGCGGCCCAGGCGAAACCCCTGCCGAAGACCGGGGACGCCTTCTCGAACTCCGGGAGGGCCTTCTCCACGGCTTCGGGGCCGGTGAAGGCGGGGGCGAGGTCGAGGCAGTTCACGGCAGCGTTGGCGAACATCAGGTTCTGGTACTTGCCGCTCGGATCGCGCTCGTAGTAGCTGTCGGCCAGTGCGAGGAGCCCGGAGCCGTCCCCGCGCTGCGCCGCGGCGACCGCCTCGCGGAGCTGGGGCCAGGCGGACTCGTCGTACATCGCGGCGATCACCCCGGTGGTCGCCAGGGACTCGGTCAGCCGGCGGGCATCGCCCGTCGGCACCGGTTCGGAGTCCAGATCGGCGAAGAGCTTCTTCAGCTCGGTCGCCGCGTTCGCGGTGGACGTCGTGCCGAGCGGGCAGTCGTCCTGCTTCACACAGTCCGCGGCGAAGGACTGCAACGCCGCCTCGAAGCCCGCGGTCTGGTCACGGTTGATGTCGATCGCGGGGAGCGACGGATCCATGGCCCCGTCGAGGACGAGGCGTCCGACGCGGGTGGGGAAGAGGTCGGCGTAGGTCGCGCCGAGGAACGTGCCGTACGAGGCCCCGACGTAGTGCAGCTTCTCGTCGCCGAGCAAGGAGCGCAGAATGTCCATGTCTCGCGCCGTCTCGACGGTGGAGACGTGCGGGAGGATCTTCCCGGAGCGCTTCTCGCAGCCGGCGGCGAACTTCGCGAAGGACTTGTCGAGCGCTGCGATCTCAGCCTTGTCGTCGGGGGTCTGGTCCACCTGTGTGTAGGTGTCCATCTCCTTGCCGGTGAGGCAATTGACCGGTTCGCTGCGGGCCACCCCGCGCGGATCGATGGCCACCATGTCGTACCGGGCGCGGACCGGGGCCGGATAGCCGATGGCCGCGTACCCCTGGAGGTAGCCGACGGCGGAGCCGCCGGGGCCGCCGGGGTTCACCAGGAGCGAGCCGATCCGCTTGCCCGGCCCGGTGGCCTTCTTGCGCGAGACGGCGAGCTGGACGTCTCCGCCGTCGGGCTCGGCGTAGTCCAGCGGGGCCTTCATCGTGGCGCACTGGAAGCCCTCCACACCGCAGTCCCGCCAGCGCAGCTTCTGCCCGTAGTACGGCTCGAGTTCCTCGGAGGCGGCCGAGCCCGTCGCCGACGCGCTCGGCGCCGAACCTCCGCTGCTGCAGCCGGAGACGAGAAAGGCCGGCAGTGCCGAGCGCGGTGGCGAACGTACGGAGCAGGCGCCTGGTGTCCATCCCCGGAGCGTAGCCGCCGTGTGACGACTCGACCGATTCCCTGCTCATACGGGTGAATTCGCTCGGCTCACGGACCGGTCGGGACCGCGTCGCAGCGCGCCGGCTCCGGACGTCAGCCCGCTCGGAGGGCCACCGTCATCGACTCCACCGCAAGCAGCGGCGCGACGTTGCGGTCGAGGGCCCGGCGGCAGGCGAACACTGCCTCGATCCGGCGCAGGGTGCGCTCGGGGGTGGAGGACTCGGCGATCCGGTCGAGCGCGTCCCGTACGTCGGTGTTGGCGAGGGCGGTCCGGGATCCGAGCTGAAGCGCCAGCACATCGCGGTAGAAACCGGTGAGTTCGCTCAGCGCGAGGTCGAGACTGTCGCGCTGCGTACGCGTCCTGCGGCGCTTCTGCCGGTCCTCCAGCTCCTTCATCGCCCCCGCCGTCCCGCGCGGCATCCGACCCCCTGCCACGGCACCGAGCGCCGCCTTCAGGTCGTCCGTCTCCTTGACGTCGATCTCCTCGGCGACCTGCTTGGCGTCGTCCGTCGCCGTGTCGATCAGCTCCTGGGCCGACTTGAGGCAGCCGCCGACGTCATGGACGCGCAGCGGGAGCTTGAGCACCGCCGCACGCCGGGCGCGCGCCCGCTCGTCCGTGGCGAGACGACGTGCCCTGCCGATGTGGCCCTGGGTGGCGCGGGCCGCGGACGCCGCCCGCTCGGGGTCGATGCCGTCACGTCTGATCAGCACATCCGCGACGGCTTCCACCGGAGGCGTACGCAGCGTGAGATGGCGGCAGCGGGATCGGATCGTGGGCAGCACGTCCTCGAGGGAAGGTGCGCAGAGCAGCCACACGGTGCGCGGCGCGGGCTCCTCCACCGCCTTCAGCAGGACGTTTCCCGCGCCCTCCGTGAGGCGGTCGGCGTCCTCCATGACGATGACCTGCCAGCGGCCCACGGCTGGGGACAGCTGGGCCCGGCGGACGAGCTCACGGGTCTCCTTCACACCGATGGAGAGCAGATCCGTGCGGATGACCTCGACGTCGGCGTGGGTTCCGATCAGCGCGGTGTGGCAGCCGTCGCAGAAGCCGCAGCCGGGAGCTCCGCCCAGCGCACGGTCGGGGCTGGTGCACTGGAGGGCCGCGGCAAAGGCACGGGCGGCGGTGGCCCGGCCGGAACCTGGCGGGCCGGTGAACAGCCAGGCGTGGGTCATCTTCGAGCTGGGGGACACCGGCCCCCCGACGGACTGCGCGGTGACCAGCGCATCGGCGTCCCGGGCGGCGGCACCGAGCTGCGCCTGCACTCGGTCCTGTCCGACCAGGTCGTCCCATACGGTCATGGTCACCGCCCTTCCGGTGGTGTGGTGCGGGAACGCCGGGTGTTCCCTCGCCTCCCCATTGTGCGGGAAGGGTCTGACAACCCCGGCGTTCCGCTCCCTCGCCGCAAGCCCCCGGCCACACCGGCCGGTCACGCCGCCGGGGCCGGGATCGGCCCGTCAGCGGCGCGGCTTGCGTCCGCCCCGCCCGGAGCCGCCCTGATCGTCGTCACGGTCACCGAGCAGTTCGTCGGCGAGTGACGGCAGATCGTCGAGCGGCGTCTCCTCGGCCCAGTCGGAACGCGGCCGCTTCTTGCGGCCTCGATCGTCCTGCCCCGCCTGCGGGTCGTCGCTCACCTGCGGCAGTTCACGCGTGCGCTCGTTCTCGCTCTCGGCGCCGGAGGCCCGGCGCCCGTCACGGAAAACGCCCGGCGGCACCCGGTCCGAAGGGTTCTCGTCCCGCACGGGCCGCAGCACCGCGGTCTCGTCGGCGTCACGCACGGGCGGCAGCACGGCCGTCTCGTCGGCGTCGCGCGCCGGGCGCTCGGGCCTGGCGACCGGCACGGGCTGCGTGATCTCGTTCGGATTCACGACCGGCGTCGGGACGGTGAGCTCGTTGTCCGGAACGGTCGGTCCGCCCGACCGGGAACCGGTCCGGCCGGAGTCCTGGGAACGCTGCGCGGCGGCGTCGGCCGCGGCCTCCTCGGCACGGGCTGCCGCCTCGGCCTCGGCGCGGCGGCGGGCCTCCTCGGACCGCAGCAGCGCCTCCTCCGCCTTGCGCTGCTTCTCCAGGCGGAGTTCCTCCGCCTCCTTGCGCAGCCGCGCCTCTTCCTGGGCCTGCCGGCGCAGCCGCTCCTGCTCGGCCTCACGCACCCGCTCCTCGGCTTCGAGTCGGGAGCGCTCCTCCTCGGCACGGCGACGGGCCTCCTCGGCACGCTGCCGGGCCTCCTCCGCCTGCCGTTCGGCCTCGCGCTGCCGCGCCTCTTCCTCCTCGCGGCGCCTGCGCTCCTCCTCCTCGGCCCGGAGCTTGGCGAGCTGAGCCTGCCGCTCGCGCTCCAGGCGCTCCTCCTCGGCCTTGCGGGCGGCCTCTTCCTCGGCCTTGCGCCGGGCCTCCTCCTCGGCCGCCTTCCGCGCCTCCTCCCGGGCCTTGATCTCGGCCTCGGAGAGGGGCAGGAGCCGGTCGAGCCGGTGGCGTACGACAGTGGTGATCGCTTCCGCCTCCTGCCCGGCGTCCACCACCAGGTAGCGGGCCGGGTCGGCAGCCGCGAGGGTGAGGAAGCCGGAGCGCACCCGGTCGTGGAACTCGGCGGGCTCGGACTCCAGCCGGTCGGGCGCCTCGGTGAAGCGTTCCCGTGCCGTCTGCGGGTCGACGTCGAGAAGCACCGTCAGATGCGGTACGAGTCCACTCGTCGCCCAGCGCGAGATCCTGGCGATCTCGGTCGGGGCGAGGTCCCGGCCGGCGCCCTGGTAGGCGACGGACGAGTCGATGTAGCGGTCCGAGATGACGATCGCGCCGCGCTCCAGCGCCGGGCGGACGACCGAGTCCACGTGCTCCGCCCGGTCGGCGGCGTACAGCAGCGCCTCCGCGCGGTTGGACAGGCCGGCCGACGAGACGTCCAGCAGGATCGAACGCAGCCGCTTGCCGATCGGCGTGGCACCCGGCTCGCGGGTCACGACGACCTCGTGGCCCTTGGCGCGGATCCAGTCGGCGAGCGTCTCGACCTGGGTGGACTTGCCGGCTCCGTCGCCGCCCTCCAGGACGAGGAAGAAACCGTTCGTCGCGGGGGCGACAGCGGGGTCGCCGCCGCGCAGCGCCTCACGCAGGTCACGGCGCAGCGGGACACCGGAACGGTCGTCGGTCCTCGCCAGGACGATCACCGCGACGGGAAGCAGCAGCGCGCCGATGAGCATCAGCGCGAAGGCGGCACCGCCGTGCGCGAAGACGAAATCGCCGGACCCCAGCCGGTGCCGGCCGATCGCGGCGGCGAGCAGCGGCCCGCCCACCGCGCCGAGCGCGACCAGCACGCGGACGACTGCCTGGAGGTGCTCGGTGTTCCTGGCCTGCCGGGATGCCTCCGTCTCCTGGTCGATGACGGCGTGCCCGATATGGGCGGCGACCCCCGCGGCGTAACCGGCGAGCAGCGCGATCAGCAGCCCGGTGGCGGTGTCCGGAACGAGGCCGAGCGCCAGCAGCGAGACACCGGTGACGGCGACCGCCAGGGCCAGCAGACGGCGCCGCGACAGGGCGGGCAGCACCTTGCGCGCGGTACGGATACCGAGGGCGGTGCCCCCGGTCAGGGCCAGGATCAGCAGGGCGAAGGTGGCCGGGCCGCCGCCGAGGTCGGAGGCGTGGAGCACGGAGACGGCGGCTGCGGCGGCGATGGCCCCCGCGACCGCGGAGCACGCGGCGACGACCAGCGGGATGGTGCCGGTGCGGCCCTTGTCGGTACCAGAGCCGGCGGTTGGCCGGCGCAGCCCCTCCAGGGGCGAGCGCGGGCGGGGCGTACGGGTTGCCGGGAGTTCGAGGAAGTACAGGGTCGAGACGGAGGCGGAGAAGAGCCCCGCCGCGATGTAGGAGCCGAGGGCCGCCTGGTGGAAGGAGAACCAGTCGAAGCCGGTACCGAGCAGTTCACCGATCAGCGCGGCAACCACCAGCACGGCCGCGGCTGCGGGCACAGCCAGGAAGCTCGTCCGCAGGGAGAGCCTGCGCAGGGCGTCGAGGTGGTCCGGCAGCGGGCGCACGGCGGCACCCTCCGGGGGCGGGGCGGGAAGCAGCGCGGGAGCGGCGCTCTCCTTGGCGATCGCCCACAGGCGTTCGCCGACACCCGCCACGAAGACGGTGATGAGGATCATCATGAGTGCCTTGTCCGGCATCCAGTCGATCCACAGGGGCGCGACGACCAGCAGGGCGAGCCGCAGCCCGTCCGTCCCGATCATCAGCCATCGCCGGTCGACCGGCCCGCCGGGCGCGGTGAGCGCCGTCAGAGGCCCAAGGAGTACGGCTCCGAAGAGCACGGTGGAAAGGATCCGGGCACCGAAGACGGCGGCGACGGCAAAGGCCGCCCCGCGGTATCCGGCGCCGAATGAGCCCTCGACGACCGCCGCTTGCAGCGACAGCAGCACGAGCACGAGAAGGGCGAGTGAATCGCCGATACTTCCGACGAGCTGGGCGCTCCACAACCGCCGGAGCGGGGGAACACGCAGAAGGGCTCGTACGGCGCGCTCGCGTGAGTCTGCGGCAAGTGTGTCGGAGGTGGGGCTCACGACCGGTGGCTGCTCGGCTCGCGTCATCCGCCCAGCCTATCGGGAGCGGCGCGGGACCCGGGGGCCGCGTCCGAACATATGCCCAGTGGATGCGCGGGCCGGTCCCGCGCGACCGCTCCCGCGAACGCCGGAAGGGCCGGGTCACCCCAGCCCTTCCGGTGTTCGAGCACGGCGAACGGCCGGCTCCTCATGCCTGTGCGACCGACGGACGGCCCCGCCCGGCACCCGGCACCCGGCTCCTCAGGCCGGCACCCGGCGCCCGGCTCCTCAGGTCGACACCCGACCCGCCGGGCCGGTGCGTGGCCTTCGGCGCCGCCTGCCCGGGGGCCCGGCGGTCAGCTCTCGTCGGACGGCGCCGACGCGGTCCTCTTCGCGGTGGCGGTCGCCTTCTTCGCCGGCGCCTTCTTGGCGGCCGTCGTCTTCTTCGCGGCCGCCGTCTTGGTGGCGGTCGTCTTCTTGGCGGTCGCCTTCTTGGCCGTCGTGGCCTTCTTCGCGGTGGCCTTCTTGGCCGGAGCCTTCTTCGCCGTCTTCTTCTTCGCAGGCCCCTTGGCCCGCTTCTCGGCGAGCAGCTCGTAGCCACGTTCCGGCGTGATGTCCTCGACGCTGTCGTCGGTCCGCAGCGTCGCGTTGGTCTCACCGTCGGTGACGTACGCGCCGAACCGGCCGTCCTTGACGACCACCGGGGACCCGCTCACGGGGTCCGTGCCCAGCTCCTTCAGCGGCGGCTTGGCGGCGGCCCGCCCGCGCTGCTTCGGCTGGGCGTAGATCGCGAGGGCCTCTTCGAGGGTGATGTCGAAGAGCTGGTCCTCCGAGGTGAGCGACCGCGAGTCCGTGCCCTTCTTCAGGTACGGGCCGTAGCGGCCGTTCTGCGCGGTGATCTCGACGCCCTCGGCGTCCTCACCGACGACACGCGGCAGCGACATCAGCTTGAGCGCGTCGGCAAGTGTCACCGTATCGAGCGACATCGACTTGAAGAGGGACGCGGTCCGGGGCTTCACCGCGTTCTTGCCCGTCTTCGGTGTGCCCTCGGGCAGCACCTCGGTGACGTACGGGCCGTAGCGCCCGTCCTTCGCGATGATCTGGTTCCCGCTGACCGGGTCGGCGCCGAGCTCGAAGTCGCCGCTCGGCTTGGCCAGCAGCTCCTCCGCGAGTTCCACGGACAGCTCGTCGGGCGCCAGGTCCTCCGGCACATCGGCGCGCTGGTGGCCCTCGGAGTCCTTCTCGCCCCGCTCGATGTACGGGCCGTAGCGGCCGACACGGAGCTTGATGTCGTTGCCGACGGGGAACGAGGAGATCTCGCGGGCGTCGATCGCGCCCAGGTCGGTCACGAGCTCCTTCAGGCCGCCGAGGTGGTCCCCGTCGCCATTGCCGGCGTCGGATGCCGCACCGGCACCGGCCGTGTCGTCCCCGGCGCCGAAGTAGAAGCGGCGCAGCCACGGCACGGACTGGGCCTCGCCCCGCGCGATGCGGTCGAGGTCGTCCTCCATGCGGGCGGTGAAGTCGTAGTCGACGAGCCGGCCGAAGTGCTTCTCCAGCAGGTTGACCACGGCGAACGAGAGGAACGACGGCACCAGGGCCGTGCCCTTCTTGAACACGTAGCCGCGGTCCAGGATGGTCCCGATGATCGAGGCGTACGTCGACGGACGGCCGATCTCGCGCTCTTCGAGCTCCTTGACCAGCGACGCCTCGGTGTACCGGGCCGGAGGCTTCGTCGCGTGACCGTCGACCGTGACCTCGTCAGCGGTCAGCGCGTCGCCCTCGGCGACCTGCGGCAGCCGGCGCTCACGGTCGTCCAGCTCGGCGTTCGGGTCGTCGGCGCCTTCGACGTACGCCTTCATGAAGCCGTGGAAGGTGATCGTCTTGCCGGACGCGGAGAACTCGGCGTCCCGGCCGTCGCTCGCCCGGCCACCGATCTTCACCGTGACGGAGTTACCTGTGGCGTCCTTCATCTGGGAGGCGACGGTCCGCTTCCAGATCAGTTCGTAGAGCCGGAACTGGTCACCGGTGAGGCCGGTCTCCGCCGGGGTGCGGAAGCGGTCGCCCGAGGGGCGGATCGCCTCGTGCGCCTCCTGCGCGTTCTTGACCTTGCCGGCGTACGTGCGCGGCTTGTCGGGCAGGTAGTTCGCCCCGTACAGCTGCGTGACCTGCGCCCGGGCCGCGGAGACCGCGGTGTCCGAGAGGGTCGTGGAGTCCGTACGCATGTAGGTGATGAAGCCGTTCTCGTACAGCTTCTGCGCCACCTGCATCGTGGCCTTGGCCCCGAAGCCCAGCTTCCGGCTCGCCTCCTGCTGGAGGGTCGTGGTGCGGAAGGGCGCGTACGGCGAACGGCGGTACGGCTTCGACTCGACCGAGCGGACCGCGAACGAGGAGTCGGCCAGCGCCGCGGCCAGGGCGCGGGCGTTGGTCTCGTCCAGGTGCAGCGTCTGGGCGGAGCCCTGCTTGAGCTGCCCGTCCGGGCCGAAGTCCCGGCCCTGGGCGATACGGCGCCCGTCGACCGCGCTGAGGCGGGCGGTGAGCGTCGAGGGGTCCGACGTGTCACCGGTGCGGCCGGTGGCGAAGGTGCCGGTCAGGTCCCAGTACTCGGCGGAGCGGAAGGCGATGCGCTCGCGCTCCCGCTCGACGACGAGACGGGTGGCCACGGACTGGACACGGCCGGCGGAGAGCCGCGGCATGACCTTCTTCCACAGGACCGGCGAGACCTCGTAGCCGTAGAGGCGGTCGAGGATACGGCGGGTCTCCTGGGCGTCGACCATGCGCTGGTTGAGCTCGCGCGGATTGGCCACGGCGGACCGGATCGCGTCCTTGGTGATCTCGTGGAAGACCATCCGGTGGACGGGGACCTTGGGCCTGAGGACTTCCTGCAGGTGCCACGCGATGGCTTCGCCCTCGCGGTCCTCATCGGTGGCGAGGAAGAGTTCGTCGGATTCGGCAAGAAGCTGCTTGAGCTTCCTGACCTGGGCCTTCTTGTCTGCGTTGACGACGTAGATCGGCTGGAAGTCGTTTTCGACGTCCACACCGAGGCGGCGTACCTCACCCGTGTACTCGTCGGGCACCTCGGCGGCGCCGTTCGGCAGGTCGCGGATGTGCCCGACGCTCGCCTCGACGACGTATCCGGGGCCGAGATAGCCCTTGATCGTCTTCGCCTTGGCAGGCGACTCGACAATGACGAGTCGGCGGCCTGCGGTTTCGCTGGTCGGGGACAACTTCGCTCTTCTCTCCGGTCGGCACTCGTGGGCATCCGGGCAGCGTTCTGACGCTACCCGCGGTGCTGTCGCTGCGGAGTGTGACGGTACAACCCGCCCCCGTGTCAAACGGCAAAAGCCCGCAACGGCCACTCGAACGGTAACCCGACTTCCGCCATTCCTGCCGCCCGGACCACCCGGCCCACTCCTCGCGAGGCTGCCGCCTGCGGGTTTCGGAGGCTAGCCGGGGCAACCTGCCGGGCGGCTGTCCGGCGGCCGCCGGACCTGCCGGAGAAGTGGATCAGACGCGGGTGAGACACCACACGCCGAGGACGAGGAAGAGTACGCCGAAGAGCGTGGCCAGAACGGTGGAGGCGACGGGGCTCACACCGAGCGCCACCGGCGCGCGCTGGATGGTGCGCGCCCCGGTCCAGACGAGGAGGGCGGTGCCGAACAACGCGAATGCCGCACCGGCGAAGACCGCGGTGACGCTCTCCATGTCCGTACCCCTCACGCTCTTCCCCGCGGCTGCCACCGCGGGCCCGTACGCCGTCGTGGCTCGCGTGGCCCACGTGGCCGTCGGACTGTGCGGACGGCTCGGCAGAGGGGAGGCTGCCACCCCGGGGCGTCGTCGTCACGAACCCGGGGTGAACGCCGAGCGGCGGTCCGGCCTACCTGGAGGAGCGGAACCTCGCGCAGCGCGCCGGAGTCGTCATGGATCGCGTGAGAAGGCGCTGGCCAGAGGGGTTTTCGGCGTGGAAAGGAACCATTCCGGCCCGCGGGAGCGGAGCACGGCCACGCACCTGTGCGGACTGCGCCGCCGGGGCGGGCCGGGGCGTTCGGTGCCTGCGGTGACGCGGTACCGCAGCACCGGTTGCCCGGACGCCGGCGGCTCGTCACCGCACGGGCACGGGCCGACTCGTCACCGCACGAGCACGGGCCGACTCGTCACCGCACGGGCTCCAGAAAGCCTTCCTCCACCAGCAGTCGGATCGCCTGCGGGGTGCGGTCGCGCAGCAGCACCGGGTCCTCGGCCATCAGCTGGGCGATGGCATCCAGGATCCTGCCCGCGGGCAGCGAACCGTCGCACACCCCCGCGAACCCCGCGCCGACTGCGTCGACCTTGGTCGCCCGTCGCATTCCACGGTGCTGACGCAGCACCACATGCTCGGGGTCCTCGGCGCCCGGCAACCCGACCTGCTCCTGCACGACCTCCTCGGCAAGGGTGAAATGCGCGGAGAGCAGGGCCGCGTCGTCGTGCTCACGCAGGTAGTCCTGGCGTGCGAAATGGGCCTCCACGGCCGGACCGAGGGGCTGTTCCACCGCGTGCGGCCACTCCTCCGCCACGATCGACGGATTCCCGACGGCAGCCGCGGACTTCCGGAGTGTGATCCATCCGAAGCCGACAGCCCTGGTGCTGCGGGCCTCGAACTCGTCCAGCCAGGCTTCGTACCGCTCGGCGTACAGGGCGGGGTCGGTGCGGTGGTCGCCGCTGTCACGCAGCCACAGTTCGGCGTACTGGGTGACATCCTGCACCTCGCGCTGCACGATCCAGGCGTCGCAGCCGGCAGGCACCCAGGAGCGCACCCGGTCCTGCCATTCCTCACCCTCCACGTGCTGCCAGTTGGCGAGGAACTGCGCGTAACCGCCTTCGCCGAGGTGTTCCCCGGCCTGCTGCACGAGAGTCCGGCACAGGTCGTCACCTCCCATGCCGCCGTCGCGGTACGTCAGCCTGGCGCCGGGCGAGATGACGAAGGGCGGGTTGGACACGATCAGGTCGTACGTCTCCGTGCCGACGGGGTCGAAGAGAGACCCCTCCCGAAGGTCGGCGGGGGCCGCTCCGGACAGGGCAAGGGTCAGACGGGTGAATTCCAGAGCGCGCGGGTTGACGTCCGTGGCGGTGACCCGGGTGGCGTGCTGGGCGGCGTGCAGCGCCTGGATCCCGGAACCCGTGCCGAGATCGAGGGCCGAGGTGACGGGCCCCCGCACCGTGATCCCGGCGAGCGTGGTGGAGGCCCCGCCGACGCCGAGGACGACGCCCTCCTCGTGCGAGCCGATGCCGCCGGCACCTCCGACGGCGCATCCCAGGTCGGAGACGATGAACCAGTCCTGCCCCTCGGGTCCGCCGTAGGGGCGGACATCGACGGTGGCTCCGACCAGGTCGCCGTCGCGGACCACCCAGCCGTCCGCGGCGCACTCCTCCAACGGGAGAGCCGCGGCGGCTGCCGCGACCGGCACGGGGCGCTGCAGCAGGAACAGCCGCACCAGCGTGTCGAGCGGCGAGTCCCCGCGAGTGGCCCGGAGGGCCGGGACGGTCTCGCTGCGGGCCAGCGCGGCATAAGCGGGCGCGCCGAGCAGTTCGAGGAGGCCATCTGCGGTGAACGCGGCGGCAATCAGGGCTTCGCGGAGCCGGGCGGCAGAGTCGGATGCGGGGAGGCTGGTCGTACTCACCCGACCATTGTGGCCGCTCCCGCCGACAACGGCAGCGGCCCGGCACCCAAGAGGGGCCGCCGGGCCACTGTGAGAGCGTCCCCGCGGGGCGTCTCGCCGCCGCGACATATCGCCGTTACGACATCCGCCGCTACGGATTCCCTTGGTACGGATTCCCGCCGCTACGACTTCCCACTGCTACGGATTCCTGCCGCCACAACTTCTTGCTGCTACGACTTCTCGCTCGGCGACGCCGAAGGCGAGGCGGACTCCGAGGCCGGGGCCGACGGGGCGGAGGCGGGCGGCGCCGAGGCCGTGGGCTTCTGGCAGCCCTTCTGCTTCGCCATCGCGGAGCCGACCTCACCGGACTGGAGCTTCTTCAGCGCCTGGTCACCGTTGGTGCTGATCTTGTTCAGCTCGTCGGCAATGCCCTTGAGGCCGTCGGCGAACTTCGCCTGGTCCTTCGTGTCGAGCGCGTCGACCTTCGTCTTCAGGTCCGCGTAGGCCACGGAGGAGGCGTTGAGCTCCTTCACGGCCTCCTTCTGGGTGGTCTCCCCACCGTCCACCGGCGGCGCGCCCGCCGACTCCACGGCCGAACCCAGCGCCTTGTACGCCTGCGAGATCTGCTGGAAGGCGGCCGAGTCGGTCTTCTGGACGTCGGCGGGCTTGCTGTTGTCGGCCGTCTGCTGCTGGATCGCGGCATTGGCGTTCGCGATCTTCTGCAACTGCGGCTGAACCTGGTCGCAGACCTTCTTCGCCCAGTCGTTCACCTTGTTGTCGCTGTCGTCGCTGCAGCCCGACAGCGTCAGTACGAGTACCGCACCGCCGGACAGTGCGGCTGCAAGCTTCTTGTTCACCGGATGGGGTCCCTTCCAAGGCTCTCGGCCCCGGAACTTACACGGCAAGTGGACGACAATCAGGCGCCCTGTATCCGATATGCATTCTTTTGAAGCCATTTGCACCAAGGGAAGTGAGGGAGATACAACTCACCTGTCCACTCGGACGCATGTGCGGATCGTTTACGTGGCCGACGGCCTCCCGGGCACGGGAGCGGCGGACGACACGTCAAAGCGCGCCGCTCACCGCCCTCATGATCGGACGTCACCTTCGGGTCGCCCCGGATCACGACCGCCGGGCTCAGGCAGGAGCAGCCGGGCCGGTGGACGCGGCAGGGCTGTCACCGGCGCCCGAGTCACCGTCACCACCGGTCGGGCCGTCGCTGTCACCCACGGCGATCCCCCGCCGCTTGGACACGTAGACCGCTCCGATGATGACCACCACGGCGATGACGGCGACCAGAGCCCTCACAGCCGGGCTCGCATCGTCGCCGTAGCTGAACTGCACCACCGCGGGGGCGATCAGCAGCGCCACGAGATTCATCACCTTGAGGAGCGGGTTGATGGCTGGGCCCGCCGTGTCCTTGAACGGGTCGCCGACCGTGTCACCGATGACCGTCGCTGCATGGGCGTCGCTCCCCTTCCCACCGTGGTGGCCGTCCTCGACGAGCTTCTTGGCGTTGTCCCACGCGCCACCGGAGTTGGCGAGGAAGACCGCCATCAGGGTCCCGGTCGCGATGGCACCCGCGAGGTACGAGCCGAGCGCTCCGACCCCCAGGGTGAACCCCACCGCGATGGGCGCGAGGACGGCGAGCAGGCCGGGTGTGGCCAGCTCGCGCAGAGCATCCTTGGTGCAGATGTCGACCACGCGTCCGTACTCGGGTTTCTCCGTACGGTCCATGATCCCGGGGTGCTCCCGGAACTGCCGGCGCACCTCGTGGACCACTGCTCCCGCCGACCGGGAGACCGCGTTGATGGCCAGCCCGGAGAAGAGGAAGACGACCGCGGCTCCGAGGATGAGGCCGACCATGTTGTTCGGCTGCGAGATGTCCAGACTCAGCCCTAGCTCCCCCGCCCTGGCACCCACGTCGTCGACCGCGGTGGCGATGGCGTCCCGGTACGAGCCGAAGAGCGCCGCCGCCGCCAGGACGGCCGTGGCGATCGCGATGCCCTTGGTGATGGCCTTGGTGGTGTTGCCGACGGCGTCCAGATCCGTGAGGACCTGGGCTCCCGCGCCCGTGACGTCCCCGGACATCTCAGCGATGCCCTGGGCGTTGTCGGAGACCGGGCCGAAGGTGTCCATCGCGACGATGACGCCCACGGTGGTGAGCAGGCCGGTCCCCGCCAGGGCAACCGCGAAGAGCGCCAGCATGATCGACGTACCGCCGAGCAGGAACGCCCCGTAGACGCCGAGACCGATCAGGAGAGCGGTGTAGACCGCCGACTCCAGGCCGATGGAGATACCTGCCAGCACGACGGTCGCCGGCCCGGTCAGCGAGGACTTCCCGATGTCCCGCACCGGACGCCGGCTGGTCTCGGTGAAGTAGCCCGTGAGCTGCTGGATCAGAGCGGCGAGCACGATCCCGATGGCCACCGCGACCAGCGCGAAGACGCGCGGATCGCCGCCGTGCGAGGCGATGGCCCGGTCCGTGACACCGTCGAGCTCGGCGTAGGAGGACGGCAGATGGACGAAGACGGCCACCGCCACGAGCGCGAGCGAGATCACCGCTGATACGAAGAACCCGCGGTTGATGGCGCTCATCCCACTGCGGTCCGCGCGCCGGGGAGCCACGGCGAAGATCCCGATCATCGCCGTGACCACCCCGATCGCCGGCACGATCAGCGGGAAGGCCAGCCCCGCGTCCCCGAAGGCCGCCTTGCCCAGGATGAGCGCGGCCACGAGCGTCACGGCGTACGACTCGAACAGGTCTGCGGCCATGCCTGCGCAGTCGCCGACGTTGTCACCCACGTTGTCCGCGATGGTGGCCGCATTACGCGGATCGTCCTCGGGGATGCCCTGCTCCACCTTGCCCACCAGGTCGGCGCCCACATCGGCGGCCTTGGTGAAGATGCCCCCTCCGACCCTCATGAACATCGCGATCAACGCGGCGCCGAGACCGAAACCCTCCAGCACCTCGGGCGCGTCGGCCGCGTAGACGAGCACCACGCAGGACGCACCGAGCAGTCCGAGACCCACCGTGATCATGCCGACCACGCCACCGGTACGAAACGCGATCTTCATCGCTCTGTGCGAAACGGCGGTGAGATCTTTCTCCGGTTCACCCTGTGCGGGAGTCGCCTCGCGTGCGGCAGCTGCCACACGCACATTGCTGCGGACAGCGAGCCTCATACCGATGTATCCGGTGGCCGCCGAGAAAAGCGCCCCCACCAGGAAGAACAGCGAGCGCCCCACGCGCTGCGCCCCGTTGTCGGCGGGAAGCAGCAGGAGCAGGAAGAACACGACTACGGCGAAAATGCCGACGGTGCGCAACTGCCGGGCCAGATAGGCATTCGCACCTTCCTGGACGGCTGCCGCGATCTCTTTCATGCGTTCGGTTCCCTCACCGGCAGCCAGCACCTGGCGCGCCAGCAGCCGGGCCACGACCAGCGCGGCGAGAGCGACGACCGCGATGACGACGACGATCAGCCGGTTGCCGTCGGTGAGTACTGCGGCTGCGAGCGAGGTGGACCGGCCGGAAGGTACGGGAACGTGCGCCAGTTCTGCGAGTGGGGTGTTGACGAACTCCGCCATACGTCCTCCTTGACACTGAGCGCTCAAGACGTGGACGGATTGTAGGGAGAAGAGTCTGACCAAAACAGTGGGTGGTCAATGAAATCGTTTTTCGTCCACCCAATGGCAAATGATCTCGCACGCACCTGGGCCCGAATGCAGTAATGGGGCCGACGCATGACACGCGGGAATTATCGGAGATCACCGATGAAGAGCAAGGACGAAATCCTGGCGAGGGCCTCGCCCACCAGGCCCGCCCACCAGGCCCGCCCATCAGCTCGAGGCGGCCATGCGGGAAGGCCGCCGTGCACGAGGGCGGCCATGCGGGAAGCTGGGCGTGCACGAAGCTGGGCGCCGAAGCGGATTGCTCCCGGAGGGTTACGCCAGGAGGATTACGCTGGGGGGATCACGCCGGGAGGAGATCGAGGTCCGAGATCGGGCACGAAGCTGACCGTGCCCAGCAACGCGATCACATGCGTCGGCCAAGCCCTCCTGCGGGGCGAGGCACAGGGCGGAACAGGGCGCGGCACAGGGCGCGGCACAGGGCGGAACGGTGCGCGGCCGAAATGGAATACCGGGGCAGGTAGCTCGAGGTGGTGCACGGGCTGCGTGGGAACGAAGCCTCGCAGGCACGTTGGACGCCGCCGGCCACGGCAGAGGGGCCTGGCAGCGGAGGATGCCGTCTCATCTCGGCATCACGCCGGGCCTGAAAGACAGCGCAGGGCTCGAAGCACAGCACAGGGCGTGAACGACAGCACAGGGGCTGAACCACAGCACAGGGCGGTGAACGACAGCGCTGGCGGGGTGAATCAGGGAAGCACCACGGCCGGACTCGTCGGCCAGGTCATGCGGATCACTCCGCCGTCCGCACCCGTGCGGACTTCGACATCGTCGACGAGACCGCTGATGACCGCGAGGCCCATCTCGTCCTCGCTGTCGGCTTCGGTCTCCGGGACGTCCGGACCTCCGCCACCAGGCACTCCCTGCGCCGAGGCGTCGCTTCCCGTGGCGAGATGCCCGTCGCCGACCTCGATGGAGAACGCCTTCTCGTCCTCGGTCAGAACGACCGTGACGGGAGAGGCGATGCCATGGCTCCGATGCAGCCCTACGGCGCGACTGCACGCCTCGCCGACCGCGAGTCTGACCTCGTCGAGCACCGCCTCGTCGACGCCGGCCCGGCGCGCCACTGCGGCTGCCACGAGGCGGGCCGTCCTGACGTGTTCGGGCTGAGCGCTGAAGCGGAGTTCAACGGTTGGCATGCCATCCCCCTCGAACGTATGGGCGTGCGTCTCAGGGGCCCGGGCTTGGCGCCCGGTACCCCTGCTCTCATTCTCCCCCGGAAACCGACGAAGCCGGCAGCCGACCACTTGGTCGACCGCCTGCTCGTGGCGGCCCGCCTGCTGCCGCCTGCCGGTCCGTCACCGCCATGCCTGCCGACCCTGGAGGGGCCGGCCCGCACCGACTTCAGTCGGTGGCCGCGACAGCCTCGTCGACCGTGGTGTGAATGGGAAACACCTTGGTCAGGCCTGTGATCCGGAAAATCTTGAGAATGCGCTCCTGGTTGCACACCAGGCGCAGCGAGCCCTCATGGGCCCGCACACGCTTCAAGCCGCCAACGAGCACGCCGAGGCCGGTGGAGTCGAGGAAGTCGACGCCTTCCATGTCGACAACCAGGTGGTAGCTGCCGTCATTCACCAACTCGACCAACTGCTCGCGCAGCTTGGGCGCGGTATACACATCAATCTCGCCACCGACCTCGACGACCGTACGGTCGCCACCAGGCCCGGACACATTGCGAGTCGACAGGGACAGGTCCACGGATCCTCCAGCACCTTGCTATCGAGCGGTCGCCCCTCGGTCTCCCCGACGGAGGCCAGGGGACGGATCGCCAGCCGCGATGGCATTCAATCACTTACCAGCAGCCATGCACGACGCCTTGGGACCATTGTCCGTCACGCCAGTGACACACTCGGTGCCGATGGCCAAGAATCACCGCCCCAGTCGACCACCCGGGAACGCAGGCTCGCGCCCCTCTCCCGCAGTGGTTCTCGACCGGCTCGCCGCAGCGGCGGGCCGGGCAGCGCGCATCACTCATACGGAGCACTTGCCCCCGCGCGCGGGAACCCATGCCACCTGGCCTGATCGCATCCGTCCAGAAGTGATCTCCGCAATCGGCAGGGCCGGAATCGACCATCCGTGGACTCACCAGGCCGCCGCAGCCGAGCACGCACTGGACGGCGAGTCCGTCGTGATCTCCACCGGGACGGCCTCGGGAAAGTCACTGGCCTACCTCGCTCCGGTACTGAGTACCCTCCTCGACGGCTCCCATGCCCCGAACGGCCGCGGCACCACCGCCCTGTACCTCGCCCCCACCAAGGCTCTGGCCGCCGACCAGCGCCGGTCGGTGAAGGCGCTCGCGACGCCGCTCGGCTCCGCGATCCGGCCGGCGGTCTACGACGGGGACACGCCGGTCGAAGAACGCGAATGGGTGCGTCAGTACGCCAATTACGTCCTGACGAACCCCGACATGCTGCATCGAGGCATCCTTCCGTCCCACCCCCGGTGGGCCTCGTTCCTGCGCGCCCTCCGCTTCGTCGTCATCGACGAGTGCCACACCTACCGGGGCGTCTTCGGCTCCCACGTCGCCCAGGTGCTGCGTCGTCTTCGCCGCCTCTGCGCCCGCTACGGATCCGACCCCGTCTTCCTCCTCGCCTCCGCCACCGCGGCACATCCCTCCGTCGCCGCAGGACGTCTCACAGGCCTGCCCGTGAAGGAGGTCGCCGACGACGCCTCGCCCAGGGGGGAGATGGTCTTCGCCCTCTGGGAACCCCCCCTGACCGATCTGCACGGCGAGAAGGGGGCTCCGGTACGCCGTACGGCCACCGCCGAGACCGCCGACCTCCTGACCGACCTGACCGTTCAGGGTGTGCGTTCGGTCGCCTTCGTGCGCTCCCGGCGAGGCGCCGAACTCATCTCCGTCATCGCCAAGGAGCGGCTCGCCGAGGTGGACCGCTCGTTGCCCGGACGCGTCGCCGCCTACCGAGGCGGATACCTGCCGGAGGAACGCAGGGCCCTGGAAAGGGCCCTGCACTCAGGGGAACTGCTCGGACTGGCCGCCACGACGGCCCTGGAGCTCGGTATCGACGTCTCGGGCCTGGACGCCGTCGTCATCGCCGGCTACCCGGGCACCCGTGCCTCGCTCTGGCAGCAGGCAGGGCGCGCCGGACGATCGGGGCAGGGCGCCCTCGCCGTCCTCGTGGCCCGGGACGATCCGCTGGACACTTTCCTCGTCCACCATCCCGAGGCGCTGTTCGACCAGCCGGTGGAGTCGACCGTCCTGGACCCGGACAACCCCTATGTCCTAGCCCCGCACCTGTGCGCCGCAGCCGCGGAGATGCCCCTCACGGAATCCGACATCACGCTCTTCGGTCCCGCCGCGCCCGAGCTTCTGCCGCAGTTGGAGGCCGCGAAGCTGCTGCGCAGGCGGACGACGGGCTGGCACTGGACGCGCCGTGAACGCGCAGCCGACCTCACCGACATCCGAGGCGGGGGCGGCCGTCCGGTCCAGATCGTCGAGGCAGGTACCGGCCGACTGCTGGGAACCGTCGACGAAGCAGCCGCGCACACCTCAGTACACGAGGGAGCCGTCCACCTCCACCAGGGCCGGACCTACCTGGTCCGGAGCCTGGATCTGGAGGATGCGGTGGCCCTGGTGGAGGAGGCCGTCCCTCCCTACTCCACCAATGCCCGCGACACGACGGCGATCTCCGTGCTGGAGACCGACACCGAGATCCCGTGGGGTGACGGAAGGCTCTGCTTCGGCTCCGTCGAGGTCACCAACCAGGTCGTCTCCTTCCTTCGCCGCAGACTGATCACCGGAGAGGTCCTGGGTGAGACCAAACTCGACCTGCCGCCGCGCACCCTGCGTACCCGGGCCGTGTGGTGGACGGTCACCGAGGATCAGCTTGACGCCGCCCGGATCAGCCCGGAGATCCTCGGAGGTGCCCTGCACGCGGCAGAACACGCCTCCATCGGGATGCTGCCGCTCTTCGCCACCTGCGACCGCTGGGACATCGGCGGTGTCTCCGTACCCCTGCACCCCGACACGCTCCTCCCCACCGTGTTCGTCTACGACGGCCACCCCGGTGGTGCCGGTTTCGCGGAGCGCGCGTTCCACACGGCCCGCACCTGGCTCACCGCGACGCGGCAGGCCATCGCTTCCTGCGAGTGCGAGGCGGGCTGCCCGTCGTGCATCCAGTCCCCCAAGTGCGGCAACGGCAACGACCCACTGCACAAACGGGGCGCCGTGCGACTCCTGACCGAGCTGCTCAGGACGGCACCACCGGACCCCGGGGACGTGCGTCCGGCGGGAAGTCCGGTCGAGAGCAAGGACGGCCGACGACCGGATGGCCCAGAGTCGGATGGCCCAGAGTCGGAGGGCCCGCGACCGGGCGGCGGCGACTGAGACAGGCTCCGCTCGGCCCCACTTCCCGGGCGGAGGACGGCGCGGACGGCCGCACCGGGGGAAGGCAAGGCCTGTGGTGGCCCCGCTCTCGACCTGACCTCGGGTGCGTAGGGGCCGAAGCGTGCACGAGCCGTCACGTCGGCGATCTCGCCCTTCACCCCGCAGCGCACGATCTCCGCGCCCTGGGCGACAGCGACCGTGGTGGCCGCCCTGCAAGCCTCCTCCACGCCTTGGAGCGCTCGATCGGCTGCGGCAAGCGCTGCCAGGTCCGCGGCGCCCCCGGCCCTGTGTCGGGCGGCCACGGCCTGGCCGAGGGCGAGCACCGTCGCAAACACCGCGCAGAGTGTCGCCGTCGTGACTGCAACCCACACCGTCGCCAGCCCGCGGTCTCCGGGCGCGTCTCCGCTCCTCCTCTGCCTCACGGCCCCACCCCCACGGTGTCTTCCGCCCCCATGCCGGTCTCCGCCCCCACGGTGTCCTCGGCCAACGCGACCGCCTCGGCACTCAGGGTCAAAGCCAGGGGACCCGGCCCCGGCGTCGGTGCCTCCACCCGGACGCTCCACAGCTCACCTGCACGCTCCACAGCGACCCGGGCCCTGTCCGGCGCCGACTCCCGGGCCACGGCCAGCACCGCGGCCTCAGGCTCGGACCGGGCCGCCGCGCGCGCTCCGGCGCGGGCGGCGTCCACACAGCGGATCTGGTCCGCCGCGGCCACAAGCGCCCAGACGAGAGCGAACACGAACGTCACAAGCACGGTGAGGGCCATGGCGGCCTCCGCCGTCACCGCACCCCGGTCGCGGTCGGCGCTCCTGCGCCCGAGCGTCCCCTCAGAACTTCGCATCAAGGGCGTCCTTGATCAGCGACTGCAACGCCGACAGCACAGCTCCACTGGTCACCACCTT
The DNA here is from genome assembly GCF_030719215.1 of Streptomyces sp. Alt3. Taxonomy (NCBI): domain Bacteria; kingdom Bacillati; phylum Actinomycetota; class Actinomycetes; order Kitasatosporales; family Streptomycetaceae; genus Streptomyces; species Streptomyces glycanivorans. The sequence goes on along the minus strand of NZ_CP120983.1, from coordinate 4,418,038 downwards.
GTAGAGCACAGCAGCGAACGCGCACGCGGCGATGGTCCCCACCGCGTACTCGGACGTCGTCATCCCCCGGTCGAGGCCCCCGCAGCGGTTATGCCTTCCGAACCTGGCACTCCACACACGACGCAGAGCGCTCAGCGACCGCTCCATGAACTTCCCACCCATTTCGACCACGATCTCAACCACCATGTCTCAGACCTCACGTTGTTCCACTCAGAACTCTTGATTCAGTACTTCCGGCCGACATGAAGCCGGTCGGGCTCCCGCTCCCCGCTCGGGAGCCATCGGCGATCCGGCTTTTGCGCCGTGCCGGGTCCACGACTCGGACCGCGCGAAAACTCGGCCCGGTCCCCTGCCCGGTCGTCGGATCGACCCGCGTCAGAACAGGCCGGGGTCGAGTGCCTGCTGAGTCTCAGCCGCTTCGCGAGAGACCGGTCGCCAGCCCGATCACCACCGGTGCCACTCCCACCGCCAGAAAGGCGGGCAGAAAGCAGAGCCCCACCGGCGCGGTGATCAGCACACCGGCCCGCTGAGCACGTGCCACGGCCGCGCTCGCCCGCTCGGCGCGTATCTCGTCAGCCAGTCGGGAGACCGGCTCCGCCGCGGGTGCGCCCGTCGACGAGGCACGTGCCAGGCAGCGGGCGAGTGGCGCGGCACCCGGCAACTCCCCGAACCGGTGCCACGCCTCGTCGGGTTCGCCGCCGAGGAGAATCACGGCTGCGGTCCGGGCCAACCGGTCACCGACAGGACCGGCGACGGTTTCCCCGACCGCCTCCGCCGCCTCCCGCGGCCCGGCGCCCGCCGCGAGGCAGGAAGCCAAGAGGTCTGCGGTGATCGGCAGTTGCCGCGCGACCAGAGCAGCCTCGGCAACCTGGCCGGCGGGGGCGCGCCCCCTGTCGGAGCTCCACCACCGCCGCACTCCGTACGCCGGCAGAAGGCCGGCCGCGCATCCGATGATCCCGCCGACAAGCACCCACCCAACTACCCAGACGGCCAGGGGCATCGCCCACAGGCGTGCGCAGCCCCGGCTCGCGACCCGCAGGTCCGGCCACCCCCGTCTCCGCCTGCTCTCAGCGGACTTGGTCAGCTGCGCTCCCCGCCCGCGTACGCACCGAGCACGCCGCCGGCCGGTCAGCACCAGGGTGAGGTAGGCGGCTGTGCCCAGGGCAGCCCCCACGGCCCCGGCCGTCGTCGGCCAATCCCCCGACGCAGGCATCCCGCTCATCCCGCCTCCCCCGACCGCACGATCCGCGAGGCCCAGAACAGACCCGCAGCTTCCAGAAGGCCGCCGGTCACCAGGCAGACAAGCCCGCCCGGACTGTGCAGCAGAACCCTCAGCGGGTCCGCACCGAGCGCCGCCCCCAGTCCCAGCCCCAGCATCGGCAGCAAAGCCAGTACCGCCACCGTCGACCACGCGCCGGCAAGCTGCGCACGCAACTCCTCCCGCCGCCTCCTCTCGCCGCGCAGTGCGCCCTCAAGCCGGGCGAGACCTGCCCCGAGTCCGGCTCCGCCGTTCACAGCGACCCGCCAGCAGGCCGCCATCCCGGCGAGACCATCGAGACCCGGCCCCGTCGATGCCTGCAGCAGAGCGGCCGGGACATCGCCGCCGAACCGCGCTGCGGCCAGTACGGCGGGCCCGGCGAGGCCCAGTGCGTCGGCGTCGCGCTCGGCAACGAGCAGGGCTTGCCCGGGCTCACGTCCGGCCCGCAGTTCGCCGATCACCGCCCCGCAGAGCGCCGTCACCGCGTGGGCTGCCCTCTCGCACTCGCGCCGCCGCTCCCGCCGTCCCAGCCAGCGCCTCGCGAGAGGTACCGCCACAGCACCCAGGACCAGCGGCAGCACCGATTCCCCCAGCAAGGCGAGCAAGGCCGCCACAGGGGCACACAGCCACTCCCGCCGCCGGTCCGCCAGATCGCGGACCTTGGCCCATGCAGTCGGCCACGGCTGTGCCTTCCGCCGTCGGCCCATCAAGGCCCGAGCCCGCCGCGCCCCTGTGTCGCGTGCCACGACCAGACCGCCCGCCAGACCCGTGAAGCCGGCCATCACCCACTCCGGCACGTGCATCAGCGCGTGATGGCCCGTCGCCGTCACTGCTGCTCCCCGATCAGCGCGCCGAGCCGCTCCCAGCCCCGTTCCGGAACGAACCCGCGCGCACTCCAGCTCAGGGCAGGCACAGTGACGACCAGGCCGGCTGAATCACGTTCGAGCACATGGACCTCGGCCAGACGCCGCTGCCCGCTCCTGTCCCGTGCGAGGTGGACGACTACGGAGAGCGCGGCGGCCAACTGACTGTGCAGAGCCGCCCGGTCGAGGCCGGCAAACGTCCCCAGTGCCTCCAGACGCGCCGGAACATGCTCGGCCGCGTTCGCGTGGACTGTGCCGCACCCGCCTTCGTGTCCGGTGTTGAGAGCGGCCAGCAGCTCCGTCACCTCAGCGCCCCGGACCTCGCCCACCACCAGGCGGTCAGGACGCATACGCAATGCCTGGCGTACGAGATCCCGCAGTGTCACCCGCCCGGCACCTTCCTGATTTGCGGGGCGCGACTCCAGGCGTACGACATGCGGATGATCTGGCCGCAGCTCCGCCGAATCCTCGGCCAGCACGATGCGTTCCCGCTCTCCGACCACCCCCAGCAGACTCGACAGCAGCGTCGTCTTCCCTGCTCCGGTTCCTCCGCTGATCAGATACGAGACCCTGGCCTCGACCAGCGCCTTCAGCAACCGGTCGCCGCCTGGCGGAACCGTCCCCGCCGCTACGAGCTCCATCAGCGTGAAGGCTTTGGGCCGCACCACACGCAGCGAGAGGCACGTCGAGCCGATGGATACCGGCGGCAGGACCGCGTGCATGCGTGTTCCGTCCGGCAGTCTGGCGTCCACCCACGGCCGGGCGTCGTCCAGTCGGCGCCCCGCCACCGCGGCAAGCCTCTGAGCAAGCCGCCGGACGGCGGCCGCATCCTGGAAGACGACCCGCGTCAGCTCGAGTCCACCGCCGCGGTCCACCCACACCCGGTCCGGAGCCGACACCAGCACATCGGTCACCGCAGGGTCGGCCAACAGCCGCTCCAGGACGCCTGTGCCGACCAGTTCGCCCCGCAGTTCCTCCGCCGCACCGAGAACTTCCGCGTCACCGAGCAACCGGCCCTGCTCCCTCAGTGCGGCTGCCACCCCGGCTGGAGTGGGTGCCACACCGCTGCGGGCCAGTCGCTGTCGCACGGCATCGAACAACGCGTCGGTCATCGCGTCCCTCCCACCCGGTGCCGGGACGAAGCGCCGTCCGAGCGCGCCGGGGCATCCGCCAGTTCCCAGAAAGCGGTGCAGAAGCGAGCCAACACCCCACGGGAACTCGCTCCGGGGGGCGCACCGCTGTCCTGCCCCGAGGACAACCCGGCCTCCGGGGGCAGATCGCCGACGAGAGGCAGCCCGAGAGCCTGCGCCACCCAGTGCTCGTCCAGACCTGCCGTGTACGGGCCCCGCGCGACGACCCGCAGGTCCTCCAGGACCGTGCGGACGGACGACGCCACGCGCTGCGCTGCCGCGACAGCTCTGAGTTCCCCTGGCACGACCAGCAGTCCGACATCCAACTGCGCCAGCGCCTCCGCCATGCTCTCGTCCACCTTGCGCGGCAGATCGACGACCACCACACCGCCTAGCCGTCGTGCTGCGGCGAGGACCGATCGCATGGCCTGTGGGGGAACGATCACCTCGTCGTCCCGGCCCCAACTGAGCACCCGCAGCCCGTGCAGCGCAGGCAAGGACTCCTCCAGCGCACCTCCGCCCACTCTCCCCTTCGAACGGGCGAAATCCGGCCACCGCAAACCTTCGGACGTCTCGCCGCCCAGCAGCACGTCGATCCCACCGCCCAGAGGATCGCCGTCGATCAGCATGGTCCGCCGGCCCGACCCCGCCGCCGTCACGGCGAGCGCACAGGCCAGCGTGGACGCACCGGAGCCACCGCGGCCTCCGATCACTCCCACGGTGAGTGCGGGCCTGCCCACGCCTTCCGCCGCATTGGCGATCTGATCGACGAGCCACCCTTCGGAATCGGGCAGCCGCAGCACGTATTCGGCCCCGATCTCCACCGCTCGGCGCCATACATCAGGATCGCCCGGATCCCTGCCGACGAGCATGACCCCGGGCCTGCGGGCAGTCCCTTGGCATCCGCGCGCCGCGTCGTCGCCCACCAGAATCATCGGGGCCCTCTCCCAGCCGCCCCTCTCTCCCGGAGGCCCGTGATGGACTTCCGGAACGGCCCCCGCCGCCGCGCACAGCCTGAGAAGATCGTCCAGCAACTCGGCGTCCTCGGTCACGATCAGCGGTCCACTCCGGCGCCCTTCGATGCTCGACGGACCTTCGCCCGTGAAAGATCCAGCCACGATCTCCGCCCCTCTCACTGCCCCTTCAGTGCGGTTTCGCGGCGATCTCGAACGCTTCCGAGAGACGCGATTCCGGAACCCGCGGACTTCGCGGGTGGAATCACCATGCAACTGCACGGAAAAACATGTGGATCTTGCTCAAAAACTGTGGACAACTACGACGTTGTGAATAACTCGGTACCTCGTACAGGGGACTTTCACAGCGCAGCACTTCCACTACACAGAGTGACAATGGATGATCGAGTACGTCATCGCGAGAGGCGCTTGACGGCGGCAGGCAGGGGAGAGAGTCTCTCGATCCTCTGCCGAAAAATGCGTCTGGACATGCGACGACCCCCGCCGGGGGGGAGAGCGGGGGTCGTCCCCACGGCCGACTCGGGGGGGGAGGAGTCGGACCGGGTTAGCACGGTCGCGAACGATCCGTGACTTCCATGGTGTACCCGAGCCCCTTCTCAAGCAAACCCACCCGCCGGACTTTACGCCGAATGGCGGGCCCCTATGCTCACCTTTGTGGAAAATTGCTTCTCGCCGCGTACAGCAGCCTTCTTTGATCTGGACAAGACGGTCATTGCGAAGTCATCGACACTGACCTTCAGCAAGTCCTTCTACCAAGGTGGGCTGATCAACCGACGTGCTGTACTGCGCACCGCGTACACACAGTTCGTGTTCCTTGCCGGAGGTGCCGATCACGACCAGATGGAGCGGATGCGCGAATATCTCTCAGCGCTCTGCAAGGGATGGAACGTCCAGCAGGTCAAGAACCTCGTCGCCGAGACCCTGCACGACCTGATCGACCCCATCATCTACGACGAGGCGGCGACCCTCATCGAGGAGCACCACATTGCCGGGCGCGACGTGGTCATCGTTTCGACCTCGGGCGCAGAGGTCGTCGAACCGATCGGAGAACTGCTCGGCGCCGACAGAGTGGTGGCGACCCGGATGGTCGTGGGCGACGACGGCTGCTACACGGGCGAAATCGAGTACTACGCCTACGGCCCCACCAAGGCTGAGGCAATCAAGGCTCTGGCCGAATCAGAGGGTTACGACCTCTCACGCTGCTACGCCTACAGCGACTCTGCCACCGACGTACCAATGCTCGAGGCCGTCGGTCATCCGCACGCCGTCAACCCGGACCGGTCCCTGCGGCGCGAGGCCACCCTCAGGGAGTGGCCGATTCTCGTCTTCGACCGACCCGTCCGGCTCAAGCAGCGCCTGCCTGCGTTCTCGATGCCGCCGCGCCCCGCACTGGTGGCCGCGGCCGCGCTGGGCGCGGCCGCCGTGACCGCCGGACTGGTCTGGTACACCAACCGCCGTCGGGCCTCGACACTCGCCACCTGACAGGCCGCACGGCAGGGGACAGCCTCGTGCCCGTTTCCGGCAGCGCGGCTCACCACCCGGGCAACCGACCTCCCAGCAATGCCCCAATCGACTTCATTTGAATACAAAAGTAAAGAAATCCAGCCAAGCCTTCCGCTCCACCTGGTCCGGGAGTACAAAGGAGTCAACGGCCCGCGAGACCAAGGACATCCGCGAGGATCACCTTTTACGCACACGAGGCCCCACGGACCGAGCACGGAAGTCGAGTACCCACGCGACGTCGACCCGTCGATTACGGGCCAGCCGCACCAGGTGACGGGCAAAGAACCCGACCTGATGGGCACATATCGAGGACGCTTGGTAACTGGGCGGACGTGCCAGCGGCGGTACCGGAACCGGTACCGCCGCAACCCTTTTCCGAGCCTCCCGACGCACGCGCTCAGCCCTCGCCTGCGCGACCGACAGCCTCCTGGATTTCGGGCCTACGCCGCGCCGCGCTGCAGCGCCTCACACACCGCCGTCGACTCCCTGACACCGAGTTCTACCGAGCGGCCGCAGTGAGCGATCCATGCGGCCATCCCCTCAGGGCTCCCCGACAGGTACCCCTCGAACGCGGCCACATAGGCCGCGCGCCCCTGCTCCGCGTGGCCGACCTCGGCGGGACAGATCGACTTCGGGTCGAGGCCGCTGCCGATCAGCACGATGCGCTCGGCGGTACGGGCGACGAGGCCGTTGCGCGAACCGAAGGGGCGCAGCGCCAGCAGTTCACCGTGCACCACCGAGGCCGTGACCAGCGCGGGTGCGGAGCCGCCGGCGATGATCAGCTTCGACAGCCCCTCAAGGCGCCCGGACACCTCGTCCGCGCTGGGGACCGGCGCCTCGATGAGCGGTTCGTCGACCGGCTCACCGGCCAGCCGGGGCCTGCCGACCGTGTCGTCGGGGGTTGCGCCGCCTGCTGCGACCAGGTGAAGCCTGGCCAGGACGCGAAGCGGTGACTGCCGCCAGATCGAAAGCAGTTGCCCTGCCTCCGCCGTGAGCCTCAGAGCGGCTCCGATGATGCGGGCCTCGCCCTCACCGCTGAAGTCCGTGCGCCGGCGCACCTCCTCGAGATTCCAGTCGGCACCTGAAAGAGACGCCGAACCGCGGGCTCCGCGCAGGGCTGCCTCCGCTGTGACCTCGTTGCTGCGGCGCCGCATGACCCGGTGTCCGTAGACCCGGTCGACGGCCTTGCGTACGGAGTCCACCGCGTCGGCGACCCCCGGCAGGTCTCCCAGTGCGGCAAGAGGGTCCGAAGGAGTCGTACTCATAAGTAGGGAGGCTACGCGCCCCGGGGTCGGATGCCGCCAGGGAGTGGCGTTCTTCACGAAGGATGACAGCAGTGAGCGACGCTACCGCTACCCTAGGTGAACATGAAGATCGCTTTCGTGGGGAAGGGCGGCAGCGGCAAGACAACGCTGTCCTCGCTCTTCATCCGCCACCTCGCCGCCAATGAAGCCCACGTCGTCGCGGTGGACGCCGACATCAACCAGCACCTGGGCGCCGCCCTGGGCCTGGACGAGAACGAGGCCTCCGCCCTGCCCGCCATGGGCGCGCAGCTGCCACTCATCAAGGACTACCTTCGCGGGACCAACCCCCGCATCACCTCCGCCGCAACGATGATCAAGACGACGCCACCCGGGGAGGGGTCCCGGCTCCTGCGCGTCAGGGAGGACAACCCCGTCTACGACGCCTGCGCCCGCACGGTCCGGCTGGACGACGGAGAGATCAGGCTCATGGCCACCGGCCCGTTCACCGAGACCGATCTCGGTGTCGCCTGCTACCACTCCAAGGTCGGGGCGGTGGAGCTGTGCCTCAATCACCTGGTCGACGGCCAGGACGAGTACGTGGTGGTCGACATGACGGCGGGGTCGGACTCGTTCGCGTCGGGCATGTTCACCCGCTTCGACATGACCTTCCTGGTCGCCGAGCCGACCCGGAAGGGCGTCTCCGTCTACCGCCAGTACAAGGACTACGCACGGGACTTCGGCGTCGCGCTGAAGGTGGTGGGCAACAAGGTGCAGGGCGAGGACGATCTCGATTTCCTGCGCTCCGAGGTCGGCGACGACCTTCTGGTCGGAGTCGGCCAGTCCGACTGGGTCAGGACGATGGAGAAGGGCCGCCCGGCGCCGTTCGAGTTGCTCGAGGCTGACAACCGGATGGCGCTGCAGGCTCTGCAGAACGCCGCGGAGGACTCGTACGAGCTGCGCGACTGGGAGCGTTACACCCGGCAGATGGTCCACTTCCATCTGAAGAACGCGGAGAGCTGGGGCAACGAGAAGACGGGCGCCGACCTGGCTGCCCAGGTCGACCCCGCCTTCGTCCTGCATGAACACCTCTCGGAACCGGACGCCGCACAACCGGCCTGAGCCGGAGGGGCGATGCCGCAGGGTGGCCCCTAGCCCGCGCTGCCGTCGGCCGCCCTGCCTGCCGGCTGGTCGGCCGGCTTGGCGGGCACGGGGCTACCCGCAGGCTTCTCAGCCGGAGCAGTCCCGGCAAGGAACGCACCCCAGCCCGGCTTCGGCGCCTGCCCCACCTTCAGCGTCCCGAGCTTGTCGAGCGTCGCGGGGTCCTGAGCGTCCAGCCAGTCGGCGAGCTGGCGGAAAGACACGCACTGCACGTCCCGCTGGGTGCAGACCGTCTTGATCGTCTCCTCGATCGCACGCATGTAGGTACCACCGTTCCAGGATTCGAAGTGGTTACCGATGATCAGCGGAGCTCGGTTGCCGTTGTAGGCGCGACTGAACGCCTGAAGCAGACCGTCCCGCATCTGGTTGCCCCAGTACTCGTGCTTGTCAGGTTCCCCCTGCGTCGTTCCGGACTGGTTGAACATGAAGTTGTAGTCCATCGAGAGCGTCTCGAAAGCTCGTCCCGGCACCGGGACGAGCTGCAGGGGAAGATCCCACAGACCGTCCTTCTTCGCGGGCCAGACCTGGTTGCCGACGCCACTCGAGTCGTAACGGAACCCCATGGTCCGCGCGGCCGCGACCATGTTCTTCTGTCCCTCCAGACACGGGGTGCGGGCCCCGATCAGCTCCTTTTCGTAGTCGAAGGGAAGCGGCGCCTCACCCTTGAGGGCCGGGGTGTTGGTCTTCCAGCTCTTCACGAACGACTTCGCCTGGCTGATCTCGCTCTTCCACTCCTCGACCGACCAGGTGCCGACGCCTCCGTCCGGCCCGCAGAAGTGCCCATTGAAGTGAGTGCCGATCTCGTTGCCGTCCTGCCACGCGGCCCGCAGCTCCCTGAGCGTGTGGCGGATTCCCTCGGTGTCGTTGAAACCGATGTCGGAGCGTCCCGCCGCATGCTGGGGCGGGTCGTAAAGCCCCTTCTTCTCCTCCGGAAGGAGGTACACGCCGCTGAGGAAGTACGTCATGCTCGCGTCGTACTTCTTCGCGACCGCACGGAAGTGCGAGAAGAGCTTCTGGCTGTCCTCCCCCGCACCGTCCCACGAGAACACCACGAACTGCGGGGGCTTCTGGCCAGGCTTGAGACGCTTGGCAACGGGGAGTTTCGGCTGGACTCCCGTGAACGCGGTGGAGCCGTCACCGATGAGGTTGACCGGCCCCTTCGGTGCTGCGGCAGGAGAGTTGCCCTCCGCCCCGGGGGCCGACTTCTCGCCCGCTCCGGGGGCGGCCCCGGTACCGGCACCCGAGCAACCGGCCAGGCCGGCGACCAGTGCCGCGACCACGGCACCCAGTGCGATCCGCTTCGTGGCGGCCATCATCCGTCCACCCTCTTCCTTGCAGGATTCGTGCGTTTGAAGTGCCGACACGGCGCCGTCAACCTCACACGCAGCCCCGACGGAATCGGTACGACAAGCCGAATGAAAAGCTGCTTATTCACTTGAAGGGGTGACTCGCTGGGCTATTTGCTCGAAAACATGGACACCTTTCTTTACTCTCCATTACGATTCGTTTACGGAGAGTTGGAAATCCCGCCGCTGCACCCCCACCGCTGCACGCCGTGCTCAACGGCCGCCGTCACACACATACCGCGACCGCGCTGCCCCGGAGGAGACGGGAACATGTCTGCCTGCGTCCCTACCCGCAACGACCACTCGTCCCGCAGTTCGCGCCCCTCGAGCGACTCGGGAGTCAAGCGTCCACACAGTCCGCCGCCACCGCCCCACCGCAGGCGCTTCCGCGTCTCGGGAGCGGATCTGTCCGCTTCGATCACCGTCTTCCTGATCGCCGTTCCCATGTCTCTCGGTCTCGCCGTCGCCATGGACGCCCCACTTGCCGCCGGCCTCGTCTCGGCTGCGATCGGCGGGATCGTCGCAGGGCTGCTGGGCGGGACGCCGCTCCAGGTGAGTGGTCCGTCCGCCGGACTGACCGTAGTGACAGCCGAGTTGATCCAGATCTACGGCTGGCGCACCACGTGCGCGATCACCATCGGTGCGGGACTCCTGCAGATTCTGCTGGGCTCGCTGAGAGCCGCCCGCAGCGCACTCGCCGTCAGTCCGGCCATCGTGCACGGCACACTCGCGGGTATCGGCGTAGCCATCGCCCTCGCCCAGCTGCACATCGTGCTCGGCGGGGCGCCGCAGAGCTCAGCCCTCGACAATGCGCTGTCGCTGCCCTCGCACCTGGCGCGGGCCGAGCCGGCTGCCCTCTTCATCGGAGCACTCACGATCCTGCTTCTCATCGTTTGGCCGCGCTTGCCCGGCCGGATCGGTGGGTCGCTGGGCAGAATTCCTGCCGCGCTCGCCGCGGTGGTCATCGCCACAGCTGTCGCAGCTGCGGCAACACCCGAAATCGCCCGCGTGGACCTTCCCTCGTGGCGCTCGCACGCACTGCCCGAGCTGCCCCAGGGCCCGGTGGCCGCGCTGGCGGCAGCAGTGTTCACGGTCATGCTCGTCGCCAGCCTCGAATCCCTGCTCGCCGCGGTCTCCGTGGACAAGCTCGCCGCGGACCGGTCGACAGCGACGTCGAAGGGCGGGGCGCCACCTCCCCCGCCGGTCAAACGGTCCGACCTCGACCGTGAGCTTCGGGCCCAGGGCATCGCCAACGCGGTGTCAGGACTGGCCGGAGGACTTGCCGTGTCCGGCGGGGCCGTGCGCAGTTCGGCGAACGTCCGGGCGGGCGCGGAGAGCCGCGCCTCCACCGTGCTGCACGGAGTCTGGGTGCTGCTGGCCGCCTTGCTGCTGGTGACAGCCCTTGAGTGGATCCCCCTGGCCGCGCTCGCCGCCCTCGTGATGGTGGTCGGCATCCAGATGGTCAGCTTCGCCCACATCCGGAAGGTCCACAGGCACCGGGAGTTCCTGGTGTACGGCGCGACCATCAGCGGAGTGATCCTCGCCGGGGTACTCGAGGGCGTGGCGATCGGCATCGTCGTCGCGGTCGCCGTAGCCCTGCACCGGCTGGCTCGCACCAGGATCACCGTGACGGAACAGGACGGCCGCTACCTGGTGACCGCTCGAGGGCAGCTGACCTTCCTGGCCGTCCCCCGGCTCAGCCGCCTGCTCGGCAGACTCCCCCACGGGGTGGACGCCGTGGTCGAGTTGGACGGCTTCTTCATGGACCACGCCGCCTACGAGACGATCCAGGACTGGTACGCGGCGCAGACCGCGATGGGAGGCCACATCGAGTTCACCGGGCGCTCCGGTGGCCGGATCGCCGAACCGGCGTCAGCGGCCCACTCCTGCTGCCGTCCATGGACACCCTGGCGCAACCACCACTGCCACGACGGTGGACAGGACGCCACAACGGCCGCGCCCGCTCCCCCCTCGCACATCATTTCCAAGGCGGCCACACATACGGCCACGTCCCCGGCAGGCTCATCGAGCCGCAGGCACGGGGCCCATCGGCTCCTCAGCGGGCTCAGTTCGTTCCAGCGCACCACCGCCCCACTCGTCCGTGAAGAGCTGGCCCGGCTCGCCGCCGAAGGGCAGCGGCCGTCGCAGCTGTTCCTGACGTGCGCCGACTCCCGACTGGTCACGAGCATGATCACCGCGAGCGGCCCGGGTGATCTCTTCACCGTGCGCAATGTCGGCAACCTGGTGCCACCGGCGAACACCGAGGGCTCGACAGGTAACGACGATTCCGTGGCTGCCGCGATCGAGTACGCGGTGGACGTGCTGGAAGTCGAATCCATCACCGTCTGCGGACACTCCGGATGCGGTGCCATGCAGGCCCTGTTGGGGGCAGGGCCAGAGACACCCCGCACCCCTCTCTGGCGCTGGTTGCGGCACGGACTGCCGAGTCTGGAGCGCATGCGTTCCCGTCACCACTCCTGGGCACGCATCGCCGGCAGACTGCCCACCGACGCGGTGGAGCAGCTCTGTCTGACCAACGTGGTCCAGCAGTTGGAGCACCTGCGTGCCCATGAGGCGGTGGCGCGCCGGCTGACGGCGGGAACGCTACAGCTGCACGGCATGTACTTCCATGTCGGCGAGGCTCAGGCCTACCTTTTGACCGAGGGCGCCAGTTCAGGAACCGGGCCCGACGAGGTCTTCGCCCGAGTCGCACCCGGTGCGGTATGGGGTGCGGAGTCCGAACCCGGAGCACTGGAAACTGCCCCCGGCACCGCGGTAGGTGCCTGAACCACTCCCTCATCCGGTCCGTGAGACCTTGTGGTCCCGCTTTCGCACCGCGCAGCACTGCTTGCGGAAGCGGGACCTGCGAGTCCCCCGCAGGGGACACAGGTCTAAACCAATTCCCGGCAGACACTTGTCACCTGGCCCGCGGCCTGATGAGCTGTCCTCCGGGACACAACGGACACCCTGGGAATGGGAGATGTCGTGAGCAACGAAAGTCTGGCCAATCTGCTCAAAGAGGAGCGGCGGTTCGCACCGCCTGCCGATCTGGCCGCGAACGCCAACGTGACTGTGGAGGCGTACGAGCAGGCCGAGGCGGACAGGCTGGGCTTCTGGGCCGAGCAGGCCCGCCGCCTCAGCTGGGCCACCGAGCCGACGGAGACGCTCGACTGGAGCAATCCGCCCTTCGCGAAGTGGTTCGCCGACGGCAAGCTCAACGTCGCGTACAACTGCGTGGACCGTCACGTCGAGGCGGGCAACGGCGACCGGGTAGCGATCCATTTCGAGGGCGAGCCCGGCGACAGCCGCGCGATCACATATGCAGAGCTGAAGGACGAGGTCTCCCGCGCGGCGAACGCGCTCACCGAGCTCGGCGTGGGCAAGGGGGACCGGGTCGCGGTCTACCTGCCGATGATCCCTGAGACCGCCGTGGCGATGCTGGCCTGCGCCCGTATCGGCGCAGCGCATTCGGTGGTCTTCGGCGGCTTCTCCGCGGACGCCATCGCCGCCCGTATCCGGGACGCCGACGCCAAGGTCGTCATCACCTCCGACGGCGGTTACCGCCGCGGCAAGCCCTCGGCGCTCAAGCCGGCCGTGGACGATGCCGTCTCCCGTATCGACAGCGTCGAGCACGTCCTCGTGGTCCGGCGCACCGGTCAGGACACCGCGTGGACCGAGGGCCGGGACGTCTGGTGGCACGAGATCACCGGGCGGCAGTCGGCCGAGCACACTGCCGAGGCTTTCGAGGCGGAGCAGCCGCTCTTCATCCTGTACACCTCGGGGACCACGGGTAAGCCCAAGGGCATCCTGCACACCTCCGGGGGTTACCTCACCCAGGCGGCGTACACGCACCACGCGGTCTTCGACCTCAAGCCCGAGACCGACGTGTACTGGTGCACCGCCGACATCGGCTGGGTGACCGGGCACTCGTACATCGTCTACGGCCCACTGGCCAACGGCGCGACTCAGGTCATGTACGAGGGCACACCCGACACGCCCCATCAGGGACGATTCTGGGAGATCGTCCAGAAGTACGGCGTCACGATCCTCTACACCGCGCCGACCGCGATCCGTACGTTCATGAAGTGGGGGGACGACATCCCCGCGAAGTTCGACCTGTCGTCCCTGCGCGTCCTCGGCTCGGTCGGTGAACCGATCAACCCGGAAGCCTGGATCTGGTACCGCAAGAACATCGGTGCCGACGCCTGTCCGATCGTGGACACCTGGTGGCAGACCGAGACCGGCGCCATGATGATCTCGCCCCTTCCCGGAGTCACGGCGACCAAGCCGGGTTCGGCGCAACGGGCCCTGCCCGGCATCTCCGCCACCGTGGTCGACGACGAGGCCAATGAGGTACCGAACGGCGGGGGCGGCTATCTCGTCCTCACCGAGCCGTGGCCGTCGATGCTCCGCACCATCTGGGGGGACGACCAGCGCTTCATCGACACCTACTGGTCCCGTTTCGAGGGCAAGTACTTCGCGGGCGACGGTGCCAAGAGGGACGAGGACGGTGACATCTGGCTGCTCGGCCGGGTCGACGACGTCATGCTCGTCTCCGGGCACAACATCTCGACCACCGAGGTGGAGTCGGCTCTCGTGTCGCACCCCGCGGTCGCCGAGGCTGCCGTGGTCGGCGCCAACGACGAGACGACAGGTCAGGCCATCGTCGCCTTCGTGATCCTGCGTGGCACCGCCACTGCGTCCGAGGAACTGGTCGCGGAGTTGCGTAATCACGTCGGCACCACGCTCGGGCCGATCGCGAAGCCCAAGCGCGTCCTGCCGGTGGCCGAGCTGCCGAAGACCCGGTCGGGCAAGATCATGCGCCGCCTGCTCCGGGATGTCGCCGAGAACCGCGAGCTCGGCGATGTCACGACGCTCACCGACTCCTCGGTCATGGCCCTCATCCAGACACAGCTGCCTTCCGCTTCGTCCGAGGACTAGAGCCGGAGAACAGGCACGGCCGGCACGGAGAGAGCAGGCAGGGTCGGCGCGGACGAACGGACCGGAAGAACGAGTCCGGGCGGCCATGCCGAAGTGTCCGCCCGGACGCCGTCGAGGGGCACCCGGAGTAACCCGGGTGCCCCTCCCGGCCCCCTCCTGGGCGAGGCGCCTCCGAAAGAACTGTCGGAGGGCGCGTGGTCGGGGAACTCACAGAGGGAGACGCCCTCCGGGAACCAGCGCCGGGCGGCAGCATCGGATCCGGATACGTTTCCGGCACCCCGGGTAGAGTGGTGATCACGTCAGGCGAAGCGCTTCGGCACGAACACGTGAACGCCGATGCATGATGCCGGTGCATAACGCCGATGCATGATGCCGGTGCGTGACGTCGATGGGTGACGTCGATGCGTGACGCGGTCCGCCAGCACGAGGACTCAGCCAAAATCACATAGAAATCTTCACAGGGGCGCCGGGAAGTCTGGTCGGCATGTGTATCCGCCATGCCGTCACTGCCGTAATCCGCCCCGGAGGTCTCTCTCGTGGTCCCGCCCCCTCCCTCTTCCCCCCGCCGCACCCTGCTCGGCCGGCTCTCGCTTCCCGAGCGCAACTACGTCGCCGAGGCCCTGCGCACCGAGACGGTGGGCGGCGTCATCCTGCTGGCCGCCGCTGTCACCGCGCTGATCTGGGCCAACACCTTCGGCGCCGCCTACGCCTCCGTCAGCGATTTCCACTTCGGCCCCGAAGCGCTGGGGCTGCATCTCTCGGTGTCCCACTGGGCGGCCGACGGACTGCTCGCCGTGTTCTTCTTCGTGGCGGGCGTCGAACTCAAACGCGAGCTGGTCGCCGGGGAGCTCCGCGACCCCCGGGCAGCGGCCCTCCCCGTCGCAGCGGCTCTCTGCGGCATGGCCGTACCCGCCGTCGTCTACACGGTGACAGCAGTGCTGGGCAACGGATCCCTGGCCGGCTGGGCCGTGCCCACCGCCACCGACATCGCGTTCGCCCTCGCCGTCCTCGCGGTCATCGGCACGTCGCTGCCTGCGGCGCTGCGTGCCTTCCTGCTGACGCTCGCAGTCGTCGACGACCTCTTCGCCATCCTGATCATCGCGGTCTTCTTCACCGACAGCATCGACTTCCTGGCGCTCGGCGGCGCGCTCCTCGGCCTCGTCGTGTTCTACGCGCTGCTGCGCACAGGCGTGCGAGGCTGGTACATCTACCTACCCCTCGCCCTGGTCATCTGGGCGCTGATGTACAACAGCGGAGTCCACGCGACGATCGCGGGTGTGGCGATGGGTCTCATGCTGCGCTGCACCCGGCGCGAGGGAGAGACGCGTTCCCCCGGGGAACACATCGAGCACCTGATACGCCCGTTGTCGGCCGGTGTAGCCGTCCCCATCTTCGCCCTCTTCTCCGCCGGTGTCACCCTCAAGGGCGATGCTCTGGCCGGCGTCTTCAGCCGGCCCGAAACGCTCGGGGTGGTTCTCGGCCTGGTCGTCGGCAAGACCGTCGGCATCTTCGGCGGTACCTGGCTCGTCACCCGCTTCACCAAGGCCGAGCTGAACAAGGACCTCGCCTGGGCGGATGTCTTCGCGGTGGCCACGCTGGCCGGTATCGGCTTCACCGTTTCACTGCTCATCGGGGAGCTCGCCTTCGCCGGCGACGAGGGCATGATCAACGAGGTCAAGGCCGCGGTCCTCATCGGATCCCTGATTGCGGCCGTACTCTCCGGTGTACTGCTCAAACTGCGGGTACGCAGATACAGGGCGCTGTACGAGGCCGAGGAACTCGACGCGGACGCGTCGGGGGTCCCCGACGTCTACGAACAGGACGACCCGGAGTACCACCTGCGCATGGCCGCGATCCACGAACGGAAGGCGGCCGAGCACCGCCGCCTTGCCGAACGGGCGGGGGCAGCGAGCAGCAAGCCCGACAGTCCGGCATGATCTGACATCGGATGTACGGAAGAGAAGAGGGAGTCAGGGATGAGCGACCCCGGCAACTACGCGGGCAGCACCGACCGTAGTCTCGGACAGCTGTTCGCTTCGGCAACCGCTGAGATGTCCGCGCTGGTGCACGACGAGATCGCGCTGGCCAAGGCCGAGGTGCGTCAGGACGTCAAGCGCGGCGTGATCGGCAGCGTGGCGTTCATCGTCATGGGTGTGCTGTTCCTGTTCGCGATCCCCGTGCTGAGTTTCGCCGCGGCCTACGGGATCCACAATCTCGGGCTCGGGCTTGCATGGTCGTTCCTGATCGTGGGCGGTGCGTTCATCCTTCTGGGGTTCCTGCTCGCCCTCTTCGGGCGCGCCAAGTTCAAGAAGGTCAAGCCGCCGGAGAAGTCCATCGCCTCGGCCAAGCAGACCGCGGCGGTCCTGCAGGGTGCCAAGCCGCACCCGCGCCCCGCCGTCGGCGCGCTCGCGATCGAGCAGGCGCAGGGCAGCACACTCTCGGACAGGGCCATCGAGAACCGTCCTGTCCAGGACAAGGCGGTCTCTGTGACACGCTCGTCCACATGACCGACCCCGATTTCAGCACATCCGGCCCGGTGGGCCCGCTGGGGCCGGCCGCCGGTTCCGGCGGCCCTGTCCGCATCGACGGACCGTGGACCCACCGCGATGTGGCAGCCAACGGCGCACGCTTCCACATCGCCGAGCTGGGTGACGGGCCGCTGGTGCTGCTGCTGCACGGCTTCCCGCAGTTCTGGTGGACCTGGCGCCATCAGCTGACCGCTCTGGCCGACGCCGGCTACCGCGCCGTCGCGATGGACCTTCGCGGAGTCGGCGGCAGCGACCGTACGCCCCGGGGCTACGACCCCGCGAACCTGGCGCTCGACGTCACCGGCGTGATCCGCTCGCTCGGCGAGCCGGACGCGGCGCTCGTGGGACATGACATGGGCGGATATCTCGCCTGGACCGCTGCCGTGATGCGGCCGAAGCTGGTGCGGCGGCTCGTGGTGTCGTCGATGCCGCATCCGCGCCGCTGGCGTTCCTCGATGCTCTCGGACCTCGCGCAGTCACGCGCGGGTTCGCACATCTGGGGCTTCCAGCGCCCCTGGGTACCGGAACGTCAGCTCGTCGCGGGCGAGGCGGCGTTGGTCGCCCGGATGATCCGTGACTGGTCGGGACCCCGCACCCAGGAGTTCCCGGACGATGCGACGGTGGACGTCTACCGACGCGCGATGTGCATCCCGTCGACGGCGCATTGCTCGATCGAGCCGTACCGCTGGATGGTGCGCTCCCTGGCGCGTCCCGACGGCGTCCAGTTCAACCGGCGGATGAAGCGCCCTGTGCGCGTACCGACGCTGCATCTTCACGGATCGCTCGATCCGGCCGTACGGACCCGCAGTTCGGCGGGATCCGGCGAGTACGTCGAAGCTCCGTACCGATGGCGACTTTTCGATGGTCTGGGGCACTTCCCGCACGAGGAGGATCCGGTCGGCTTCTCGACCGAACTCATCAACTGGCTCAAGGACCCTGAGCCCGACCGGTAGTCGAGGCGCACACGCGTCCGACGAGCGGCCAATTGCCTGCCGCATAAGCCAATTGGCTGACTCGCGCACGATTACCGACCTTGGGTCGGGGGCAGACGTCGGGGTATGGGCTGGACGCGCGACTTCAATGACGCAGCACGCAACCGCCGCTCGACCGCTCCTGCCGGTCCGAGCATTCACGAGGGGGGCGGCTCGCTGAGCCGGGTGCACGATGTGAGCGATTTCCATGAACTCCGGCTGGGCATTCCGCGCATTCTCCACCGCCGGGCCCGCTGGGTCTCGGCGCGTCTGCGCCATCCCCGTGGATGACGCGGGGGCCGTCGGACGACACTCCCACACGCCGGGAACCGGATCCGTCGAGGCCCGGTACCCGGCCCCTACACTCCGTGAACCTGCCCGTACGCAAGGACGGTACGGCAGCAGCAACCGGTGGCCCGAAGCCGCCGGTACCCGCCGGACAGCCGCTCCGCGCGTCGGTTGCGATCGCACGACAGTAGCGACCCCGCGACGCTGGCAACCCGCTTACGGCGGCCTCCCCGTGGCAGGTGCGGCCGCATGACAGCTCCGGCCGGCTGACAGCCTTCGCCGTCGGGCCGTCGTACCCACCGGTCGTCGGAACCACTGCCCGTCGGCATCAGGCGGCTGCCCTGCTCGCGCAGGGCCACCCTGCGCGAGCCCCTAGGCGGCGGCGTCCGGACGGAGCCCGGACGCCGGACCTCAGAGCGCGCACCCCTGGCTGTCGACCTCCTGTGCGGAGGACTTGCCCAGTTCGATGTCCTCGCGGATCTCGTCGGCGGTCAGCGCGTAACCCGTGTCCGGGTCATCGAGCGACTTGGCGAACACCACGCCGTACACCTTCCCGTCCGGAGTGAGCAGCGGGCCACCGGAGTTGCCCTGTCGGACGGTCGCGAACAACGAGTACACGTCACGCCGCACGGTGCCCCGGTGATAGATGTCCGGGCCGTTGGCATCGATGCGGCCCCGGATGCGCGCGGAGCGTACGTCGTAGGCGCCGTTCTCCGGGAAGCCCGCGACGATGGCGCTGTCGCCGCTCCCCGCGTCCTTGTCCGCATCGGTGAAGCGCAGCGGCTGGGCGTCCAGGTCCGGAACGTCCAGCACGGCGATGTCCCGCTGCCAGTCGTAGAGGACGACCTTCGCGTCGTACAGCCGGCCCTCACCACCGATCTGCACGGTGGGTTCGTCGACGCCGCCGACCACATGGGCGTTGGTCATGATCCGACGGTCGGAGAAGACGAAACCGGTTCCTTCGAGGACCTTGCCGCAGCCGGGGGCCATGCCGACCACCTTGACGATGGACTTCTTGGCGCGGGCGGCGACAGGGCTTCCGGCCAGCTCCGGGTCGGGGGGCTCGACCTCGGTGATGGGCTCGTTGGCGAAGGGGCTGAAGACCTGCGGGAAGCCGTTCTGGGCCAGGACGGAGGAGAAGTCCGTGAACCAGTTGGAGGCCTGATCGGGCATCACCCGGGAGACTCCGAGCAGGACGGAGGAGCTCCGGACCTCCTTGCCCAGCGTAGGCAGCGACGTGCCCGCCAGCGCCGAGCCGATCAGCCAGGCCACCAGGAGCATGGCCACCACGTTGACCAGGGAGCCGCCCGTGGCATCCAGTGCACGGGCAGGCGACCACGTGATGTACCGGCGGAGCTTGTTGCCGAGGTGGGTGGTGAACGCCTGGCCCACGGAGGCGCACACGATCACGATCACGACCGCGACGATGGCGGCGGTCGAGGAGACTTCGGACCCGTCGGTCGCCTTGTCCCAGATGGTCGGCAGCAGGTAGACGGCCACGAGGCCACCGCCCACGAAGCCGATCACGGACAGGATGCCGACGACGAAGCCCTGGCGGTACCCGATGACCGCGAACCACACGGCGCCGACGAGCAGCAGGATGTCCAGCACGTTCACCGTCTATAGCCTCGCAGATTCGTCACCTGGCCCGTCCGGTTCGACGGGGTCCGGGCCAGGCCCGGAACAGCGCAGCACGGGAGTCAGCCTGTCATGGGCGCCGGCCGAGCGGCACCTGCCTGGTCCTGTCCCAGGGGCGTTCCCACCCGGCGTAGTGCACAATCCTGTCGATCACACCGGCTGTGAACCCCCAGACCAGTGCGGATTCGACCAGGAACGCGGGGCCTGGATGGCCGCTCGGGTGGACGACCGTGACGCGGTTGGCCGGATCCGTGAGATCCGCCACGGAGGCGGTGAAGACTCGGGCCGTCTCCGCCGGATCGACGGCGCCCACCGGACTCGGCGTCCGCCACCAGCCCAGGACGGGAGTGACCACGAAGCCGCTCACCGGAATGTAGAGCCGGGGCAGCACCCCGAAGAGCTGGACTCCGCTCGGGTCGAGTCCCGTCTCCTCCTCGGCCTCCCGCAGGGCGGCTCTGAGCGGTCCGGTGGTCGTGTGGTCGCCGTCCTCGGGGTCGAGGGAGCCTCCGGGGAAGGACGGCTGGCCGGCGTGGGAGCGCAGAGAACCGGAACGCTCCATCAGAAGCAGCTCGGGGCCGCGCTCACCCTCGCCGAAGAGGATCAGGACGGCGGACTGCCGTCCGGCCCCGCTCTCGGGCGGCAGGAAACGGCTGAGCTGCTGGGCCTTCACCGTCCGCGACGCCCGGGCGACGGGCTCCAGCCACTCGGGCAGGCCGTCGGCGGAGACGGTGAGCGCACTGTCGTGGGGCTCGCCCGTCCCGTTGCCGGCCGCGTCCACCGCGGCCCGTGTGCTCTGTGCGTGCGTCATGGGCACCCCCGTCGTTCCAACGCCTGTCGTCGGCCATTTCGTTCCGCGCGGCCCCGCACCGGGGTCCTGCCGCGTCGCCGGTCACCCGCGTACGACGGCGGAACCTTCTCGGCCCGCGTGCCGGCCGCAGGCAAGGGCAGCGCCCTGCCGGCGGCCGGAAGGGACAGCGCCCTCGCAGGGCGGCCCCTCACCCGGCTCCCAGCGGCGGGGCTGGGCTGCCCGGGTAGTCCGGGGGCGGGCTGAGGCGCTGGCCCGGATAGCCGCCCATCTCGTACTTCAGGAGCTTCTTCGCCTTCTCGGGATCCGTCTCCCCCTCCCCGTATGCAGGGCAGAGGGCCGCGATCGGACAGGCGCCGCAGGCGGGCTTGCGGGAGTGGCAGATGCGGCGGCCGTGGAAGACGACGCGGTGCGAGAGCATCGTCCACTCGCTCTTCGGGAAGATCGCGGCGATCTCGGCCTCGACCTTCTCCGGGTCCTCCTGCTCGGTCCACTTCCAGCGGCGGACCAGACGGCCGAAGTGGGTGTCCACCGTGATGCCGGGCACGCCGAACGCGTTGCCGAGGACGACGTTCGCCGTCTTGCGTCCCACTCCCGGCAGCTTCACGAGATCCGACAGCCGGCCGGGGACCTCCCCGCCGAAATCGTCCCTCAGGGCGGCCGACAGCCCCATGAGGGACCGCGCCTTGGCCCGGAAGAAGCCGGTGGGCCGGATGATCTCCTCGAGCTTCTCGGGGACGGCGGCAGCCATGTCCTCCGGCGTCGGATAGGCCGCGAAGAGCGCCGGAGTGGTCTGGTTGACCCTCAGGTCGGTGGTCTGGGCTGAGAGGACCGTGGCCACCAGGAGCTCGAAGGGATTGCGGAAATCCAGCTCGGGGTGGGCGTACGGGTAGACCTCGGCGAGCTCGCGGTTGATCCTGCGGGCGCGGCGGACCATCGCGAGGTGCGACTCCTGCTTCGCAGGCTTGGACGACCGCTTCGTGGGTTTGCCGGACTGCTTCGCGGGCCGGGGTACCTCTGTTTCCGCCGCCGCTCCCGTCGCGCGCTTTGCGGCTTTTTTCGTACTGCGTACACCCTGTTCGCCCACAGCGGAATTCCTGTCTCCCGACACCCCATCAGCCCCCTCGGCCTGCACTGTCACCGGCGTTCCGGACACCCGGCCAGCCTAGAGCCAGGGGCTGACATCCGCCCCGGTCACCATGCATCCACGCCCGATCGGCCCCCTGCCGTAGGGTCCGGCACGCCCGTGCGTCAAACTGGTTTGTGATCGATCGCACTGTTTTACCGTCCGGCATCATGGAAACGACGCTTCCCTGAACAGGCCGACAAGGAGAGAACTCGTGGACGACGTTCTGCGGCGCGCCCCGCTTTTCGCGGCGCTCGATGACGAGCAGGCCGCGGAGCTCCGCGCCTCGATGAGTGAGGTGACCCTCGCACGCGGCGACGCGCTGTTCCACGAGGGGGACCCGGGCGACCGCCTTTACGTGGTCACCGAGGGCAAGGTGAAGCTCCACCGCACGTCTCCCGACGGGCGGGAGAACATGCTGGCCGTCCTCGGCCCCGGCGAGCTGATCGGGGAGCTGTCGCTCTTCGACCCGGGCCCGCGCACCGCGACCGCGACCGCACTGACCGAGGTCAAGCTCCTCGGCCTCGGCCACGGGGATCTCCAGCCCTGGCTGAACGCGCGCCCCGAGGTGGCCACCGCGCTGCTGCGCGCCGTCGCCCGGCGCCTGCGCAAGACGAACGACCAGATGTCCGACCTGGTCTTCTCCGACGTGCCGGGACGCGTCGCCCGCGCGCTCCTCGACCTGTCGCGCCGCTTCGGTGTGCAGTCGGAGGAGGGCATCCACGTCGTGCACGACCTGACCCAGGAAGAGCTGGCCCAGCTGGTCGGCGCCTCCCGCGAGACGGTCAACAAGGCGCTCGCGGACTTCGCCGGCCGCGGCTGGCTGCGGCTCGAGGCACGCGCCGTGATCCTGCTGGACGTGGAGCGGCTGGCGAAGCGCTCGCGCTGACCCCCGCACCCGTCCGAGCCGTCGCCGCGCGGCCGCGGCCGCCTGCCGACGGGCTCGGCCGTCGAAAAGGCCCCACCACCCGGTGGGGCCTTTCGCGTGTGCCCCGGGCCGCCGGGACCGGATCAGATCAGGCCGTGCTCGGTCAGGTACTCCATCTGGGCCCGTACCGACAGCTCCGCCGCGGGCCAGAGGGAACGGTCCACATCCGCGTACACCGCCGCCACGACCTCGGCGGGCGTCCGGTGTCCCGCCTCCACGGCCGTCTCGACCTGGGCCAGGCGGTGGGCCCGGTGGGCGAGGTAGAACTCGACGGCGCCCTGTGCGTCCTCCAGCACCGGCCCGTGTCCCGGGAGCACCGTGTGCACCCCGTCGTCGACCGTCAGCGAACGCAGCCGCCGCAGGGTGTCCAGGTAGTCGCCGAGGCGGCCGTCCGGATGGGCGACGACGGTGGTGCCGCGCCCGAGGATCGTGTCGCCCGTCAGCACGGCCCGGTCGGCGGGCAGATGGAAGGAGAGCGAGTCCGCGGTGTGTCCAGGCGTGGGGACGACCCGGAGTTCGAGCCCACCCGTGGTGATCACGTCGCCTGCCGTGAGCCCCTCGTCGCCCAGGCGCAGCGCCACGTCCAGCGCCCGCACCTTCGTCCGCGTGAGTTCGGCGAAGCGGGAGGCGCCCTCCGCGTGGTCCGGGTGCCCGTGGGTGAGCAGGGTGAGACCGACGCGCCGGCCCGCCTTATCCACGGTCTCGACGACGGCCCGCAGATGTGAGTCGTCGAGCGGCCCCGGGTCGATCACGACCGCGAGGTCGGAGCCCGGTTCCGCGACGATCCAGGTGTTCGTGCCGTCCAGTGTCATCGCCGAGGCGTTGGGCGCCAGGACGTTGACCGTGCGGGCGGTGGCCGGCCCGGAGAGGACCCCACCGCGGGGCTGCCCGGGCAGTGCGGCCGCGTCGCTCATGCGGGGCTCCCGTCCTTGCCGTCGTCCTCGGCGGGAGCGGCGGAGCCACCGGCTGCCGGAACGTGTTTGGTGAACTCGTCGTGCCCGGGCCAGCTCAGCACCAGTTCGTCGCCCTCCATACGGGCCTCAGCCAGCACGGGGACCATGCTCCGGGAATCCGCCGCCTTCAACGCCTCCGCGGCCGTCCCGTACGGGCTCAGAGCCCGCAGGGTGGCCACGGTGGGCGGCATCATCAGCAGTTCGCCCCGGTCGTAGCCGTCGGCGGCGTCGCCGGGCCGGATCCACACCGTCCGGTCGGCCTCGGTGGACACGTTCCGGGTGCGCTGCCCCTCCGGGAGCACGGCCACGAAGAACCAGGTGTCGTAGCGCCGCGGTTCGAACGCCGGGGTGATCCAGCGTGCCCACGCGGCCAGCAGGTCGGAGCGCAGCACCAGGCCCCGGCGGTCCAGGAACGCCGCGAAGGACAGGTCCCGGGCGACGAGCGCCTCCCGGTCGGCCTCCCAGTCCGCGCCCGTGGTGTCGCTCACGACCGTGTCGGCGCTCGGCCCGGCCAGCAGGACACCCGCCTCCTCGTACGTCTCACGGACCGCTGCGCAGACGACGGCCTGCGCCTCGGCGGACGTGGCAACTCCCAGACGGCCGGCCCAGGTCTCCAGGGACGGCCCCGCCCAGCCCACGAGGTGGTCGTCGTCCCGCGGGTCCACCCCGCCACCCGGATAGGCGTACGCGCCTCCGGCAAAGGCCATGGAGGTCCGCCGGCGCAGCATGTGGACGGCGGGGCCCACCGCTCCCGGTTCCGACGGGTCGTCCCGGAGCAGCATCACCGTGGCCGCGCGCCTGGGGGTCACAGCCGTCAGCTCGCCGCTGTCGAGGGCCCTGATCCGGGCGGGCCATTCCGGTGGGTACCACTGACCGTTGGGCATGGCCGGAGGCTATCCGGAACCGCGCCGATGTTCGAGGGGCCCCCGGTTCAATGACTGCCCCTTACACGCAAGATCCCGCCCGGTCGCGGGACCGGACGGGATCATGGACGTACGGGGTCATGGGACGAACGGGATCAGGCGTCGACGAGTTCCACCTGGACCTCGACCTCCACCGGTGCGTCCAGCGGCAGCACCGCGACGCCCACAGCGCTGCGCGCGTGCACGCCCTTGTCACCCAGGACCGCCCCCAGCAGCTCGCTCGCGCCGTTGACGACACCCGGCTGCCCGGTGAAGTCGGAGGCGGAGGCCACGAAGCCCACGACCTTCACGACCCGGGCGATCCGGTCCAGGTCACCGGCGACCGACTTCACCGCCGCCAGTGCGTTCAGCGCGCACGTCCTGGCGAGCTCCTTGGCCTCGTCGGCCGTCACCTCCGCACCGACCTTGCCGGTCACCGCGAGCTGGCCGTCCACCATCGGGAGCTGGCCCGAGGTGTAGACGTACGCTCCGGACCGCACGGCCGGCTGGTAGGAGGCCAGCGGCGGCACGACGTCCGGGAGCGTCAGGCCGAGCTCGGCGAGCTTCGCCTCGACGGCGCCCGCCACTACGGCTTCTCCCGCTTCAGGTAGGCCACGAGCTGCTCGGGGTTGTTCGGGCCGGGAACGACCTGGACCAGCTCCCAGCCGTCCTCGCCCCAGGTGTCCAGAATCTGCTTGGTCGCGTGCACGAGAAGGGGCACGGTCGCGTATTCCCACTTGGTCATGCAGCCGACTGTAATGCCTGGCACACACGGCCTCGTGCGTAGCCTGCCTGCCGACTGGTTAGGCTCGAAGACGTGAGCAGGTTCCAGGTCGTCAGCGGCAAGGGCGGGACCGGTAAGACCACGGTCGCCGCCGCACTCGCGCTCGCCCTCGCGACCGAGGGCAGGCGCACGCTCCTCGTCGAGGTCGAGGGCAGACAGGGCATCGCCCAGCTCTTCGAGTCCGATGCCCTCCCCTACGAGGAACGCCGGATCGCCGTGGCACCCGGCGGCGGCGAGGTCCACGCTCTGGCGATCGACGCCGAGCGCGCCCTCCTGGACTACCTCCAGATGTTCTACAAGCTGGGCAGCGCGGGCCGGGCGCTGAAGAAGCTCGGCGCGATCGACTTCGCGACCACCATCGCCCCGGGCGTCCGGGACGTCCTGCTCACCGGCAAGGCGTGCGAGGCCGTGCGCCGCAAGGACAAGCAGGGCAGGTTCGTCTACGACCACGTGATCATGGACGCGCCCCCCACCGGCCGCATCACCCGCTTCCTCAACGTGAACGACGAGGTGGCCGGACTGGCCCGGATCGGCCCGATACACAATCAGGCGCAGGCCGTGATGCGGGTCCTCAAGTCCCCCGAGACCGCGGTCCACCTGGTGACACTCCTGGAGGAGATGCCGGTCCAGGAGACCGCCGACGGCATCGCCGAACTGAGGGCCGCCGAACTGCCCGTGGGCCGGGTCGTGGTGAACATGGTCCGGCCCCACCTGCTGGACGAGGACGCGCTGCGAACCGCCTCGGGGGGCCGCCGCAAGGAGATCGCGAAGACGCTCACCCGGGCCGGGGTGAAGGGTTCCGCGGCGCTGGTCCGGCCGCTGGTCGAGCAGGCCGCCGAGCACGCCCAGCGGGTCGGCCTGGAGCGCGAGCAGCGCGCGGTGCTGACGGGGCTCGGGCGGCCCCTGGCCGAGCTCCCCCTGATCAGCGAGGGAGTGACTCCGGCTGCGCTGAACGAGCTGGCGGAGGAGTTCCGCAAACAGGGCGTGGGCGACGAGACCGCGGACGCGGCGGGGCAGACGCCCCGGGGCGGGAAACGACGCGGCTCCGGACGAGGGGTGGTGGGGTCATGACGCGGATCACGGACGTCAGCCCGGGGCTGGAGACGGACGCGCTCCTGGACGACCCCGGGATCCGCATCGTCGTGTGCTGCGGATCCGGTGGGGTGGGCAAGACCACGACCGCGGCCGCACTCGGTGTGCGGGCGGCCGAGCGGGGCCGCAAGGTCGTCGTCCTCACCATCGACCCGGCCCGCCGGCTCGCCCAGTCGATGGGCATCGACCGGCTGGACAACGTCCCGCGCCGGGTCGAGGGGATCGAGGGCGACGGCGAGCTGCACGCCATGATGCTCGACATGAAGCGCACCTTCGACGAGACCGTCGAGGCGCACACGGATGCCGAGCGGGCCCGCGCGATCCTGGAGAACCCCTTCTACCAGTCCTTGTCGGCCGGGTTCGCGGGCACGCAGGAGTACATGGCGATGGAGAAGCTCGGGCAGCTGCGGGCCCGCGACGAGTGGGACCTGATCGTCGTCGACACTCCTCCGTCCCGCTCCGCGCTGGACTTCCTGGACGCGCCGAAACGTCTCGGCTCCTTCCTGGACGGGAAGTTCATCCGGCTGCTGATCGCCCCCGCGAAGATCGGCGGACGGGCCGGGATGAAGTTCCTCAACGTCGGCATGTCGATGATGACGGGGACGCTCGGGAAGCTGCTCGGCGGTCAGTTCCTGCGCGACGTGCAGACCTTCGTCGCGGCCATGGACTCCATGTTCGGCGGCTTCCGCACCCGGGCCGACGCCACGTACAAGCTGCTGCAGGCGCCCGGCACGGCGTTCCTCGTGGTGGCGACACCTGAACGGGACGCGCTGCGCGAGGCTGCGTACTTCGTGGAGCGGCTGGCCGCCGAGAAGATGCCGCTGGCCGGCCTGGTCCTCAACCGGGTGCACGGCAGCGATGCCTCGCGGCTCTCCGAGGAGCAGGCGCTGACGGCAGCGGAAAATCTTGAAGCCGTCGGCATTGTGGATCAGGCCACCGGGAAGGCTGGCCTTGGTGACCCGGCGGACCCGGCTGCCGCCACCTCTCCCGAAGCCCCGCAGTCGCCGCCCTCCCCCGAGCGCAGCAACGATCCCGCACCGCACGAGCCGCCACAGCAGGAGCCGCCCTCGCACGACCGGACGTCGCGCAGCCCCGAGCCGCACAGCCCTGGCCGGAAGTCGACTGACCCTTCCGTGCCACTCGCGCAGACGGAAGCGGACAGGCAGGACACCCCCGTCACGGACGACGTGTCCACGGAAGTGTCCGTCGAGCAGCTGACCGCAGGTCTGCTCCGACTGCACGCCGAGCGCATGCAGGTCGTGGCGCGTGAACTGCACACGCGCGACCGTTTCACCGCGCACCACCCCGAGGTCCCCGTGACCGAGGTGGCCGCACTGCCCGGTGACGTGCACGACCTCTCAGGCCTCAGGGCCGTCGGGGAACTGCTTGCGACCGGTTCCGCTCCGGCCTGAGCTGCCCCGGACCACTCCAGGGCATCCCCCACGGGCTGCCCACGAGGCATCACCCCACGGCGGCGAACCTCTCGTGCAGTTCGTCGTCGTGCAAGGTGTCGTCGTCCAGACCCACCGCTGCGGGCAGCATGCCCGTGGACCGCTCGTACTCACTTCGCGCGGTCTCCAGCAGGCGACGCCAGGACGTCACGGTGGGCCGCCGGCGCAGCAGCGCACGGCGTTCCCGCTCCGTCATCCCGCCCCACACGCCGAACTCGACGCGATTGTCCAGCGCGTCGGCCAGGCACTCGGTACGCACCGGACATCCGGTGCACACCGCCTTGGCCCTGTTCTGCGCTGCCCCTTGTACGAACAATTCATCCGGATCGGTAGTGCGGCAGGCTGCCTGCGCACTCCAGTCGGTTACCCAGCCCATGCCGGCGCCGTCCTCTCCCGAATCGAGGCTCCCCCACGGCGGTAGCGGCATATTCACCGCTGCCAGTTGAGGACGTTACGGAAGGTGGCGACAGCACAACACCCCCTTCGGGCCCAATCTTGAATGGCCCGAACGGACTATGCGTACGCGGCAGATCACCCAGAGGAGTGACGCAGGGACATGCGTGATCATCCCGACGGAATCGGGACAGAAACCCCAAGCCGCAACGGACATTCAATGACGGATGAGGCGAATTCGGGAGCGCCTCGACGTGTGGCTGAATTCCATTGAGAGGCATGCAGGGGGGTTGATGCACAATCGGACTGCTGTGACAGTTGAGAGGAGCTTAGGCCAAGGCCTATACCTGTGTCCGGCGAATGAGAACGTAGGCTGCCCCCATGCCAAAGAAGCGCTCAGGCGGGGGTCTGACGACGACCCAGCAGGCCGCCAAGTTCCTCGGTGTCGCCGCGCTCTCCGGAGCTGTGCTGGCGGGCATCGCACTGCCTGCCGCCGGCGCACTCGGGCTCGCGGCCAAGGGGACGGTGGAGGGATTCGACGAGATCCCCTCCAACCTGAAGACTCCGCCGCTGAGCCAGCGGACCACGATCCTGGACAACGAGGGCGGCGCGATCGCCACGGTGTACTCGCGTGACCGCACCGTCGTCCCGCTCAAGAACATCTCGCCGTACATGCAGGACGCGATCGTCGCGATCGAGGACTCGCGCTTCTACGAGCACGGCGCGATCGACCTCAAGGGCATCCTGCGCGCGATGAACCGCAACGTCCAGGAGGGCGGCGCCGCGCAGGGTGCCTCGACTCTCACCCAGCAGTACGTGAAGAACGTCTTCGTCGAGGAGGCGGGCGACGACCCGGAGAAGGTCGCCGAAGCCACCCAGCAGACCATAGGCCGCAAGGTCCGGGAGCTGAAGTACGCGATCCAGGTCGAGGAAGAGCTCGGCAAGAAGAAGATCCTGGAGAACTACCTCAACATCACCTTCTTCGGGCAGCAGGCCTACGGCGTCGAGGCGGCGTCCCAACGCTACTTCTCCAAGCACGCCAAGGACCTGAAGCTGGAGGAGGCCGCCATGCTGGCCGGCCTCGTGCAGTCGCCGACCCGCTACGACCCGGTCAACGACGCGGAGGAGGCGACCAAGCGCCGTAACACCGTGCTGACCCGCATGGCCGCCGTCGGCAGCATCTCCCAGGGCGAGGCCGACAAGGCCATCACCGCCCCCATCAAGCTGAAGGTCAGCAAGCCGAAGAACGGCTGCATCACGGCCGTCAGCGGCGCCGGGTTCTTCTGCGACTACGTCCGCAAGACCATCCTGTCCGACACCGCCTTCGGGAAGACCGCGGAGGACCGGACCAAGCTGTGGAACCTCGGCGGTCTGACCATCAGGACCACCTTGTCGCCGCGCGCCCAGGAGGCGGCCAACGAGGCGGCCACCTCGAAGGTCAACAAGGACGACAAGGTCGCCGCGTCGGTGGTCCAGGTCGAGCCCGGCACCGGCAAGATCCTCTCGATGGGCCAGTCCCGCCCGTACGGTCTCGACCAGACACAGCACGAGACGGTGCTGAACCTCGCCGTCAGCAACAAGCTGGGCGGCAGCACCTACGGCTTCCAGGTCGGTTCGACCTTCAAGCCGATCACGGCCGCAGCGGCACTGGAGAAGGGGATCAACCCGGCGCAGAGCTACAGCTCCGACTGGAAGATCTCGGTGCCGATGAACTCCTACCGCAACTGCGCGGGATCGCCCGTCGGGAGCGGGAACTGGGACCTCCAGAACGAGTTGGAGTCCGAGAAGGGCGCCTTCGACATGACGAGCGCGCTCGGCAAGTCGATCAACACCTACTTCGCCAAGCTGGAGCAGCAGGCCGGACTCTGCGAGACGGTCACCATGGCGAAGAAGCTCGGCTACGAGCGCGGTGACGGCAAGCCCCTCTCGGACAGCCACCCTTCGATCACCCTGGGCGGCACGGAGAGCACCCCGCTCGGCATGGCCTCCACGTACGCGGCGTTCGCCAACCGCGGCACGTTCTGCACGCCGATCGCGATCGAGGCCATCAAGGACGCGAACGGCAAGAAGGTCGACGTGCCCAAGTCCTCGTGCTCACGGGCGATGAGCGAGAAGACGGCCGACACCATCAACCAGATGCTCAAGGGCGTCGTGGAGGACGGAACCGGCACCCAGGCGGGTCTGATGGACCGCGACAACGCGGGCAAGACCGGTACCACCAACGACCGCGTGGACGCCTGGTTCGTCGGCTACACGCCGAACCTGTCCACAGCCGTGTGGGTGGGTGCGGACGTCGGCAAGAAGGTGCCGATGTACAACATCACCATCGGTGGCCAGTACTACGACAAGGTCTGTGGCGGCTGTCTCCCCGGTCCGATCTGGAAGACGGCGATGACCGGCGCGCTGAGCGCCTCGGAGACCCCGTCCTTCAACCCGATCTCGGTGCCGCGCGCCAAGGAGAAGGAGAAGGACAAGGACAAGGGCCGCGGCGACAACAACGGCGGTGGCAACGACGACTCCGAGGACGACTCCATCGGGGGCATCACCATCCCGCCCGGCTTCATCGGCGGGAACGACGGCGGCCGGAACGGCCGCAACGGCCCCTGATCGTCCGGGTCGCACGACCACGTCATGAATGAGGAGGGGCGCCCCCGGACCGGGGGCGCCCCTCCTCATTCACGTGTGCGGCCCCTCAGCCGGCGAGCAGCCTCTTCACCGTGGCGGCGACCCGGCCGCCGTCGGCGAGGCCGGCCACCTTCGGGTTGACGATCTTCATGACGGCACCCATGGCCCGCGGCCCCTCGGCACCCGCGCCCTTCGCCTCCTGGACGGCCTGCGCGACGATCACGTCGAGCTCGTCGTCGGTCAGCTGCTTGGGCAGGTACGCGTCCAGCAGTTCGCCCTCCGCCCGCTCACGCTCGGCCTGCTCCGTCCGGCCGCCCTGCGCGAAGGCCTCGGCCGCCTCGCGGCGCTTCTTCGCCTCCTTGGCGATCACCTTCTGGACCTCGTCGTCGGAGAGCTCACGCGACGTCTTGCCGCTGACCTCTTCCTTGGTGATCGCGGTCAGGGTGAGCCGGAGGGTGGACGAGGTGAGCTCGTCACGCGCCTTCATGGCCGTGGTGAGGTCTTCCTTGAGCTTGGACTTGAGCGTGGTCATGTGGAGATTGTGACAGGTACGGGGCACCTGCCGCCCTCCTGTTTTCGTCCCACCGCCCCGTTTCTGCGACGATGGGCCCATGCGCGCACGCTACGGAGTACCCCTGAAAGTCACGGCAGTCGGCGCAGCGGTCGGCGCCGCCGGCCTCGTGTATGCGGCCGGATTCGAGGCACGCTCGTTCCGCCTCCGCCGGATCACGATCCCTGTACTCCCGCACGGGGCCCGCCCGTTGCGCGTGCTCCAGGTCTCCGACATCCACATGGTGAGCGGCCAGCGCAAGAAGCGCGCCTGGCTGCAGTCGCTGGCAGGCCTGCGCCCGGACTTCGTGGTGAACACGGGCGACAACCTCTCCGACCCGGAAGCGGTGCCGGAGCTGCTCGACGCGCTCGGCCCGCTGATGGAGTTCCCCGGGGTCTACGTCTTCGGTTCGAACGACTACTACGGGCCGAAGCTCCGGAACCCGGTCCGGTACCTCCTGGAGAAGACCCAGGGCAAGCACGGGCTCAACGGGAACGCCCCGGCCGTCGACGTCGTCCACAACCCGTGGGAGCCGATGCGGGACGCCTTCGACGAGGCCGGCTGGCTCAACCTCTCCAACACCCGGGGACGGCTCAAGGCCGACGGGCTCGAGATCGCCTTCACGGGCCTGGACGACCCCCACATCAAGCGGGACCGCTACGCCGAGGTCGCCGGTGGACCCGAGACGGGCGCGGACCTGTCGATCGGCGTGGTCCACGCGCCGTACCTGCGCTCCCTGGACGCCTTCACCGCGGACGGTTACCCGCTGATCCTGGCCGGTCACACCCACGGCGGACAGCTCTGCATCCCCTTCTACGGCGCACTGGTCACCAACTGCGACCTGGACACCGACCGGGTGAAGGGCCTCTCCGGGCACACGGTCGGCGAACAACGCTCCTACCTCCACGTCTCTGCCGGCTGCGGCACGAACCGCTACACCCCGGTCCGCTTCGCCTGCCCGCCCGAGGCGACCCTGCTGACGCTGACGCCGCGGGACTGAGCCCTCCGCCCCGCGTCGTGCCGGGGCCTCGGCCCCGGCACTAAACCGGATTTCGCCTCCGGGCGCGGGTGGGTTAAAGTTATCGATGTCGCCGGGAGACCGGTGGGCATCGGGGTGTAGCGCAGCTTGGCAGCGCGCTTCGTTCGGGACGAAGAGGTCGTGGGTTCAAATCCCGCCACCCCGACAGCTGAAACACCAGGTCAGGGGCCTGATTCACTTAGTGGATCAGGCCCCTGAGTGGTTTCCGGGGGGCGTCTTGGGAGCCGATCCCAGGCTCCGGCTCCGGTTCGGTCACCGCCGCCCTGACGCATGCCGGCCCGAGTCCACCGAGCCGCTCGGCGAGCTCGTTCTCCACCAGCCACCGGTTGGGCGCCGTCCCGCCGCGCAGAATCGCCCGCCTCATCCATTGCCGGCAGTGAGTCGCGTCCAGCCCCCTCCATGAACGCGTGTGAGCCCGACCCCTCTTCGGGAAGAGGGGCCGGGCTCACACAAGCACCTGGCGGCACTGCGGCATGGACGCACCGCCACCGGTGGTCGGTCAGGCGGCCACCGTGGTGCCCTCGACGACCTGGCGGAGCACCTCGGTCAGCGAGGTGACGACCTCGGCGTCGTCCGCCGGGTGGAGCTCGGCGAAGCGGGTCACGGAGCCGGGGATGGAGAGCTTGACGTCCGCGAGGACGGCTCCGCCGGCGATGCCTGCCGCCTTACGGGCGTCGTCCTGGGCCCACACGCCACCGAACTGGCCGAAGGCGGTGCCGACCACGGCGACCGGCTTGGCGGTGAGCGCGCCGGCGCCGTACGGGCGGGACAGCCAGTCGATGGCGTTCTTCAGCACGGCCGGCATGGTGCCGTTGTACTCCGGCGAGAACAGCAGGAACGCGTCGGACCGGCCGGCCACGGCGCGCAGCTCGGCGGCAGCAGCCGGGACGCTGCCCTCGACGTCGAGGTCCTCGTTGTAGAACGGGAGCTCGGCGAGGCCCTCGTACAGCTCGACCTCGACACCCTCGGGTGCGTGCTTGACGGCGGCCTCTGCGAGCTGACGGTTGTGAGAGCCGGCGCGGAGGCTGCCGACGAGGGCGAGGATGCGTACAGACATGGGGGAAGCTCCCGGGAGACGGAGACTGCAGAAGTGGCGGACCACGGTCCGTTTAAAGTTGTACCACCTAAGCGGACCGTGGTCCACTTATGGCCGTACGGGGCTACCCTGAAGCCATGACCGCTCCTTTTCCCCCGCTGCCCGGGCCGCCCGACCCCGGCGAGGCGCGAACGAGTCTCACACTCGCCGCCGCCGACGACGGCCCGGAGATACTGCGGGCGGACGCGGCCCGCAATCGAGCGCTCCTGCTGGACGCCGCCTCCCGCCTCCTGGCCGACTGCGGGGCGGCGGACCTGACCATGGAGTCGGTGGCCGCGGCCGCCGGGGTGGGCAAGGGCACCGTCTTCCGGCGCTTCAAGGACCGCACCGGCCTGCTCATCGCCCTGCTCGACCACCGCGAGGCCCTGCTGCAGGCGGCCTTCCTCTCAGGGCCGCCCCCCATGGGTCCGGACGCCCCGGCAGCCGAGAGGCTGCACGCCTTCGGCCCCGCCGTGATGCGCCATGAACGCGATCACCACGAGCTGATCCTGGCCTCCCGCACCGATCCTCTGCGCACCTACACCGTCCCCGCGCAGCGGCTGAGGCTCAGCCATGTCGCCCTGCTGCTGGGCCAGGCGCACGCCGCCGGTGAGCCGGATCTGCTCGCGCACACCCTGCTGGGGTCGATCGACGCTCCCCTCGTCCACCACCTGACGTGCGAAGGCGGCATGCCGGTCGAGCGGCTGGAGCGTGGCTGGCACGACCTTCTCACCCGGTACGGGGTGGAACGCTGACGGTGGCGCCTCAGGGCCGCACCTGCACCAGGGCGTGCGTGCCGCTGGTACGCCACGCGCGGCCGGACCGCTCCAGGCCCTCCAGGACCCCCGGGTCCAGCCCCACGACGACATCGGACTTCAGGGTCCGCAGCGCGGCTACGGGCCCGGGGAAGTAGGCGGTGAGGTCCGCGAACGACGTGGTCCCGGGCCACAGGCGGTCGCCCACCAGGCGCCGGTAGTTGAGGTCGCCCTTCAGGATCGTCAGCGATCCCGATCCGAGCTCCGCCCGGAGGTCGTCGGGCATCCGTTCGTACGGAAACGGGGCGCAGAAGAAGGCGTGGGCACGCAGGTCGAGCCGGCCGGCACCCATGGCCTCCCGGATACGTCCGCCGATGACGCCCGCCTCCCCCGGGGCCTGGCCCAGCCTTCGCACGCAGTCGACGACATCGGCCGTCATCGCGTCGGAGACGAAGTACGGGCCGGGTTTCACATGGAGCACCACCCGGTCCGCGTGACCGTGCAGGAGCAGATGGTCGACCAGGACGAGGTCGGGGATCAGCTCCCGCCCGGTGTTGTCGGCGATCACCGCGACGGTGCCACGGGCCCCCGGCGGCAGGATCCCCCACAGCACAGCCCTGTCGTCGGCGACCAGACCGGAAGCGGTTCCACTCGCCGGTTCGCCCGCACCCGCCGGTCCGCGGAAGCCCAGGTCGGCCCGGTTTCCCCAGAGCGAGGCATCCAGAAGCGCCGACGCCCTCTCGGCTGCGGTCACGACGGCGAGGTCGTCCAGGGCCCGGAGCTCCTCCTCGACCGTGTCACCGCTCAGTTCGGCACGCTTGAACGGGGCGAAGGGGTCGATGCCCTGCCACGGCCCCTCACCGAAGTAGCCGACCGCGTCCAGGAGCCTTCGGTAGAAGTAGCTCTCGGCCCAGAGGAACGGGGCGTCGAACCACGGGCGTCCGATGTGCTCACGCCCCCACTCCAGCCAGAGGTCGCGGTCAGGGCTCCCGTGACCGAGTGGCTCGACGACACCGTGGGCGATCTCGTGCAGCAGGGCGTCCAGGGCCCGGAGCTGCTGAGGGCCGTACGGAAAGGCCTCGCGCACCTGCTCGATCAGCGCCGGGTGGCGCTCGGCCATGACGCCCCGGGCGAAGCTGCCCGGCTCCCGGCACGTGATCACAGGGGGAAGGCCGGGGCCCTGCCCGGTCCCGGAAGCCGCTCGCGTATCGCCCATCCGCCCAGTCTGCCTGGTGGGAGGCCGTGCATCGTGCGGTGGTGCGCGTGTCCGTCCGGCGCGGGTCACCGGTCGGTCAACGGCCCCGAGGGAACCGGCACATGAACGGCCCGGGCCCTGGCTACGATATACAGCGACTCAGATGACTTACCCCAGGAAAGGGACCCCGCACCCATGCCGGCCGAGACATTCGAGTTTCAGGTAGAAGCGCGCCAGCTCCTGCAGATGATGATCCATTCGATTTACTCGAACAAGGATGTATTCCTGCGTGAGCTCATTTCCAATTCTTCTGACGCGTTGGACAAGCTGCGACTTGAGACTCTGCGTGACGACTCGCTCCAGGCGGACTCGTCCGACCTCCACATCGCCATCGAGGCCGACCAGGAGAAGCGCACGCTGACCGTGCGCGACAACGGCATCGGAATGTCGCACGACGAGGTCGTGCAGCTGATCGGGACGATCGCCAATTCCGGTACCGCGAAATTCCTCCAGGAACTGAAGGAAGCCAAGGACGCCACCGCTTCCGAGGAGCTCATCGGACAGTTCGGTGTCGGTTTCTATTCGAGCTTCATGGTCGCCGACGAGGTCACCCTGCTGACCCGGCGAGCGGGCGAGGACACCGGTACGCGCTGGCAGTCCAGCGGTGAGGGCACCTACACCGTCGAGTCCGTCGACGACGCGCCGCAGGGCACCTCGGTCACGCTGCGGCTCAAGCCCGAGGACACCGA
The DNA here is from genome assembly GCF_030719215.1 of Streptomyces sp. Alt3. Taxonomy (NCBI): domain Bacteria; kingdom Bacillati; phylum Actinomycetota; class Actinomycetes; order Kitasatosporales; family Streptomycetaceae; genus Streptomyces; species Streptomyces glycanivorans. The sequence continues at coordinate 4,381,774 of NZ_CP120983.1, read as the reverse complement.
GGACAAGCTCTTCGACTACACCTCGCCCTGGAAGATCCGGGAGATCGTCAAGCGGTACTCCGACTTCATCACCTGGCCCATCCGCATGGCGGCGGCGGGGGGCGAGGAGGGCGAGGAGCCCGGGACCGAGACGGTCAACTCGATGAAGGCCCTGTGGGCCCGGTCGAAGGACTCCGTGACCGATGAGGAGTACAGCGAGCTGTACAAGCACATCAGTCACGACTGGACCGACCCGCTCGAAACCATCCGCATGCAGGCGGAGGGGACGTTCGAATACCAGGCATTGCTGTTCCTGCCGTCCCATGCACCGCAGGACCTGTTCATGCAGGACCACAAGCGTGGAGTGCAGCTCTATGTGAAGCGCGTATTCATCATGGATGACTGCGAAGCGCTCATGCCGACGTATCTCCGCTTCGTGAAGGGCGTGGTCGACGCCCAGGACCTCTCGCTCAATGTGTCGCGCGAGATCCTGCAGCAGGACCGCCAGATCGAGATGATGCGGCGCCGCCTGGTCAAGAAGGTGCTCTCGACGTTGAAGGACATGAGGTCCAGCACCCCCGAGAAGTACGGCACGTTCTGGAAGGAGTTCGGCCGCGTCCTCAAGGAAGGCCTGTTCCAGGACTTCGAGAACCGTGACGCGATCCTGGAGATCTCCTCGTTCGCCTCGACCCAGGACGAGGAGGGGCTGACCACCCTGCGCTCCTACGTCGAGCGGATGAAGGAGGGCCAGGAGCAGATCTACTACATGACGGGCGAGTCGCGCGCGGCCATGGAGAGCTCTCCCCACATGGAGGCCTTCCGCGCCAAGGGCTTCGAGGTCCTCCTGCTGACCGACCCCGTCGACGAGGTCTGGGTCCAGTCCGTCCCCGAGTTCGACGGCAAGCCTCTCCAGTCCATCTCCAAGGGCGAGGTCGACCTGGACACCGACGAGGAGAAGAAGGAGGTCGAGGCCGAGCGCGAGAAGCAGCAGCAGGACTACGCCGGCCTGCTGACCTGGATGACGGAGCAGCTCGGTGACACCGTGAAGGAGGTGCGTCTCTCCTCGCGGCTCACCGTCTCGCCCGCCTGCATCGTCTCGGACACGCACGATGTCACTCCGGCCCTGGAGAACATGTACCGCGCCATGGGCCAGGAGGTGCCGCACATCAAGCGCATCCTCGAACTCAACCCCTCGCACGCGCTCATCAGTGGACTGAAGAAGGCGTACACCGAGCGGAGTGACGAGGAGGGCGCCGGAACCGAACTCGCCGAGACGGCCGAGCTCGTCCACGGGCTGGCGCTGCTCTCCGACGGCGGCGAGCTGAGTGACCCCTCGCGCTTCAGCAGGCTGATGGCGGACCGCCTGGAGCGCACGCTCTGACGCCTCCCGCCCTCCACGCACCGCGGCCGCCAGGCTTCCTGGCGGCCGCGGTCGTATGTGGCGTCAGGAGGTGTGAAGGCGGGACGAGCACGCGCGACGCTCGAACATTCGAACAGATGGCCCTCCCCCCAAAGTGACGCAGAGGAGTCGCACCGTGCGCCTCGGCGCCCCGTAACTTCACCGTTTTGAGGGCCTGTTGGAGGTTTATCTACGCGCGGAGCATCGACTACCGAACGATCCTTCGGGCATATCAGACGACTTTCCGCGCGGCCATTACCGCCGGGTACCGGAAGCTGCTAAAAACGTGCTCGCCCCACGAACTCCCCACTCGTCCCCCACATTTCGAAGGGCTGGCAGCCATGTCAGTACGAACCTTCCGGGCGTCCGTCTTCACCCTCGCGATCGCCGCCGTGGCCGCGCTCGGCGTCGCACAACCGGCATCCGCCGCCGGCGAGAACTACGTCGCTCTCGGTGACTCCTACTCCTCCGGAGTGGGCGCCGGGAGCTACACGTCGGAGAGCGGCGACTGCAAGCGCAGCACCAACGCCTACCCCTACCTCTGGAAGAACGCGAACGCCCCGTCGTCCTTCGCGTTCGTCGCCTGCTCGGGCGCGACGACGACCTCCGTGTCCAGTGGCCAGCTGGGCGCGCTCAGTTCGTCGACCACGCTCGTCAGCGTCACGGCGGGAGGCAACGACGTCGGGTTCGCGGACGTCATGCAGACATGCGTCCTGCAGAGCGAGGCGACCTGTGTGAGCCGGGTGAACACGGCGGTCTCCGCGGTCCAGAACACGCTGCCGGCCAAGCTCGACTCCCTCTACGCGGGCATCCGTTCGCGGGCTCCGCAGGCCCATGTGGTGGTGCTCGGCTACCCCCGCTTCTACAAGCTGTCGGGTACCTGCATCGCCGGCCTCACCGAGACCGAACGCGGAGCGATCAACAACGCCTCGGACGTGCTCAACGGGGTGCTGGCCAAGCGGGCGGCCGACTCGGGGTTCACGTTCTCCAGCGTCGTGGACGAGTTCACCGGGCACGAGCTCTGCTCGGGTGACGCGTGGATCCACAGCGTGTCCATCCCGGTCACCAACTCCTACCACCCCAAGGCGATCGGACAGTCGAACGGCTATCTGCCGGCCTTCCGCTCTGCGGCGTAACGCGCGTGGAGCCGGCTCGCCCGGCGCACACGGCGGCACCACCGGTCGGGCCGGTGGTGCCGCCGCACGACGGGCGGGCCGCCCTCCCCCGCACGTCTCCGGGCTCAGTACCGCTCGACCAGGTGCTCACGGCCTGCTGGAGGTTCGTAGGCTTCGGGCCAGAAGTCCGTGACTCCGGCGATCCTGCCGTCCTCGTCGAACGTGAAGAAGTGGATGGCGTGCATCTCCTCCGGGCCGAGGGTGACCAGCGTCCTGGCGGCGGCCTGACGCCCTTCCCCGTCGGCCACGATCCGCTCGATCCGCACCTGCCGGCCCCCCGGGTACTCACGGTTGAACCGGACGTAGCGCTCCTTGCCGAGGATGCGCTCACGGCTCTGCGGCAAGTCGTACACCATGTCGTCGGCGAGGGTTGCGGCGAAGGCGCTCCAGTCCCGGGCACCGGCCGCGGCCCAGTACGCCTCCACGGCGGCCCGCACCTGAGCCGCCACCCACGCCACGCCCTTGCCGCCGCTCATCACAGTCATGCCACCGAGTGTGGCGCCCGCCACTGACATCGGCGGTGGCACCGGGCACCGGTCAGCCCCTGACCGGCCGCGATGCCTTGACCGAGTACATCATCGGGATGCGCGGACGGTCCGGCGGGAACCGGTGGTACCCGTCCTCTCCCCGCTCCAGCACCTGGTACCGCGGGAAGAGCGAAGCGTCGTGCTCGTGCAGGAACTCGATCCGGAGCCCCGCCGCTGCCAGCGCCGAGACCACCTCGCCCACCGGGTGCTGCCACTCGACACTGCGGTTGTGGACGGTCACGGCGTCGCGGTCGGCATAGGTGCCGGGCGAATCGTCCACCCAGGCCTCCCGGCTGAAGTAGTCGTACGTGACCTTCGAGCCGGTCTCGTCGTCCAGGCAGTCGGTGAGCGGATGGAACTCGGCGAGGTAGAGGAATCCTCCGGGTGCCACCACCGAAGCGGCGACCTCCGCCCAACGCGTGATGTCGGGGAGCCAGTTCAGCGCTCCGAGCCCGGTGTAGACGATGTCGTACGCGGAGTCCGGAACCGCCTGGGCCGCGTCGTACACGTCGGCTGCGACGAAGGCGGCGCGCTCCGGTGGCAGCTCGAGCGAGCGGGCCAGGCCACGGGCGGTCCCGACGGCCGGCTCGGAGAAGTCGAGGCCCACGACACGGGCCGCTCCGTGGCGGGCCCAGGACAGGGTGTCCAGGCCGATGTGGCACTGGAGGTGCAGGAGTGTCCGGCCGGTCACGTCACCGACCTCCGCCAGTTCGAAGTCACGCAGGGCGTCCCGGCCCGCCAGGAAGGCGTCCAGACCGTAGAAGTCGGCGGCCGCGTGGATGGGCACGCGCTCGTCCCAGCGCGCGCGGTTGATCTCGTGCCAGTCGTCGGGCGTCCGTGCGTACATGCGGGAAAGTTACCCACAGGCTGGGGGTGCGTGCGAACAGTTATCCACAGACCGCACGGCGTTGTGGCCACATCGGGTTGGATGGGGGCATGAGCGACACACAGAACGACGCGTCCGTACCGGAGCGGGAGCAGGAGCCGCCGCAGTGGGAGCAGCGCTTCCGCGCCGCGCGGGTGTCCCTGCCCGACTGGGCCGAGGACGCTCCCGACCGCGCGCTCTTCGTCTCCAACGCCACCGGTACGTACGAGCTGTACGCCTGGGACAGGGCGACCGGGAAGCAGCGGCAGGTCACCGACCGGCCCAACGGCACGACCGACGGGGTCCTGACGCCGGACGGCCGGACCGTCTGGTGGTTCGCCGACACCGACGGCGACGAGTTCGGCGTGTGGAAGCGGCAGCCCTTCGAGGGGGGCCCGGACGAGCCGGCCACGCCCGGCCTGGAGCCGTCCTATCCGGCCGGCCTCGCGATCGGCCGTGACGGCACGGCCGTGGTGGGCCGCTCGACCGACGAGGACGGCACGACCGTTCACCTGGTGCCCCCGGGGGCGGAACCGGTCGAGATCTACCGGCACCGTGAGTCGGCCGGGGTCGGCGACCTCTCCCACGACGGGACGCTGATCGTCCTGGAACACACCGAGCACGGCGACGCGATGCACTCCGCGCTGCGTGTGGTCCGCCCCGACGGCTCCACGGTCGCCGAGCTCGACGACACCGAGGGCGGCACGAAGGAGCTCGGCCTGTCGGTGCTGGGCTTCGCCCCGGTGGCGGGCGACACCCGGCTGCTGGTCGGGCACCAGCGGCGCGGCCGGTGGGAGCCGATGATCTGGGATCCGGTGGCGGGGACGCAGACGGACCTGCCGGTCGACCTGCCCGGTGACGCGGGAGCGGAGTGGTATCCGGACGGATCCGCGCTTCTGATCGAGCACGGTTTCGAGGCCCGCAGCGAGCTCTGGCGCTACGAGCCGGGCGCCGCGGGGCTGGTCCGGGTCGAGACCCCGTCCGGCACGGTGTCGGGCGCCACGGCCCGTCCCGACGGCACGGTGGAGTACCTGTGGTCGTCGGCCGCGCAGCCGCCCGCCGTGCGCTCCACGACCGGCTCCGTCGTGCTCGACCCGCCGGGCGCCAAGGCTCCGGCATCGGTGCCGGTCCGGGACGCCTGGGTGGACGGCCCCGGAGGCCGCATCCACGCCCTGGTGCAGTCCCCGGCCGGCGACGGACCGTTCCCCACGGTCTTCGAGATACACGGTGGGCCCACCTGGCACGACAGCGACGCGTTCGCTTCGGGTCCCGCCGCCTGGGTGGACCACGGCTTCGCCGTCGTGCGGGTCAACTACCGCGGCTCGACGGGATACGGCCGCGCCTGGACCGACGCGCTCAAGCACCGGGTCGGTCTGATCGAGCTGGAGGACATCGCGGCCGTGCGCGAGTGGGCGGTGAAGTCCGGACTGTCTGACGCGGAGCGGCTCGTGCTGGCCGGTGGCTCGTGGGGTGGGTACCTGACACTGCTCGGACTCGGTACGCAGCCGGATGCCTGGGCCCTCGGGCTGGCAGCCGTGCCGGTCGCCGACTACGTCACCGCCTATCACGACGAGATGGAAGCGCTGAAGGCGATGGACCGCACATTGCTGGGCGGTACCCCGGAGGAGGTGCCCGAGCGCTTCGAGGCCTCGTCCCCACTGACCTACGTGGACGCGGTGCGGGCCCCGGTCTACATCTCAGCCGGCGTCAACGACCCGCGCTGCCCCATCCGTCAGGTGGAGAACTACGTGAACCGCCTCGCCGCCCGGGACGCCGTCCACGAGGTGTACCGCTACGACGCGGGACACGGCTCGCTCGTCGTGGAGGAGCGGATCAAGCAGGTGCGGCTGGAGCTGGACTTCGCGCTGCGCCACCTCGGGCAGGCGCCGGCCGAGGGCCGGGGGAAGGACACCAAGTAGGCGAGGACGACGGCGTAAGGGCCGGATAAATGGTGCACCCCGCTCCGGGGGCCCGGAGCGGGGAACCGTACCGTGGAGGGGTGTACCGGTTCCTGCTGACCCCGCGATGGTGGGGGATCAACCTCTTCGTCGTGCTGGCCATCCCGTTCTGCGTGTTCATGGGCACCTGGCAGCTCGGCCGTTTCGAGGACCGCGTGCAGTCGCACGAGAAGGCCGAGAAGCGCCCCGACCCCGGCACCCGCTCCCCGAAGCCGCTCGGTGACCTGCTCCCCGTGAGTACGGAGACCTCCGGCCGCCCCGCCGTGGCGACGGGTACGTACTCCGACCAGTTCCTGGTTCCCGGCCGCAAGCTCGACGACCGTGACGGCTTCTACGTGCTGGATCTGCTGCGTACGGACAGCGGCAAGGCGCTGCCCGTGGTGCGGGGCTGGCTGGCCGGCAGCCCGGGCAGCACCCAGGTGCCCGCCGCGCCGGCCGGCGAGATCACCGTGACCGGCGATCTGCAGGCCTCGGAGAACAGCGGCACCACCGGTGTCGATGTCAGTGGCGGACTCCCCGAGGGCCAGCTGGGCATGATCAGTGCGGCATCCCTCGTGAACCTCGTGCCGTACGACGTCTACGACGCCTGGGTGACTCTGTCCGAGCCGGACGCCGGCGGGGCGAGCGGCGGCATGAAGCCGGTGCCCGCGGCAGCCGCGCAGGGCAGCGGGCTCGACCTGAAGGCCTTCCAGAACCTCGGTTACACCGGCGAGTGGTTCGTCTTCGGCGGCTTCGTGCTCTTCATGTGGTTCCGCCTCGTGCGCCGTGAGGCGGAGGCGGCACGCGACATACAGCTGGGGCTGGCGGCCGACGCCGACTGACTTGAGCCTCGCGCCACGTCCGGGCGGACGCCCGGTCGGCATCGGCGGAGCGGATACGGGCAGGGGCCCGCCGGAACCCGAAGTTCCTGGCGGGCCCCTTCCCGTATCCGTATCAGCTCCCCGTCCGCGGTCCGTGAGCCGGGCCCCGTCCGCGACCTCTGGTCCATGGGCACGGGCCCGTCCGCGATCCGTGCTGAGCGATCCGCGGTCCGTGCTGAGCGATCCGCGAACCGTGGGCACGGACCCGTCCGTGAGCCCGCACGTCATCCGTCGCCGTGGCCGCGGCCACGTCCGAATCCGGGTGCGGGACTGCGAGCGTTACGGGGCGACCGGGCTACGAGGCGTTCAGTACGCCTGTGCGGTAGATCGTGCCCGCGCATGCGTTGGCGATCGTGGTCTCCGCCGTCGGCGCGCCCACCTCGGGGGTGTGGGTGACCGCGATGCTGCCGTCGGCCGGGCCCTCGTCGCCGCTGCCGAACTGCGCAGCCACGTCCGTCGTGCCCGCCTCGCTCCCGGTGCCCTCGCTGCCGCCTCCGCTTCCACTCCCGACGCCGTCCGTGGGCGTCGGGCTCGGCGAGCCGCCGGTGGTCGGGCAGGTGGCGGACGGCACCCACGCGAAGCGGACCTCGTACGTCATCGTCGGCTTGAGGAACACGGTTCCCGGCTCCGCCGACGGGTCGGGCAGTCCGCCCGCGGGGTCGCCCGCGGTGTGCTGCACAACCGTGATCTTCTGCGGGTCGGCAGCGCCCGCCGCCTGGAAGCTGACCGTGCCGTTGCTGGTCACCGAGCAGGCGTTGCCGGACACGTTCGCGATCCTGAACGTCCCGTAGACCGTGCCGTCCGAACCGGCCGCACCTGCCTGGGCGGAGGCGATGCCCAGCTGGTCGGGAGAGCATGCCTTGCTGACGGCCGTGTCGGAGCCCGGGGGGTCGTCCCTGCCCGTGGTCCCGCCGGTACCGGCATCGGGGTCGGACCCCCGCGAGGGGGACGCCGAGTTGCCTGCCTCACCCTCCGAACCCTCGCTCTGGCTGTTCGCGGGGCCGGCCGACTTTCCGCCGTCCTCCTCGCCGCCCACGTCCTCGCCGCTGCCTCCCTGAGCCTGCTCGCCGTGGCCGGCGATGGCGGGGTTGGCGGCAACGGACCCGTTCGAGTTCGCCACATGGACGAAGGCGGGGACCGCGGTCCCGATCAGCAGTGCCGCGGCCGCCGCCCCCACCACTCCTTGACGCCGCCTGGTACGACGTGCGGGCACCGCGCGCTGCAGATGGTCGAGGGTGCCGTCCGAGGGTTCGAGATCCCGCACGGCACCGTGCAGCAGGCGGCGCAGCGTGACCTCGTCCATGTCCCCGTCGCCTGGTTCCTCAGGACCACCCGGGCTACTTGGACCACCGGGCGCACCGAAGCCCTTGCCCGCCCCGCTGCCACCGCCGAAAAGCTCGGTCAGCGTGCCGCCACCGAACACCGCGGCGTCACCGTCCGCCGAGTCACGAAGATGCGCATCACGAACGTCCGAGGCACCAGTGTCCGAGTCACGAGCGCCCGAGTCACGAGCACCCGAATCACGACCGTCCGGCCCCTGGGCGCCCCGCTCAGGGCTGCCCGGATCCGGCCTGCCCGGGTCGCCCCCGTCCGGCCGGTCGGCACCCGGCCCACGAGCGCCCGAACCCGCCTCTGGAGCGGTGGGCCCTGAGGCGGCTTCCGCGCCGTCGAGCGCGTCCTGCGTCCCTTCACCGTCCTGCTCCGGATCGGTGTTCGGGGTGTTCTCCGGCCCGTGGTTCACAATTCCGTTTCCAGTCCGGTCTTCGTCGTGCCTGTGCTCGGGACCGCTCATGCCTGCGCCTCCATCACGACGCGCAGAGCGGCGATACCCCGGGAGCCGTACGCCTTCACCGAACCGAGCGATATCCCCAGCGTCTCCGCGACCTGGGCCTCCGTCATGTCCGAGAAGTAGCGCAGCACCAGCACCTCACGCTGACGGCGCTGCAGCCCTTTCATCGCCTTGATCAGCGCGTCCCGTTCCAACTGGTCGTACGCGCCCTCCTCCGCGCTCGCCATGTCGGGCATCGGCTTGGAGAGGAGCTTCAGTCCGAGGATGCGCCGACGCAGCGCGGACCGGGACAGGTTGACCACGGTCTGGCGGAGGTAGGCCAGCGTCTTCTCCGGATCGCGCACCCGGTTCCGCGCCGAGTGCACCCGGATGAACGCCTCCTGCACCACGTCCTCGCAGGACGCCGTGTCATCCAGCAGGAGCGCCGCGAGGCCCAGCAGCGAGCGGTAGTGGGCGCGATACGTCTCGGTGAGATGGTCGACCGTCGTTCCTGCCGCCACCGCCTCCTCAGCGCCCTCGCGCTGCGAAGGCAGCCGGGTGGGCCGAGCAGCGGGCATGGGCGCGATCACCGGCATACCGCCGGCCGCGCGGGGCCGCCGGAGCGGACGCACCGAAGCGCCTCGCAACGGGCCCACCACTGTGATGTCGAGAACCTCTGCCACGCCAGTTGGACACTCGTCCCCCCGTCAGGGTTGTACGCGTACGGCACCGCGTTCGATGCTGTGCGACATGCCCTCATTCGTACCTGCTCTTCCCCGAACGCCCCGAAAACACATCCAGCCATGCAAGAAGTGACGACATAGACGCGTCGCATCCGCTCAGCGGTTGCGGAGGGCCAGGAGATCATCGTCGGATATGGCAACGCCCCAGCTCAAGGGGTTCCGACTGGCAAGTTACCCACAGGGCGCACACAGATCCTACAAAACAGATTCGATCAGGTACGAGGAAATTCCCCGGCCACCGATTCGGCGATCTGGGCCACATTGAGAGCTGTGCCTTTTCGGAGATTATCGCCGCAGATGAACATTTCGACGGCATGTGGATCGTCCATCGACTGCCGCACCCGGCCCACCCAGGTGGGATCGGTGCCCACGACGTCGGCAGGGGTGGGGAAGTCGCCGGCGGCCGGACTGTCGAAGAGCACCACCCCGGGCGCGGTCGCCAGGACCTCGTGCGCCCGGGCCACGTCCACCTCGTTCTCGAAGCGGGCGTGCACGGACATGGAGTGCGCCGCGACCACGGGCACGTACACGCAGGTCGCCGTCACCTTCAGGTCCGGCAGACCGAGGACCTTCCGGCACTCCGCCCGGATCGCCAGCTCCTCGGACGACCAGCCGTCGCCGGCGTCGGTCCCGGCCCACGGCACCACGTTCAGCGCCACGGGAGCGGCGAAGGGGCTCTTGTCACCGTCACCCAGTGCCCGGCGGACGTCCCCGGGACGTGTGCCCAGCTCCGTACCCGCCACCAGGGCGAGCTGCTCGCGGAGCACGGCGACACCGTCGTTCCCCTCGCCGCTCACCGCCTGGTAGGACGAGACGATCAGCTCCCGCAGGCCGAACTCGGCGTGCAGGGCACCGACCGCGACGATCAGCGACAGCGTCGTACAGTTCGGGGACGCGACGATGCCGCGCGGCCTGCGCCGCACGGCATGGGGGTTGATCTCGGGGACGACGAGGGGGACGTCGTCGTCGAGCCGGAAGGCCGCCGAGTCGTCCACGACCACCGCGCCCCGGGCGGCGGCGACCGGACCCCACTGTGCGGACACCTCGTCCGGCGTCAGGAACAGGGCAACGTCCACCCCGTCGAACACGTCCTCGGAGAGCGCGAGGACCTCGGCCTCCTCGCCGCGCACGACCAGCTTGGTGCCGGCCGCGCGCGAGGAGGCGATCAGTCTGACCTCGCCCCAGACATCCGCGTGCTGCGAAAGGATCTGGAGCATGACGCCACCGATCGCCCCGGTCGCACCGACGACCGCGAGCGAAGGGCGGCGCCCTGTCATCGGCCGCTGCCCCCGTAGACGACGGCCTCGTCCGAGTCGCTGTCGAGGCCGAAGGCGGTGTGCACGGCGCGCACGGCCTCGTTGACGTCGTCGGCACGGGTGACCACCGAGATGCGGATCTCGGACGTCGAGATCAGCTCGATGTTCACACCGACGTTCGACAGCGCCTCGAAGAAGCCCGCGGTGACCCCCGGGTTGGTCTTCATGCCCGCGCCGACGAGGGAGATCTTGGCGATCTGGTCGTCGTAACGCAGGGACTCGAACCCTATGCCGGCGCGGTTGCGCTCCAGGGCGTCGATGGCCTTGCGGCCCTCGGCCTTGGGCAGCGTGAACGTGATGTCCGTCAGGCCGGTCGACGCGGCGGAGACGTTCTGCACCACCATGTCCATGTTGATCTCCGCGTCCGCGATGGCGCGGAAGATCGCGGCGGCCTCGCCCGGCTTGTCGGGAACGCCGACGACCGTGACCTTGGCTTCGGAGACGTCGTGGGCGACTCCGGAGATGATGGCGTGCTCCACCTGCTGGTCCCCTTGCGGCTCGTTGCTGACCCAGGTGCCGCGCAGTCCGGAGAAGGACGAACGGACGTGGATCGGGATGTTGTAACGGCGTGCGTACTCGACGCAGCGGTGCAGCAGCACCTTGGAGCCGGACGCCGCCAGCTCCAGCATGTCCTCGAAGGAGATCCAGTCGATCTTCCGGGCCTTCTTCACGACCCGGGGGTCGGCGGTGAAGACACCGTCCACATCGGTGTAGATCTCACAGACCTCCGCGTCCAGCGCGGCGGCCAGCGCGACAGCGGTCGTGTCGGAGCCACCGCGACCGAGGGTCGTGATGTTCTTGCCCTCCTGGCTCACACCCTGGAACCCGGCGACGATGGCGATGTTGCCCTCGTCGATCGAGGTCCGGATGCGCCCGGGCGTGACATCGATGATGCGCGCCTTGTTGTGGACCGAGTCGGTGATGACACCGGCCTGGCTGCCCGTGAACGACTGTGCCTCGTGGCCCAGGTTTTTGATCGCCATCGCCAGAAGGGCCATGGAGATCCGCTCTCCGGCGGTCAGCAGCATGTCGAACTCACGCCCGGCAGGCATCGGGGATACCTGCTCGGCGAGATCGATCAACTCGTCCGTCGTGTCGCCCATCGCGGACACCACGACAACCACCTGGTTGCCGTTCTTCTTGGCGTCGACGACTCGCTTGGCAACACGCTTGATGCCTTCGGCATCGGCTACGGAGGAGCCTCCGTACTTCTGCACGACAAGGCCCACGTGCGCTCCTCGCTCAATAATGGTGCGGTCGGCTCAGTTTAACGAGCAGTCCGGAATCGACCCGTCGGTACCGGATGATGAGATGTCCCGCCCACCACCCGGCACGAGCGCCGTCCCGAACTGCTCGTACCGGGCTGCTGCCCTCTTCTGTCGGACCGCAAGCCTCTTTGTGGCCCAGGACACAACGGTCGCAGGCCGCACAGCGGACACGGACGACGCGGCGGACACGGGGGTGCGGAGGCGCCGCGCACCCTCGGGGACACCGGGAGAACGCGGGGCGCGGAAGCCGGGAGGCACACGACCGTTCGTGGGACCGAGGGCCCCGGAAGGGGGCGCGGTGGCTGCCCCGGATCCGGGCGCACGGGCCCCGGGCCGTTACAGGACCGGGCGCAGTCCCAGGGGCCCGGCGATCTCCTCGGCCATCACACGCCCAGCCTCCTCGGCCAGATCACCGTCACCCGGGTCCTGGTCCGTGTCCAGGCCGTCGAGCTCCTGGAGCGGCTGGTTCAGCCGGATGTGGGCGATCAGCGACTGGAGTGCGCGCAGGGCCGCCGAGGCGGTGGAGCCCCAGTTGGAGAAGTACGAGAACTGCCACCACCACATGGCCTCCGCCGTGCGGTCCGCCTCGTAGTGCGCGAGGCCGTGTCCTAGGTCCGTGACCAGATCGGCCAGGTCGTCGGAGATGCGGTGGGGCACGGGGGCCTTGCGCGGCTCGTACGGGTCGAAGACCTCGGAGTAGACGTCGATGGGCTCCAGGAGCTCCGCGAAGCGCTCACGCAGCCCGTCGGCGTCCGGTTCGGCGCCCAGGTCAGGCTCGTAGCGCTCGTCCGGGAGGATGTCCTCGTAGGCGCCGAGCCTTCCGCCGGCCAGCAGGAGCTGCGAGACCTGGAGGAGCAGGACCGGGACTGCCTCCTCGGGCTCCTCGGCCTTCGACACCTCGGTCACCGCGACGATGAACGTCTTGATCTGGTCCGCGATCTGGACGGCGAAGTCGTCCGGGTCCTGCGTGACGGAGTTCAGCGTGGCGTCAGACATCGAGGGGACCTCCCGTGGGCACGGTCGCGAACGGTGGGTAGAACATAACGCCACCACGTGTAAAGCCGCGGTGAGATGACGGGTCACACATCGAGCAGCCGCCTTCCCTCGAAGGCGCGGCCGAGGGTGACCTCGTCGGCGTACTCCAGGTCGCCGCCGACGGGCAGCCCGCTGGCCAGCCGCGTGACCCGCAGGCCCATCGGCTTGACCATCCGGGCGAGGTACGTCGCGGTGGCCTCGCCCTCCAGGTTGGGGTCCGTCGCCAGGATGAGCTCCGTGATGGAGCCGTCCGCGAGCCGGGCCAGCAGCTCCCGGATGCGCAGATCGTCGGGTCCGACGCCCTCGATGGGGCTGATGGCGCCGCCCAGCACGTGGTAGCGGCCGCGGAATTCGCGGGTCCGCTCGATCGCGACGACGTCCTTGGGCTCCTCGACCACACAGATGACCGAGCGGTCGCGGCGCGCGTCACGGCAGATCCCGCACTGCTCCTGCTGCGCGACATTGCCGCAGATCTCGCAGAACCGGACCTTGTCCTTGACCTCGAGCAGGGCGTGGGCCAGACGGCGCACATCGGTGGGCTCGGCCTGCAGGACGTGGAAGGCGATCCGCTGCGCGCTCTTGGGACCGACGCCCGGCAGCCTGCCCAGCTCGTCGATCAGCTCCTGAACAACGCCTTCGTACAACGGAACGCCTTTCCTTTTTCCTGCTCGTACCGTAGCCGGTACGCCCGGGTAGCTACAGGGGTCAGAACGGGAGACCCGGCATGCCCCCGCCGCCGAGGCCCTGGGCCAGCGGGCCCAGCTTCTGCTGCTGGAGCTGCTGCGCGTTCTCGTTCGCCGCCTGGACCGCGGCGACCACGAGGTCGGCCAGTGTCTCCGTGTCCTCCGGGTCCACCGCGCTCGGGTCGATCACCAGGGCGCGGAGCTCGCCGGAGCCGGTCACGGTGGCCTTCACGAGACCGCCGCCCGCCTGTCCTTCGACCTCGGTCCTGGCCAGCTCCTCCTGGGCCACGGCAAGGTCCTGCTGCATCTTCTGGGCCTGCTGGAGCAGCTGCTGCATGTTGGGCTGGCCACCACCGGGAATCACGGTCACTCCTGGCATTTCGACGACGGATTGTTTCGGTATGCCGAGCCTACGTGTTCGCCGGACGCCGTGCCCCACCCGCAGGCGACCAACTCTTTCGGGTGAGTTCTGAATAGCCCCTGCCGTGTTCCTATACCTGACCAGAGGCCGTGCACACCCGGGAATCCAGCGATTTCGACCCCGCGGCCCACCATTCGGCGGTAGGAAGAGGATGCGTTTCCGTACCCGTACGCATGCTGAGGGTAACGCAGAGTTACACAGTGGGGGCCCGGTCATATGCCGGATCCGCCCCCTCCATGACCGAGACCGTGCCGATCCGTGTCGACACGCGCCGAGCGCAGAGTGCAGAGGAGTGCCCCGGTGAGTCAGCCGGAGATGCAGCCCGAGGGGCCGCCCCGCAAGGAGTCAGGCGCGGGATCCGGTGCAGGCACCGGAACCGAGCCTTCCGGTTCGCGCTACGTTTCGAGCCCCCGGGATCTGACCGGTCGCGCCTTCCCTCTCGGCGACTGGGGCGAACCGGCCGAACGGCTCGACGAGCTGTACCGCTGGGTCGAGGCCGGCGCGATCGAGACCGCCGACTGGTACCTGCGCGACCGCATCCGTAAGCGGCGTACGGCCAGACTGCTGCGGGTCGGTACCGCGGCGGGAGTGGTCGCCGGTGCGGCGCTCCCCCTGCTCGACCTCACCGGGGAGCTGCACGGATCGGCGGGCTGGGGCTATCTGTCGCTCCTGCTGGGCGCTGCCTGCATGGCGTGCGACCGGTACTTCGGACTGACCTCCGGCTGGATAAGGAACCTCGCGACGGCACAGGCCGTGCAGCGGCGCCTCCAGGTGCTCCAGTTCGACTGGTCCTCGGAATGCGTCCGCGAGGTGCTCGGGCCCACGGAGGGCACCGCCAGCGAGGCCGCGGAGCGGTGCCTGGGGGTGCTGCGCCGGTTCTCGGAGGACATCACCGAGCTCGTCCGGATGGAGACGGCGGACTGGATGGTGGAGTTCCGGGCCGGGCCCGCGCCCATGGGGATGCAGTCGCTGGTGACGGGCGGGCCGGGCGGCCGTCCGGAGCCCGGGTCCGCGCCCGGCCGGTTCACCATGCCCGCCGTGGCGCGTCCGAACATGCCGCGCCAGCGTCCACCGGAGCCGCCCCGCTGAGGCCGGAGCCGCCCCGCTGAGGCCAAGGCCTCCGAAGTTCGGAGCCGCCCCGCCGGAGAACCGGAGCGGGGCGGCCCGGGCGGAGCGGGGCGGTGGACCAGGCCTCAGCTGAAGATGATCATCGAGCCCTGCGCGAGGCTGCGGGTGGCAGCCGCGTGCAGGCCCAGCCAGACGTGCCGCTCCCGGGCGAAGGGGCTGTTGTCGTACGGAACCGGGGCGGCCGGTTCCTCCAGCGTGGTCGGGCCGGCCGGCGGCACGGGAGCGGCCGGCGGGTTGGCCGGGTCGATCCCGATGGACGGGGCGACGAACTCCAGCTCGCGCAGCAGACCGTGGGAGGAACCCAGCGGGCCACCGCCCTCCAGGAGCTGGTCGTCGGAGAGCGGACGGGGGAAGTCCACCGGGACGTACGCCCCGGCGTGGTCGTAGTGCCACACCAGGTGCGACTCCTGCGCGCTCTGCTCGAACATCTCCAGCAACTGCTCGTAGTCCCCGCCGAGTTCGTCGACGGGTGTGACCGCGAGGCCGCTCAGCTGGAGCAGGTAGGCGCGGCGCAGGAAGTGCAGGGCGTCGTAGTCGAAGCCCGCGACCGGGGCGACGTCCCCGGTGAGTCCTGGCATGTAGGCGTAGACGGGCACGGGCGGCAGCCCCGCCTCGGTCAACGCCTTGTCGTAGACGGCGATCTCTTCGGCGAACGGGTTGTCGGGGCTGTGGCACAGCACATCGACGAGGGGGACCAGCCACAGGTCACAGGCCACGAAGTCTCGCTCTCCAACGGGTTCGTGCGATGGTCGGGACAGCGTAATGCGGCCGGGACCCCGCGCACAGGGTGCGGGGTGCCCCGGGCCTCCCGGCGCTCAGCTGTGGCCCGGGTGCGGGGGGTTGCCGGCGGCCAGCCTGTCCGCCCAGTCCATTCCGTGCGCGTAGTAGGCGTCCAGCACCGCGCGTACGGCGGGGCCGTCCGCGGCCGTGATCGCCTCCACCAGCTCCCGGTGGCCGTTCCACAGCCAGTCGCACACGTCGGCGTCGCCCCGGAGGTACGGGACGGCGAAGATCCACGCCTGCATCCGGAGCCGTTGCAGGAAGTCGTTGATGTAGGGGTTGCCGATGACCGCGCCGAGCTCCCGCCAGAACCTCAGGTCGTAGCCGATGAGGATGTCGAGGTCGCCGCTGAGCGCGGCCCGGGTGGCCTCCTCGGCCCGGCGGCGTACGGAGACGAGGGCGGGGAGGTGGGCGGCCGGCACGGTGGGCGCGGATCCGGTCCCGTCGAAGATCCCGCGGAACACCCCGTCTATGACCAGGGCGCGGGCCTCGACCATCGACCGGTAGTCGGCGACGGTGAATTCGCGGACCCGGAAGCCTCGGTGCTGGTCGGATTCGAGCAAGCCCTGGGCGCTCAGGTCGAACAGCGCCTCGCGTACGGGGGTCGCCGACACCCCGTACTGCTCGGCGATCTGCTTGACGGTGAACTCCACCCGTGGCTGCATACGCCCCGCGAGGACCTCGTCACGCAATGCGTCGGCGATCTGCTGCCGCAGCGTACTGCGGGTCACGCCTCCGCCCGCACCCATGACGCCCCCTCCCGTTCTCGGCTTGGGTCACCATAAGCCAGGTCAGGTGCCCGGTTCCGGGCACGGGGGAGGGCGTCGCGTCCGAGGGCGTCTACACCGTGTACTCGTCGGCGACCGAGAGGGCCGTGTCCAGGGCCGCGAGGCCCTCCTTGGCCTCGGCCTCGGTGATGTTGCAGGCGGGGACGACGTGGGTGCGGTTCATGTTGATGAACGGCCAGAGGCCGTTCTTCTTGCAGGCCGCGCCGAAGGCCGCCATCGGGGCGTTGGCCTCACCCGTCGCGTTGTACGGGACCAGGGGCTCCCTGGTCTCCCTGTCACGGACCAGCTCCAGCGCCCAGAACGCGCCGAGCCCCCGCACCTCGCCGACGGACGGGTGGCGCTCGGCGAGCTCGCGCAGGCCGGGGCCGAGGACGTGCTCACCGAGGTGCGCGGCACCCTCGACGATCTTCTCGTCCTCCATCACCTCGATCGTGGCGACGGCCGCGGCACAGGCCAGCGGGTGGCCGGAGTACGTGAGTCCGCCGGGGTAGGGGCGGGTGTCGAAGGTGGCGGCGATCTCGGCGTTGATCGCGACACCGCCGAGCGGTACGTAGCCGGAGTTGACGCCCTTCGCGAACGTCATGAGGTCCGGCACGACGTCGTGGTGGTCGGCGGCGAACCACTTCCCGGTGCGCCCGAAGCCGGCCATCACCTCGTCCAGGACGAAGACGATCCCGTGCCGGTCGCAGATCTCACGGACTCCCGCGAGGTAGCCGGGCGGCGGGGTCATGATGCCCGCGGTGCCGGGGATCGTCTCCAGGACGACGGCGGCGACGGTGGCGGGACCCTCGAAGGCCAGCGTGTCCTCGAGGTGCTGGAGCGCGCGGGCGCACTCCTCCGCCTCGGTCCGCGCGTAGAACGGCGAGCGGTAGAGGAACGGCGCCCAGAAGCGGACGACTCCCGCGGACCCGGTGTCGGACGCCCAGCGGCGCGGGTCACCGGTGAGGTTGATCGCGGTGGCGGTCGCTCCGTGGTACGAGCGGTAGGCGGAGAGCACCTTGTGGCGTCCGGTGTGCAGACGGGCCATCCGGACGGCGTTCTCGACGGCTTCCGCACCGCCGTTGGTGAAGAAGATCTTGTCCAGGTCACCCGGGGTGCGCTCGGCGATGAGACGGGCCGCCTCGGAGCGCGCCTCGATGGCGAAGGCCGGTGCGAACGTGGCCAGTTTTCCGGCCTGTTCCTGGATCGCGGCGACCACGACGGGATGCTGGTATCCGATGTTGGTGAAGACGAGACCGCTGGTGAGGTCCAGGTAGCGGTTGCCGTCGTAATCCCAGAAGTACGCCCCCTCGGCGCCGGCGACGGCGAGCGGGTCGATCAGGCCCTGGGCGGACCAGGAGTGGAACACGTGCGCGCGGTCGGCGGCCTTCACGGCCGCGCCCGCTGCGGGGTCGGTGTACGGGGCGCGAGGGGCATCGGGGCTCATGCGGCGAGCGTATGCGGCCGTCACGGCCGATCTCCATGACCACTGTGTACGGCGCGGGCCGCCCGGCTCGGCAGGGTGTCGGGTTCCCTCCCGGGAACAGGCCGAACAATTGACAGCATGCTGTCATCAATGGCAGCCTTCTGTCATAGGGATCCGTGCTTCGCCACCGGAGGTCACCATGACCCGCACGACCGTCCACCTGGCTGTCTACGACACCTTCGCCGACTGGGAACCGGGCTTCACGACGGCCCAGCTCACCGGGCACGGCTACACCGTGCGGACCGTCGGCCTCACCGCGGCGCCCGTCACCACCATGGGGGGACTGCGCCTCGTGCCGGACCTCACGCTCGACGAACTGGACCCCGGCGACAGCGCGTTGCTCCTCCTCACGGGCGCTTCCCTGTGGGACACCGGCGACACCCTGGCCCCGTTCGCCCGTGCGGCGCGGACCTTCCTGGAGGCCGGTACACCCGTGGCGGCGATCTGCGGGGCGACCGCGGGGCTGGCCCGGGAGGGGCTCCTCGACGACCGCGCCCACACGAGCGCCGTCTCCTTCTACCTCGCGGCCACGGGGTACGCGGGAGGTGCGCGCTACGTGGAGGCGGACGCGGTGACGGACTCCGGGGACGACGCCGGTGGGGCGTCCCGTGGCGCGCTCGTCACGGCGGGGCCGACCGAGCCGGTCGCCTTCGCCCGCGAGATCTTCGGGCTCCTCGGGGTGTTCGAGGCGGAGAAGCTGGACGCCTGGTACCGGCTCTTCCACGACTCGGACGCCAGCGCCTACGAGGTGCTCGAAGGATGAGTGCGACGGGCGCCGGAAGCGCGGACAACCCGGACCGGTTCAGCCGTACCGCGATCGGGGTGTTCCGCCTCAACGGCCGGTTCCTGTCCGTCGCCGAGGAACTGGCCTCTCCCGTCGGCCTCACCGCGGCGCGGTGGCAGGTCCTCGGCGCTGTCCTGGGCGAGCCGCTCCCCGTGGCCGGGATCGCCCGTGCGATGGGGATCACCCGGCAGAGCGTGCAGCGGATCGCCGATCTGCTGGTGGGCCAGGGCCTCGCCGAGTACGTCACGAACCCTGCCCACCGGCGGGCCAAACTGCTCCGGCCGACCCCGGAGGGCAGGGCGGCGGTGGGCCGGATCGACCCCGCCCACACCGAGTTCGCGGAGCGGCTGGCCGGGGAACTGGGCGAGGAGGAGTTCGCGCGTACCGTCCAGGTGCTGGAACGGCTCTCGGCCGCCATGGACGCCCTGACGTCCCCGGCCGGACAGCCACCGGAATCCTCCCGGGGATGACCGGACCGGCCGGCCCCCACGGGACCGCGGGCGGCCGAGGCGCAGGTCCGCCGCTATCCTCGACCCACGGCCCGACACAGCCGGTACGGGGAGGAAGCGCACCATGGAGAAGCTGGGCTCCGGCGATCCGCAACGCATCGGCAGCTACCGGTTGTTGGGGCGGCTCGGCGCCGGCGGGATGGGCCAGGTGTTCCTGGCCCGCTCGGACCGGGGCCGCACCGTCGCCATCAAGCTGGTCCGCCCCGAGCTGGCCGAACAGCAGCATTTCCGCGACCGTTTCCGGGCGGAGGTGCAGGCCGCCCGGAAGGTCGGCGGTGCCTGGACCGCACCGGTGCTCGACGCCGGAGTGGACGCCGCGGTGCCGTGGGTGGCCACCGGTTACGTCGCCGGCCCCTCGCTCCACCGCATCGTCTCGGGCCGCCCGGGCGCCCCGGTGGCCGAGTCCGGGGCGTACGGTCCGCTCCCCGGACGCTCGGTCCGGATCCTGGGCACCGGGCTCGCCGGGGCCATCCAGGACATCCACCGTGCCGGGCTGATCCACCGCGACCTGAAACCGTCCAACGTCCTGGTGACGATCGACGGCCCCCGGGTCATCGACTTCGGCATCGCCCGGGCTCTGGACACCGTCGCGGACGGAGGACTCACGCGCACCGGCGCGATGATCGGCTCACCGGGCTTCATGGCGCCCGAGCAGGTGCGGGGCGAACGCGTGACGACCGCGTGCGACGTGTTCTGCCTGGGCTCCGTGCTCGCCTACGCGGCGACCGGACGGCAGCCGTTCGGTGCGTCGGACAGCAGCATCCACGCCCTGATGTACCGGATCGCGCAGGAGGATCCGGACCTCGACGGAGTGCCCGCCGACCTGGTCGACGTCATCCGGGACTGCCTCGAGAAGGACCCTGCCGCGCGCCCCTCGCCGGAAGCCGTCCTGGAGCGGCTGGGCGACGCGGACACGACGGAGCCGTGGCTGCCCGGTGCGCTGATCGCCCAGTTGGGCCGGCACGCCGTGGAACTGCTGGACTCCGAGGACCCGGAGGAGCACGGTCCGGAGCAGGGCGGCCCGGAGCAGCCCCCGCGAACGGCACCGCCCGCGCCCACGCCTCCCGCCGCCCAGCAGCCCGCAGCCGCGCACCAGGCCCCCACCCGGGTCGGCCCGCCCGCGCCGCACCCGGTCCCTCCGCCGCAGCACGCGTACGGGTACCCCCGGCCCCAGGCTCCCGCCTACGGATACGGCTACAACCCCACGCCCCCGCACGGCCAGGCGGCCACCTTCGCCCCGCCCGTACCCGCGCGCCGCCGCGGAGCGGGCTCGACCCTGCTGCTGGTCGCCGTGGCGCTGCTCGTCGCCGCGGGGGCGGGCTGGGGCGTCTACGCCTTCACGCAGAGCGTGGGCTCGACGGCATCCTCCACCGGCGGAACGTCCGAGGGCGGCACGGGTAAGGACGACACGGAGCACGACGGCAAGAACGCCGACGGCACGGTCCCTTCCGGACTCCTGGGGACCTGGTCCGCGCAGGTCGGCGGAGAGGGCACGTCCACCCGGCAACTCGTCGTCCGGCAGGGCGAGGTGGGCGAGAGCGTGCTGACCCTCACCGCCGAGGGCCCGCTCGACACCGGAGGTTCCTACCGCTGCGTGTTCCAGGCCGACCTGGAGAGCGCGTCCTCCTCGGAGGAGTCCGTCCGCGTCGGGGCCTCACGGATCACCGAGGGCGAGCCCTTGACCTCGTGCAGCCCGGGGAAACCCACCATCCTGACGCTGCTGCCCGACGGCAGCCTTCGCCGTGAGATCGCTTCCTCCGGCGAGAGCCTGACGTACACGAAGACGGGCTGAGGCAGCCGCGGGGTGAGGGCCGTGCGGGCCCGGACCGCGGTCGCTGTCGCCGGTCCGCACCCGATTGTCAGTGGCTCCGCCTAGCGTTCGTCCCGACCGTGACGCACGCCGGACGAGAGGCACCCTGCCGTGGAATTCCGCATGGAACGTGGCGCACTGACCGATGCCGTCTCGCGGGCCGCCCGGGTGCTGCCCGCGCGCTCGCCCGTTCCCGTCCTCGGCGGGCTCCTCCTCGACGCGGACTCGGGCCGGCTCCGGGTGTCCGGGCTGGACTTCGAGGCCTCCGCGCGCGTGGAGACGGAGGCACACACCGTCCGGCCGGGGAAGGTGCTGGTCATGGGGCGGCGGCTGCTCGACATCTGCAAGGTGCTGCCCGAGGGGCCCGTGGAGTGCGTGGTGGAGGGCTCACGTCTCACGGTCACCGGAGACGGCTCCCGCTTCGGCCTCTCGGTCCTTCCCCTCGACGACTACCCGGCGCTGCCGCCGCTGCCGGACGTGTGCGGGGCGGTGGACGCCGGGGAGTTCGGCGCGGCGGTCGCCCAGGTGGCGGTGGCCGCGGGACGGGACGACACACTGCCGACACTCACCGGTATCCGTCTCGGCCTGGACGGCTCCACGATGACGCTGGCGGCCACGGACCGGTACCGCTTCGCGGTGCGCACGCTGCCGTTCGAGGCGAAGTCGCCGGACGTGGCGGCCGACGTCGTCGTGTCGGCCCGCCGGCTGACCGAGATCGCCAGGTCGCTCGGCAGGTCCGGACAGGTCGACGTCTCCGTGGACGGGGGCTCGGCCGGCTTCGAGCACGCCGGGACGCGCACGACGGTGCGGCTGCTGGACGGCAGACTGCCGCGTCACGACAAGCTGTTCGCACTGGCGGACCCCGCAGTCGCGGTGCTGGACCGGGCGAGTCTGGTGGAGGCCGTCAAGCGGGTCTCCGTGGTCGCGGACGGCGGGAGCCCGCTGCAGATGACCTTCTCCCCCGGGCCGGACGGCTCCGCACTGCTGCAGGCGGGGTTCGAGGACGACGTGGCCTCGCAGCGGATTCCCGCTGCCTTCGACGGCGCCGCGGAGATGACGGTGGCCTTCAACCCGGCTTATCTGACGGACGCCTTGTCCTCCTTCGAGGACGCGACGGTGAGGATGATGCTGATGGGGCCGGGACAGCGCGCGATGATCACCGGCGGGGAGGGTGCGGGCACGCCCACCCACCAGCACCTGCTGATGTCGGTGAAGCCGTCACTGCTCTGACCACCCCCGTCCAGGGCCCGGTCTCACCCCGGAAGGGTCGCCGACTCCCCGACCGCGGCCAGCAGCCAGATGGGGAATTCGGGGTCGGCCTGTCCGACGGCGAGACCCAGCCACCGCGTTCCCCCGGGCACACGCCAGACCTGCATGCTGCCCGCCAGGTTGCAGAGCTGCCCGATCGGTTCCGGGGCGGCGCCCGCGTCGTCGTCCCGCTCCAGGAAGGGCCAGAGGTCGACGGTCTCCGGCTCGCCCCACCGCTCGCTCAGCGCGGTCGCCAGAGCGCTGAACTCGACCTCGATCTCCTGCTCCGCGGGCTCGACGACCTCGGGGGAACGGTCGTCCCAGAAGTCCTGGCTCGCCCGCAGGATCAGCAGGTGGTGTCCGGGTCCGCTGCTGCGCGCACCGCTGTCCTCGCTCTCCTCCCCCTCGGGGAAGGGCAGCGTCAGGACGTCGTCGATCCGGGCGAGGCGGTCCGCGGTGGTCGCGGGCGGGTTTCCGGTGCTGTCCGTGTCCATGGTGGGTGATCCTGCCAACCCCCGTGCCGAAGCACGAATCGGGGACGCGCCGGGGCCGGCGGAGGCGCCGGCCTGCTGCCGGACGCGCGAAACGGAGGTGCGAAACGGGGACGCGAAACGGGGGCGCGTCCGGCCGCTGCCGGGCGCGCCCCCTCTCCCCGGGGTGGGGCCGGGCTCAGCAGCTCAGGTTCGAGCCGGGCGTGGTGCCCAGGATCTGGACGAACGCCTGGTACTTGTCGATGCGGCTCTGCACCTGGGCGGGGTTGCCGCCGTTGCACTCGATGCTGCCGTTGATGGACCGGATGGTCTCACCGAAGCCGGCACCGTTGACGATGGCGTTGTGCGGCGTCATGGTGCCGGGGCCGGACTGGGTGTTCCAGTACCAGAGCCCGGTCTTCCAGGCCACGGACGCGTTCTGCTCCACCTGCCAGGGGTTGCCGAGCAGGTCGATGCCCAGCGCGTCACCGGCGGCCTTGTAGTTGAAGTTCCAGCTCAGCTGGATCGGGCCACGGCCGTAGTAGGCGGCCTGTCCGGCGGGGCAGCCGTACGACTGGCTGGTGTCGCAGTAGTGCGGGTAGTTCGCCGTGTTCTGCTCGACGATGTGCACGAGGCCGCCGGTCTCATGGCTGACGTTGGCGAGGAACGCCGCCGCCTCCTGCTTCTTGACCGTGTCGCTGCCGGTGTTGGCGAAGCCGGGGTAGGCGCTCAGCGCGGCGGTGAGGCCGCTGTAGGTGTAGAAGGAGTTCCGGCTCGGGAACATCTGGTTGAACTGGGACTCGCTCACGACGAAGCCCGTGGGGTTCGGCTCCTCCGTGCCGCCGGACCCGCAACTGCCCTGGTCGGCCCAGACGTCGGCCGTGCCGGGGCGCTCGTTCTGCGTCCACCACTTCGCGGACCAGTTGTGCCCGTTGTACGAGGCCGAACCTCCGCCCACGTAGACGGAGGAGGCGTTCCACGCGGGGGCGCAGGCGGCGGCCGAAGCGGAGGAGGCGGGGAGGAAGACGAACATCGCGATGACCGCGCCCAGCGCGGCAATCAGGCTCATGACACGTTTGGCCACGTGATCACTCCTTCGTCGCGGCGCCCGCGCCGAGCGTGCGCCGCCATGGGGGGTTGCACCAACTCAAGCGTCGATGGTCTGGACCTGTCAAGGTCTAGACCAGAACTCGCCCCTCGGCGACGAGTTCCCAACTCCGGCTCCAGGCAGCCTTGTTGAACGCAGGACGAACTTCTCCCGAAGCTATCCGGAGGCGCCCCCACCTCCCCCTCCCCGCCCGTACGGTGACGCCGTCCGGCCCACCTCACCCACGGGGGAGCACGAGGAGCATGGAGTGGTTCAGCCCGGAGAACGTCGTCGCGCTCCTCACCGCCGTCCTGGGCGTCCTGACCTCGGCGGGAGTGCTCTGGTACGAACGCCGGGTCCCCCGCCGCAAGCGCATCGGCTACCGCGTGCAGATGGACACCCCCATCGGCAGTGAGGTCAGCCAGGGACGGGCCAACGTGCGGATGGGGCTCTTCGACGAGACCCCGGACATGGCCGACGCCACGCTCGTCCTGCTGCGCGTCGAGAACGACGGCTCTCAGTCGATCGCCGACGAGGACTACACGGGGCGCGGTGAACTCCACGGGCTGACGGCGGAGTTCACGGGGCGAACGGTCCGCGGGATCGCCGTGACCCATTCACCGGACGCCGATCACCTGATGGACCACTTCACCCCCGCCGCCGGGCTGCGGCACCAGGGCTCGGTCATCCGGCTGCCGCGCGTGCCGCTCAACCGCAACGAGCACTTCAAGCTCCTGGTGCTGCTCACCGGTTCGCACGTGGGCGGCCCGATCAAGGTCACCGGAGGCATCAGGGACGGCGCGGTGGCGCGGAACAAGGCCGCCCGCCCGGACGAGAAGCCCCCGCTGTTCGGCCCCGCTGCCAGGATCGTCACCGTGGCGCTCACCGCCTGCGTCGTCACGCTCGCCGGGATCATCGTCGTCCGGGACGACTCCCCGCCCCCGATGGACTGCGCGGCCGGCACCCTCACGGTCACCGGATCCACGGCGTTCAAGCCGGTCCTGGAGGAGCTGAGGAAGAAGTACGAGGAGGAGTGCGAGGGCGCCACGATCCGTCTGGACGTCCACGGCAGCAATGCCGGGGTGCGGAAGCTCGACGCGCTGGGCGGCGAGGCCGGCTCCGTCGGTTCCCCGTCCATGATCGCCCTGTCCGACGGCCCCAGGCCGGCCGCGCTCACGCAACTGCGCGAGAAGCGGGTCGCGATCTCGCTGTTCTCCCTCGTCGTCAACGACTCGGTGCCGGTGACCGACCTCTCGCTCGACCGGATCAGACGCATCCACCGCGGCGAGATCCGCAACTGGAACCAGATCCCCGGCGGCCCCGACCTGGAGATCCGGCTCGTCAGCCGGGACGCCAACTCCGGTACCCGCGAGGTCTTCCAGCGCCGGGTGCTCGACGCCAACGAACTCGCCACGTCCTCCCGCGACTGCGTCACCAAGGACTACGCCGACGCCCCGGTGCTCCGCTGCGAACTCGACGGCACGGACCAGGTCCTGGCCGAGGTCGCCGAGCTGGACGGGGCGATCGGCTACACCGAACTGCGGGGCGGCGAGGTCCCCGACGGGGCGCACCGCGTGTCCATCGACGGCATCACGCCGTCCGTGGACACGATCGACACCAGCAGCTACCCGTACCGGGAGATCGAGTACGCGTACACCTACGGATCGCCTCCCGCGAACTCCCTGGTCGCCGGCTTCCTGAACTACCTGGACAACTACGGCGAGGAGATCATGCGCACCAACGGCCACCTGCCGTGCGCCACCCCGAAGGGGATGCGGCTCTGCGGGGAGGACTGAACCCGCGGCAGGACGCGGAACCCGCCGCACCGGACACCGTTCCCGCGCGCCCGTCGCGGCCGTGCGCACCGCCGCGTAACGGAACTGCACCACAGCGTGCTGCCCCCACCCCGGGGCCCGGTCCTCTGTGCGAGGATCCGATGGTGGATCAGCTGACACATGACGACCCGTCACACATCGGTCCCTACCGCCTTCTCGCCCGCCTGGGTGCTGGCGGCATGGGTGAGGTGTACCTGGCGCGTTCGGCCGGCGGGCGGACCGTCGCCGTGAAGCTCGTACGCTCCGAACTCGCGACGGAACCCGAGTTCCGCAGGCGCTTCGCGCAGGAGATCTCGGCGGCCCGCCGGGTCGGCGGTCTGTGGACCGCGGCCGTGCTGGACGCGGACACCGACGCCCCGGCGCCCTGGGTCGCCACCGCGTACGTCCCCGGCCCGTCCCTGCACGCGGTGCTCGCAGGACGGACCGAGCCGCTGCCGGAGCGTTCGGTGCGCATCCTCGCCCACCGGCTCGCCCAGGCACTGACCGCGGTCCACACCGCCGGGCTGATCCACCGCGATCTCAAGCCCGCCAACGTCCTGGTGACCATCGACGGGCCGCGTGTCATCGACTTCGGGATCGCCCGGGCGCTGGACGCGGTGACCGCCGACGGCAAGCTGACCCGGACCGGCGCGGTGATCGGGTCTCCCGGCTACATGTCCCCGGAGCAGGTGCGCGGCGAGGCGCTCACGCCCGTCAGCGACGTCTTCTCCCTGGGATCGGTGCTCGCGTTCGCGGGGACGCGCCGGCATCCGTTCGGATCCTCCGAGAGCGGCATGCACGCGGTGATGTACCGGATCGCCCAGGAGCAGCCCGACCTGACCGGCCTCCCGGCCGGCCTCACCGAGCTGGTGGGCGCGTGCCTGGCGAAGGACCCGGCCGACCGCCCGGCTCCGGCGGAGGTCGTGGCGCGTACGGAGGAGGTGTCGCAGGACACGGAGCCGTGGCTGCCGGGCGCGCTGATCGCCGAGCTCGGCCGCAAGGCCGCCGAACTGCTGGACTCGGAGGGTCCCGGACAGCGCGTCCCCGCGCGGCCGGCCGGTCCGCCCCCGGGCGCGACGCCCCCGCCGCCGGCCACGGCACCCCGTCCGACCGGGGTCACCCCTCCGCTCCCGGCAGGACCCCCGACCCCGCCGCCCTCCGCGCCGCCGCGGCAGGACCCGCCGGCGCAGCAGGAGCCGTCCGGAGCCGCGGCCGCCACTCCCGCCCCGCCCGCCGTGCCGCTCCCCGGACCCGAGCCGACGCCGCCCCCGCCCGCCGCACCCGCCCAGCTGGGCGTGTTCGGCGCGCCCCTGGCCGGCCCCGCGGACCTGGGGCCGCAGGCGGGCACCCGGCCCGACGTCCCGCGGTCCCCCGGCAGCCGGCCGCGGCGTACCGCGCTGATCGTCGGCGCGGCGGTCGCCGCCGTCGCCCTGATCGCGGGCGGGATCACCTACGCCTCCATGAGCGGCGGTTCGGACGACACGGACGGCAAGGAGTCCGCGGCCTCGCCGGGCCCGTCTAAGCGGAGCGGGAAGCCGTCCACGGATCCGGCCACGGACGACGCCTCCCCCTCGGAGGTCTCCTCGGACCCGTCCGCCGCCGTCGAGGGTGTGATCGGCGAGGAGTACCTGGGAATCTGGGAGGGCGCGGGCAAGGACAGCGACCAGCAGCCGTACTCCTTCCGCCGTATCACCATCACCCAGGGCGGGGTCGGCGCCGATGTCGCCACGACGTTCAACTCGTTCGACGAGGCGCTGTGCAACGGCGCCGCCAAGCTGGTCTCCTTCGACAACCTGATGGTGCTGGAGTCCCGGGCACTCAGCAGCATCCCCGAGGAGGCCTGCTCCGACGGCGGCCGGCAGACGATCCGCGCGGCGGGCGACGGCACGCTCATCTGGACGGACGACGACGGCGAGACCGCGGTCCTCACCAAGGGCGTCGAGAACGCCACCCCCATCCCCGCCGGGTTCCTCGGGAAGTGGGAGTACGTGGAGACCGGCGGCTCGCCGTCCCCCGACAGCTCGACACTGGAGCTGAGTCAGGGCGCGTACGGCGAGGTCGTGGCCAGGTACGTCAGCGACGGGCCCTCGTACCACTGCGAGGACGAGAGCGTCCTCGTCTACGCGAACAGCAAGGAGCTGCGGCTCGGCCCGCAGACCGTGACGGCGGCCGAGCCCGCCGACAAGTGTGTGGACGCCGGGACCCGCACGGTGCAGATGAA
The DNA here is from genome assembly GCF_030719215.1 of Streptomyces sp. Alt3. Lineage (NCBI taxonomy): Bacteria > Bacillati > Actinomycetota > Actinomycetes > Kitasatosporales > Streptomycetaceae > Streptomyces > Streptomyces glycanivorans. The sequence goes on along the minus strand of NZ_CP120983.1, from coordinate 4,353,673 downwards.
GGGCGCCGACGGTCTGTCGCTGGCCTGGACGGACTCCGACGAGGAGGAGGACGCGCCGTCCACCTACCGGCGCGCCGACTGACCCGGCGTGAGCTGGACGGGACGCGCGGCGGCGGCCGGCACTGCCTGGGCAGACCGGCCGCCGCCGCGGTGACTCCTACAGGAAGGAGTTGATCTCGATCGTCTCGGTCCGGCCGGGGCCGACACCGATCGCGGAGATCGGGGCGCCGGACATCTCCTCCAGCGCCTTCACGTACGCCTGGGCGTTCTTCGGCAGGTCACCGAAGGTCTTGGCCTTCGTGATGTCCTCGGACCAGCCCGGCAGGTTCTCGTAGATCGGCTTCGCGTGGTGGAAGTCGGTCTGGTTGTACGGGAGCTCCTCGACGCGCTTGCCGTCGATCTCGTACGCCACGCACACCGGGATCTGCTCCCAGCCGGTCAGCACGTCCAGCTTGGTGAGGAAGAAGTCGGTGAGGCCGTTGACCCGGGTCGCGTACCGCGCGATCGGGGCGTCGAACCAGCCGCAGCGACGGTCACGGCCGGTGGTGACACCGCGCTCCCCGCCGATCCGGCGCAGCGCCTCGCCGTCCTCGTCGAGAAGTTCCGTCGGGAAGGGGCCGGCACCGACGCGGGTGGTGTAGGCCTTGAGGATGCCGATGACCCGGCTGATCTTCGTCGGGCCCACGCCTGCACCGGTGCAGGCGCCGCCCGCGGTCGGGTTCGACGAGGTGACGAAGGGATACGTGCCGTGGTCGACGTCCAGCAGGGTGCCCTGGCCGCCCTCGAAGAGGACGACCTTGCCCTCGTCGATGGCGTCGTTCAGGATCAGCGTCGTGTCCGCGACGTACGGCTTGATCTGCTCCGCGTACTGGAGCATCTCCTCGACGATCTTGCCGGACTCGATCGCGCGCCGGTTGAAGACCTTCGCGAGAAGCTGGTTCTTCTGCTCCAGCGCGGCTTCGACCTTCTGCTCCAGGATCGACTCGTCGTAGAGGTCCTGGACGCGGATGCCCACGCGGTTGATCTTGTCGGCGTAGGTCGGGCCGATACCGCGACCGGTCGTACCGATCTTGCGCTTGCCGAGGAAGCGTTCCGTCACCTTGTCGACGGTGACGTTGTACGGAGTGATCAAATGAGCGTTGCCGCTGATCAGGAGCTTGGACGTGTCGACGCCTCGCTCGTTGAGGCCGCTCAGCTCGGAGAGCAGGACCGCCGGGTCGACGACGACACCGTTACCGATGACCGGAGTACATCCGGGCGAGAGGATTCCGGAGGGGAGCAGATGCAGTGCGTACTTCTGGTCGCCTACGACGACCGTGTGGCCGGCATTGTTGCCGCCCTGGTAACGCACCACATAGTCAACGGATCCACCGAGGAGGTCGGTGGCCTTCCCCTTGCCCTCGTCACCCCACTGAGCACCGAGCAGCACAAGTGCGGGCACAGGCGTACACCCCTTCCGGGCGGGGCATGTCCAAGGTCAGGGGGCGTACGTAAAGGTCGTACCTGCCGCACGACGATGTACGGCAAAGCCTGAGCCGTCGAACCGGGTGCCCCGGAATAGACCAAGCCCCTGGCGCAATAGCGCAAGGGGCTCTTGCACCAAGATGCTACCCGAGGAAGGACCGAGGTGTCGGCTGCAGAGCCCCCCGGCGACGGCGACCACCAGCTACTCGTGCTCATCGACCCCCTTGCCCGCCGCTACGACGGGGAGTCCGTGCGCATCGCGAAGGACGTCCTGAGCGCGGGCGCGCACGCCAAGATCTGCTTCGCGGACGGCCCCGACGAGTTCGCCAGGGCCCTGTCCCGGCGCGGCTCCAGACGTCCGGTCGTCGTCGGCGACGACCACGCGCTGCTGCGCGCCGTGTCCCAGCTCCACCGTGAGCGGGAACTGGCCGACAGCGTCCTCTCCCTGATCCCGGTCGGCGCGGCGCACACGCTGGAGCTGAGCTACGCCCTCGGCGTGCCCCGGGGAGCGGTCGCGGCGGCGCGCACCGCGCTCGACGGGGCCCGCAGGCGGCTGGACCTCCTCGTCGACGACAGCGACGGAGTGGTTCTCGGCGAGCTCCGCATCCCGGCCGCCGCGCCCTCCACCGGCCCGCCACACACGGTCTGGGACACCTGCCGCACCCTCGTCGCCTCGCTGGTGAGGCCCGCCCCTGCCTCGCCCTCCGGCCCCGCACGGGCCCACCGGCTGCGGGTGGAGGCGGACGGGGTCCTGCTGAACGACCTCGACCAGCCGGTCGAAGGGCTCTCGGTGGCCGCCCAGGGAGACGGCGGCCTCGCGGACGTGGTGGTCCGCACGGCCTCCGGTGAGACGCGCGCGGCCGAGGCCAAGGCGGTCACGGTCTCCGGGCCCGACTTCCGCTACCGCGCGGACATACAGGTGGCGGGTCCCGTCAGGACCCGCACCTGGACCGTGCACGCGGACGCCTGGGGGCTGGTGCTCCCGGCTGCGGACGTCTGAGCCCCGCGCAGCCTCAGCCGGACGTCCTGCGGCTCTCCCGCCACCGGTCCAGGACGCCGACCAGTTCTGCCTGCATGAACTCGAAGAACTCGGCCGTCTCCCTGAGCCGGGCGCCGGCCGGGGTGTCCTCACCCAGGGAGCGTGCGCCGTCCCGCAGGGTGCGCTCCCACCGGGTCAGCACCTGGTCGCGGTCGGCGAAGGCGCCGTACCAGATCTCGTCGTGCAGGCGGTAGCGGTCCCGGCGTGAACCCGGGTCCCGTTCGCGGCCGACCATGCGGACCTGGCTGAGGTGGTTGATCGCCCCCGACACCGCGGCCGGGCTGATCCTGAGCTGTCTGCCGAGCTCCGCCGAGGTCATGGAGGCGTCGTCGGCGGCGAGGAGCGAAGCGAAGACGCGGGCGGCCATCCGCTGCATCCCGGCCTCGGTCATCTCGGCCGCGAAGCGCTCGACGAAGCGCGACACCGCGTCCTCGTCGCGGCCGGCCCCTCCTCCGCCCCGGGCTCGCCCGTCCCGCCGGTCATGTCTTCCGCCGCCTCCTCCGATCCGGTCACGGCCCGACTTTATACGCTTCCTTAATTTCATAAATTTGTGAAACTTCGTTGCCGGGTCCTTCGCCTCGGCACCGGACCTCATCGGGCCGGCGGGCCTCCGGCGCCGGGACCTGGAGACGAAGTCGGGAACCGGCCGCAGGCGCGCGCCCGTCCTGAGGATCATGGAGCAGCGTGACGCGGCAGGGTACGGAGGATGTGCGACGGCGGCACTCGGGGCCGCCACGGCCCTGTACGTCTGGGGCTCCTCGGGGCGTACCCGGCGGCACATGGGCGGCGGCTTCGAGGGGCAGGGCAGGGACCTCTCCGTCCTGTGGACGGAGCTGCCCCTCGTCCTGCTCGCCGGGCTCCTGGTCCCCACGGCCGTCTGGCTGCTGACCATGCGTCTGCTGCACGGGCACGGCCCCCTGCGTCACCGGGCCCTCGTCGCGGCCGTGTGCACGGCGGGCGTAGTCGCACTGTCCGCATGGGGCCTGCACACCTGGGCGAACCCGCACGACCCGGACCACGTACGGCTGTCCGACGCCCCTGTGTCAGATCTCGACGCGTAGCTCGCGCAGCCCCCGGATCACGTACCCCGGATTCCACTCCGGCTCCGCCGCCAGCCGCATCCCCGGCGCCTTGCGCAGCAACTCCCCGAAGGAAGCGGCCAGTTCGATACGCGCCAGGGGTGCGCCCAGGCAGTAGTGGATGCCCGCGCCGAACGAGATGTGCGGGTTGTCGCGGCGCGAGAGGTCCAGGGTCTCCGCGTCGGCGAAGCGCTCCGGGTCACGGTTGGCCGACGCGAAGAGCAGCGCGACCTGCGAGCCGCGCGGAATGACCGTGCCGTCGATCTCGATGTCGTCCAGGACCCAGCGCGCGAACATGGGCACCGGGGTGTCGTATCGCAGCAGTTCCTCCACCGCGGTCGGCAGCAGACCGTGGTCGCCACGCAGCGACGCCAGCTGCTCCGGGTGCCGGAAGAGCATCCACCAGCTGTTGACGGTGGCGTTGACGGTCGCCTCGTGACCGGCGTTGAGCAGCAGCACACAGGTGGAGATGATCTCCTGCTCGGTCAGCCGGTCCTCCTCGTCGTGGGCGGCGATGAGCCCGGAGATCAGATCCGCCCCCGGGTCCGCGCGCCGGGCGGCGATCAGTTGGCGCAGATAGGCGGAGAACTCGACCGACGCCTGGACCGCGGCCCGCGCGGTCTCCTCCGGCGGGTTCAGCTCGAACATCCCGCAGATCGCCGCCGACCACGGCCGCAGCAGCGCCCGGTCGGCCTCCGGGACACCCAGCATCTCGGCGATGACGGCCACCGGCAGCGGCTCCGCGACCGCGCTCAGCAGGTCACCGCCACCCGCCACGACGAAGTCGTCGACGAGCCCGGCGGCCAGCCGCTCCACGGTCGGGACGAGCGCCTCGACCCTGCGGGGGGTGAACGCCTTGGCGACCAGCCGCCGGATCCGGGTGTGGTCCGGGGCTTCCAGGTCGAGGATCCCGTGCCCGTTGAGCGTGTGGAACGGCTCGTGGGCGGCGGGCGGGGCGGTGACGCCGAACTCGTCGTGGCTGAAGCGGTGCAGATAGGTCCGCCCCAGCCGCCGGTCGCGCAGCAGCCCGGACACGTCGGAGTAGTGCGGGACGAGCCACTGCCGCGTCGGCTCGAAGTAGTGCGCCCGGCCGGTGGCACGCAGCGCGGCGTAGGCGGGGTACGGGTCGGCGACGAACGCCGGGGACCAGGGGTCGAAGGACACGTGCATGAGCCGACGCTATCCGGGCGTGACCAGCCGCGCCTCGTAGGCGAACACGGCCGCCTGGGTCCGGTCCCGCAGCCCCAGTTTCACCAGGATGCGGCTGACGTGCGTCTTGATGGTCGACTCGGCGACCACCAGGTGCGAGGCGATCTCCAGGTTCGACAGGCCCTGGGCGATCAGCACGAGCACCTCCGTCTCCCGCTCGGTCAGGTCGCCGATCCTGGCCATCGCGGGCGGCCGCGGCGCCTCGGCGATCTTCGAGAACTCCGTGATCAGCCTGCGGGTCACCGTCGGAGCGAGCAGCGCCTCGCCGGACGCCACCACCCGCACACCGTCGGCGAGCTGCCTGGCCGAGGCGTCCTTCAGCAGGAAGCCCGAGGCACCCGCCCGCAGAGCCTGGTACACGTACTCGTCGAGATCGAACGTGGTCAGGACGAGCACCTTGGCGTCCGCGTCGGCTGCGACGATCTCCCGGGTCGCCTCGATGCCGTTGAGCTCCGGCATGCGGATGTCCATCAGCACCACGTCGGGCCGCAGGACCCGGACCTGGGAGACGGCCTGCCGGCCGTCGACGGCCTCACCGACGACCTCGATGCCGGGCATCGCGTTCAGCAGCACGGAGAAGCCCTCGCGGACCATCGCCTGGTCGTCGACGATCAGTACCCGGATGAGTGCCTCGCTCACGCGCCCTCACCGGCCTCGGCCCGCTCCGCCTGCACCGGAAGGAACACGGCGACCTCGTAGCCGCCGTCCTCGGTGGACCCGGCCGTCATCTCGCCGTTCAGCATCGCGACCCGCTCCCGCATCCCCGTGATTCCGTGCCCGGCCCCTGGCGACGGCTTGACCAGCCCCCGCGCGGGGCCGTTGACGACCCGCACCCCGAGCCCGCCGAGCACATAGCCGATCTCCACCTTGGCCGCGGCGCCCGGCGCGTGCCTGAGCGTGTTGCTCAGCGCCTCCTGGACGATGCGGTACGCCGACAGCTCGACACCCTGCGGCAGCACCCGCACCGCACCGGTGACCGTCTTCTCCGTCTCCAGCCCGGTCTCCCGGACGTTGTCCAGCAGCCGGTCGATCTCGGCGAGGGTGGGCTGCGGGGCGTCAGGCGCCTCGTAGTCCTCCGCACGTACGACGCCGAGCACCCGGCGCAGCTCGGTGAGCGCGGCGACGGCGTTCTCCCGGATGGTGACGAAGGCCTGTTCCAGCTCGGGCGGCGGATTCTCCACCCGGTACGGGGCCGCCTCCGCCTGGATCGCGACGACCGACATGTGGTGGGCGACGACGTCGTGCAGCTCACGGGCGATGGTGGTGCGCTCCTCCAGGAGCGTCCGCCTGTCCCGCTCGACGGCGGTGACGGTCCGCTGCACGGTGACCTCGTGCTGCGCCTCACGGCGTACCTGCACCATGGCGACGAGGAGCAGCGCGAAGGCCGAGGTGACGGCCATCGGCGCGGTGTTGGAGAAGCCGGGGCCCATGTTCCCCAGGGCGCTCCCGACGAGCAGGGTGATCAGCCACATCCAGGCGGCGGTACGCGGCCGTGTCCTCGCCGCGACCACGACCAGCACTCCGAGGTGGCAGGCGAACGCGCTCGGCTGCCACGGCCAGTCGCCACTGCCCACGATCGCCACCACCGGCGTCGACACGATCGACACCCAGAACGCGAGGACGGGACGGACCAGCGTCATCAGCAGCGTGCCGGCCGGGAGGAACGCGGTGATGAGGGTCGCGATGCCGAACGGGGAGTAGGTGTTCGCGGCGAAGACGCCCTCCAGCAGCGAGATCAGCGCCACCAGGCCCACCACCGCGTGCGGGAACCAGACGGCGCCCTTGCGGAAGGGAGCCGGGAGGCGTCGGACGACCGGCCCGCCCGTGCCCAGCGGGTCCAGCGGGCGGTAGTCGAAGACGTTGTGGAACAGGTCCTGCCGAAGGCTGTCTATCGCCGTCGCGGCTGCCCGGCGCTCCGGGCTCTGGGTCTTGGTCTCGGTCACGCTTCCACGGTAGGGGCCCCGCCCGCCGGGGTCGTCAGCAGTGAAGCGGATCCTTCGGCGTCCGTCGCAAGTACTACCAGGCCAGCTGGGCGATCTCCTCGGCCACCACGGCGCAGGCGTCCGCGGCCGGGTCGATCAGCGGGAAGTGGCCGACCCCGTCCAGCAGCGTCAGCCCCACCATCTCGCCGGCCTTCGCCGCGGCATCCACGAACGCCTCCGTCACGGCCTGCGGGACCGTGGTGTCCTCCACCCCCTGGACGACGGCCGTCGCGATCCCGGTCGGCAGCAGCAGAGCCGGATCGACGTGCGCGCTCCGGGCCTCGAAGTCGTCCGCGCCGAGGAGCTGGTGCAGCGCACCCGAGCAGACGTCCAGCTCCACCGCGCTCGCGAAGTCACCGATCGGCGCCAGCGCGACCACCCCGCGCAGCGCGGGCGCGGCGGGGAGCCGCCACGGGGAACCCTTCGGGAGCACGTGCCGGGCGGCCGCCCACAGGGCGAGCTGCCCGCCCGCCGAGTGCCCGGTGACCACGGTCTTGCGCGGATCCGCCCCCGGCAGCTCACGGGCGGCCAGCGCCGGCAGGGCGTCCATCGCCGCCGCCACGTCGTCGAAGGTCTCGGGCCAGCGCCCCGCGACCGGGCCCGCCGTGCCCTGCCGGGGGATCTCACCACCGCGCCGGTACTCGACGCTGGCCACCGCGAAACCGCGCCGCGCGAGGAAGTCCGCGAACGGCGACACGTGCTGCCGGTCGTAGGGCGCCCGCCAGGCCCCGCCGTGCAGGAGCACCACGAGCGGCGCACCGGCCCGGCCGTCCCGCGGCGCGAAGAAGTCGATCACCTGGTCGGGGTGGCTCCCGTAGGACGCGGACCCGTCGGGGGCGACCTCGGGATGCGCGAACGCCGACTCGGTCTCGGCGGCCTCGCGGTCACGCCCGGCAGAATCCGACATGCTGCTCCAACCGTCCTGGCCCGCGCCCAACTGGACTGACCTGCGGGGACGGTACCAGTACGGAACACCGCCGCCGTACCGGCCCGGATCATGGACCGGGCCGGCGGCGGACGCTCAGACCGCCAGCACCTCGGCAAGGATCCGCGCCGCCCGTTCCGCGTCGGCGAAACCGACGTACAGCGGGGTGAAGCCGAAGCGCAGGACGTCCGGACGACGCAGGTCGCCGACCACACCGCGCTCGATGAGCGCGCGCATCACCGCTTCCGTCTCGTCCGCGTTCTCGCACCGCAGCGAGACCTGGCTGCCGCGCTCCGCGTGGGCGGCCGGGGTGACCGGTACGACCCGGCCCTCGGGGACGTACGCGGCGACGCACTCCAGGAAGAAGTCCGTCAGCGCCAGGGACTTGGCCCGCACGGCGTCCACCGGCACCCCGTCCCACACGTCCAGCGCCGCCTCCAGGGCCAGCATGGACAGGATGTCCGGGGTGCCGACCCGGCCCCGCACGGAACCGTCCGCGGGGGCGTACCCGGGGGTCATGGCGAACGGGTCGGCATGCGAGGTCCACCCGGGCAGGGGCGAGTCGAAAGCCTCCTGGTGGCGCGCGGCGACGTACAGGTAGGCGGGCGAGCCGGGGCCGCCGTTGAGGTACTTGTACGTGCAGCCGACGGCCAGGTCGACACCGTGCGCGTCGAGGCCCACCGGCAGCGCGCCGGCGCTGTGGCACAGGTCCCAGACGGCGAGCGCACCCGCCTCGTGGACGGCGGCGGTGAGACCGGGCAGGTCATGGAGCCGGCCCGTGCGGAAGTCGACGTGGTTCAGGAGCACGACCGCCGTACGGGGGCCGAGCGCGTCCCGCACGTCGGCCGGGTCGACAGGGACGACGCGGTGGCCCGTCATCCGGGCCGCCGACGCGGCGATGTACCCGTCCGTGGGGAACGTCGTCGCGTCGACCAGGATCTCGTCACGGCCGTCGCCCGCGAGACGGCTCGCTGCCACCACGGCCTTGAAGACGTTCACGCTGGTGGAGTCGCCCACCACGATCTGTCCGGCACCCGCACCGACCAGCGGGGCGATCCGGTCGCCGATCCGCTCGGGCGCGGTCCACCAGCCGCTCCCGTCCCAGGAGCGGATGCGCAGGGAGCCCCACTCGCGGGTGATGACGTCCTGCATGCGCGCGGGGACGTGGCGGGGCAGCGCGCCCAGCGAGTTGCCGTCGAGGTAGACGGTGTCGTCGAGTGTGAACAGCTCGCGCAGTGCGGCGAGTCCGTCGGCGGAGTCGAGCGCCTCGGCGCGCTCCTTGAAGTCAGACATGGCTGCGCGCCGTCCAGAGCTCGGGGAACACACTCTTCGTCGCCCGCTTCTCCAGCCAGGCGACCCCGGCCGATCCGCCGGTGCCCGTCTTCGATCCCATCGCCCGCCGGGTGGCGGTCAGGTGGTCGTTGCGCCAGCGCCACACGAGCTCGCCGACGTCGGTCAGCACCTCGCCGAGCCGCACGAGCTCGGCGTTCTGGTCGGCGTCGGCGTAGATCTCCGCCCAGACTGCCTCGACCGCGGGGGACGGCTCGTACTTCTGCGACAGGTCACGCTCCAGCACCGACCGGGGCACGGCGTATCCGCGCCGGGCCAGCAGGGCGAGCGTCTCGTCGTACAGACCGGGCTCCTGGAGCGCCTTCTCCAGCTCCGCGTGGACACGGGGCGCGCCCCGGTGCGGCACGAGCATGGAGGCGGACTTGTCGCCCAGCAGGAACTCCATCCGCCGGTACATCGCCGACTGGAAGCCGGACCCCTCGCCGAGGGAGCCCCGGTAGGAGTTGAACTGGGCGGGGGTGAGGCCGGCGAGCGGCTTCCAGGACGCGTTCAGCGCCTCCAGCTCCCGCAGCGAGCGCTTCAGGGCGTCGCGGGCGACCGGTATGCGGTCCTCGCGCAGGGCGTGCGCCGCCGTCTCCCACTCATGGACGATGACCGTGAACCACAGCTCCATGACCTGGGTGGTGACCAGGAAGACCATCTCGCCGGGATCGTCCGAGCGCAGGTGCTGGAGGTGGGTCAGGACGTCCGCCTGGACGTAGTCCTCGTACGGCGTCGTTCCCGCGAAGTCCAGGTGCGGGGTCTCCGCACCGGTGGCTTCGGGGTCGGGGTGGAACGTAGACATTGCTGTCTCCTCGACACGAGCTTCCGGGTAGCGGTCCGCCCCTTCCTCCGAGGGTGGGTGGAGCTCCGGTCCCCTGCTCGGCATCCTAACGGCCTTCCGGAGAACGCGTCGGGCCCCGCGGGCTGCTGCCCGCGGGGCCCGGAAGGCGGGGCCGGACCTCAGCCCAGGATGTCGGCGGCGGTCTGCGAGGAGTCGCGCAGGAACGTCGAGCAGCGCTCGTACTCGTCCTGCTCACCGATCGCCTGCGCGGCGCGCGCGAGGGCGTGCAGGGCACGCAGGAAGCCCCGGTTCGGCTCGTGCTCGAACGGGACGGGGCCGTGGCCCTTCCAGCCCGCGCGGCGCAGCGCGTCCAGGCCGCGGTGGTAGCCGGTGCGCGCGTAGGCGTAGGACTCGACGACCCGGCCGCCCTCGAACGCCTCGTCGGCGAGCTGCGCCCAGGCCAGCGAGGACTTGGGGTACTTCGCCGCGACATCGGCGGGGGCGGTGCCGGCCGCGAGCAGCTCACGCGGCTCCGGGTCGTCGGGCAGGTGGGTCGGGGCAGGGCCCCCGAGCAGGTTCTCGTGGATGGACATGGCTCAAGTGTGCCCGGACCCGGGCTCCGGCTCCAAGGGCGGGGCCGTGACCCCGCAGTGCGTCGAACACGCGGGCCGGGTCTCGGGCCGGGCCGCGGGAGACGCCCGCACGGCCCACCAGGCGATCACCGATCCCGCCACCAGCAGACCGGCGCACATCGGCATGGCCCGCCGGAAGGTCGAGGCGAACTCCCCCGCGTCCCGGTACGCCTCCGGGCCCATCCCGGCCAGCAGGGGGAGCGCGGCCACCGCGAGCAGCCCGGCGGCCCGCGCCGCCGCGTTGTTGATGCCGCTGGCGAGCCCGGCCCGCCCGGTGTCCACGGCGGCCAGCACCGTCGCGGTGAGCGGGGCCACCAGGGTGACCATGCCGACCCCGAGGACCAGCACCGCGGGCAGTACGTCCAGGAGGTAGGAGGCGCCGGGACCGACCCGCAGCATCAGCAGCATCCCGGCGGCCGCCAGCAGCGGGCCGACGGTGAGCGGGATCCTCGGTCCGATGCGCCGCCCGAGATCCCCGGCCGACGCTGAGAAGAGCAGCATCAGCACCGTGGTGGGCAGCAGCGCGGTGCCCGCGCCGAGCGCCGAGTAGCCGGCGACCACCTGGAGCTGGATCGCGGACAGGAAGAAGAACCCGCCGAGGGCCGCGTACACGCAGAACGTGACGATGTTGACGGCGGTGAACTGCCGCGACGCGAAGATCGAGGGCGGCACCATGGGGTCCGCCCGCCGCCGCTCCACCCGTACGAAGGCCGCTCCCAGCACCACGCCACCGAGAGCCGCGCCGATCACCAGGACGGACGCGCCCTGCTCAGGCACCTCGATCAGCGCGTAGGTGACCAGGGCGAGTGCGAGCGCCGCGAGGGCGGCGCCGAGGACGTCGAAGCGGCCGTGGGCGTCCGGGTCCCTGGATTCCGGCACATGGCGCAGGGCGACGGGCACGCAGACGGCGGCGAGCGGCAGATTGAGCAGGAACACCCACCGCCAGCCCGGCCCGTCCACCAGCCATCCCCCGAGGAACGGCCCTACGGCCGCCCCCACCCCGCCGAGCCCGGACCAGAGCCCCACGGCGCGGGCCCGGTCGTCGGGATGGAAGCTGGCCTGGATGATCGCCAGCGATCCGGGTGTGAGCAGGGCGCCCCCGACCCCCTGCAACGCCCGCGAGGCCACCAGCACCTCCGCGTTCGGCGCGATCCCGCACAGCAGCGAGGCGGCGGCGAACCAGACCACGCCGACGACGAACACCCGGCGCCGTCCGAACCGGTCCCCGAGCGCGCCGCCGAGCAGGATCAGCCCCGCCAGGGTGAGCATGTAGGCGTTGACGGTCCACTGCAGGGCGGCCAGATCGGTGCCGAGGTCCTGGCCGATGCGGGGGAGAGCCACGTTGATGACCGTGGAGTCCAGCAGGGCCATGCTCGACCCGAGCACGGTGGTCAGGACGACCCAGCGCCCCAGGGGCGAGGCGACCCGGATACCGCCCTCGTCCGTACCGTCCGTACCGTTCGCGTCAGTCATACGAGCAGCATCATCGCTGCCCGGCCCGAGGGCCATCCACCGCGCTCACCCGGCCGTGGGACACGGCGCGTCCGACGCGGGACGGCGGGCCGGAGGGGCCGCACGGCTCCCGCCTACGCCCGCACCGTCCTCAGCCCCCGCACCAGGGCCGACACCCCCGCCTCGGCCTTGCTCCGCGGGCATCCCACGTTGAGCCGCAGGAATCCGGGCGCCCCGTACACCGAACCCGGCATGATCGCGACCTTCTCCCGCTCGATCAGCACCCGCTGCAGCGCCTCCTCGTCCACACCCAGGGGACGCAGATCGATCCACGCCAGGTAGCCGGCCTGCGGCGCGACCCACGCGAGCTCCGGGAACTCCGCGTCCAGCCGCCGCGCGACCATCGCCAGATTCCCCGCGACGTACGCGCGGACCGCGTCCAGCCAGGCCGCGCCCTCCCGGTACGCCGCGATGTGGGCGGTCAGCGAAAGCACCGCGGGCGAGGCGAGTCCCTCGGCCGTCTCCATCCGGCGCAGGTACTCCGCACGGTCCGCGGGTTCGCCGACGATCCCGTACGAACCGGTCAACGCCGGGAAGTTGAACGACTTCGACGCGGAGGTGATGACCGCCCAGCGCCCGCCGGCCCGGCCTCCACCGTCACCCGCGTCGGCATCGTCGGCGATCCGGGCGTACGGGACGTGCACATGGCCGTCATGGACGAAGTCCGCATGGATCTCGTCGCTGATCACGGCCACACCGTGGCGACGGGCCAGCTCCGCCATCTCCCGGAGCTCGGTCTCCGTCCACACCCGCCCCGTCGGGTTGTGCGGCGAGCACAGCACCAGCACCTTCGAGTCGGCCCGCGCCAGCTCGCGTTCCAGGGCTGCAGTGTCCCCCACCGGCACGCCCCGCAGCTCCCGCCCGAGCCCGAGGATCGCCTTGCGGAAACCGTCGTACGTCGGGGTGTGGACGACCACGCCCTCGCCCTCGGACGTCCACATCTGCAGCAGCTGCGAGAGCTGGCTGAGCACGGACGGGCCGTAGACCAGCCTGCCGGTGTCGAGGTCCGTGCCGTACCGGGTTCCGTACCAGTGGGCCACGGCCGACAGGAAGTCGTCCTGCTGCCAGGTGGTGTAGCCCAGCACCCCGTGGTCCAGGCGGGCACGCAGCGCGGCCAGGACCTCGGGCGCGGTCTCGAAGTCCATGTCGGAGATGGTGAAGGGCAGCAGCCCGTCGACCCCGAAGCGGTCCGCGACGCCGTCCCACTGGACGCACCAGGTACCCCGGCGGTCGATGACGGTGTCGAAGTCGTAGCGCGCAGACGTGCTCACAGCGGTTCCCTCACTCCCTTCGGACATGGGGCGGGCCCGGTTCCCCGAAGGGAGACCGGGCCCGCCGTACGTCCGTGACGTACTTACTTCAGCTTGGTGCCGGCGGAACGCAGGTTGGCGCAGGCCTCCGTGACGCGCACGGCCATGCCGCCCTCGGCGGACTTGCCCCAGCTACGCGGGTCGTAGACCTTCTTGTTGCCGACCTCGCCGTCGACCTTCAGCACGCCGTCGTAGTTGCGGAACACGTGGTCCACGATCGGGCGGGTGAAGGCGTACTGGGTGTCGGTGTCGAGGTTCATCTTCACGACGCCGTTCTCCAGCGCGGTGGCGATCTCCTCGGCCGTGGAGCCCGAGCCACCGTGGAAGACGAAGTCGAACGGCTGGCTGCCGGCGGGCTTGCCGTACTTGCCGGAGACACCCTCCTGCAGGTCCTTGAGGAGCTCCGGACGCAGGACGACGTTGCCCGGCTTGTAGACGCCGTGGACGTTACCGAAGGACGCTGCCAGCAGGTAGCGGCCCTTCTCGCCCAGGCCAAGGGCCTCGGCGGTACGCAGCGCGTCGTCGACGGTCGTGTACAGCTCGTCGTTGATCTCGTGGGTGACGCCGTCCTCCTCGCCACCGGTCGGGGTGATCTCGACCTCAAGGATGATCTTGGCGGCGGCGGCCTTGGCCAGCAGCTCCTGGCCGATGGACAGGTTGTCGGCGAGGGTCTCGGCCGAGCCGTCCCACATGTGCGACTGGAACAGCGGGTTCAGACCCTTGGCGACGCGCTCCGCGGAGACGTCGAGCAGCGGACGTACGTATGCGTCCAGCTTGTCCTTGGGGCAGTGGTCGGTGTGCAGCGCGACCGTGATGTCGTACTTGGCGGCGACGATGTGCGCGAACTCGGCGAGGGCTACGGCGCCCGTCACCATGTCCTTGTTGTACTGGCCGCCCAGGAATTCGGCACCACCGGTGGAGATCTGGACGATGCCGTCGCTCTCCGCCTCCGCGAAGCCGCGCAGCGCAGCGTGCAGGGTCTGGGTCGACGTCACGTTGATGGCCGGGTAGGCGAACTTCCCTGCCTTCGCCCGGTCGAGCATCTCGGCGTAGACCTCGGGGGTTGCGATGGGCATCTGTCCGCTCCTTGGGATGTGCGGGTGTTCAGGCTTGGTCCCTGACCTGGGGGCGACGTCATCGTCGCCCTCATCTTCCCAGACTCTCGCTTCGGCTCCACGCTGACCGTCGAGTAGCGCCCCCTGTTTCACGTGAAACGGGGGGCGCTCCAGGGAAGCGCCAGGTCAGGCCAGGTCGAGATCCGCCACGGAGTAGACGTGGACGTACGGGAGACCCGCCTCGGCGATCGCCGGGGCGGCACCGCGCTCCACGATCACGGCGACGGCCACGACCTCACCGCCCGCCTCGCGCACCGCTTCGACCGCGGTGAGCGGCGAGCCACCGGTCGTCGAGGTGTCCTCGACAACGAGGCAGCGACGGCCCTTGACGTCCGTGCCCTCGATACGGCGCTGCATCCCGTGTGCCTTCTGGGCCTTGCGGACGACGAACGCGTCCAGGCTCTTCCCGCGGGCCGCCGAGGCGTGCAGCATCGAGGTGGCCACCGGGTCGGCGCCCAGCGTCAGGCCGCCGACGCAGTCGTAGTCCAGCTCGGCGGTGGCGTCGAGCATCACCTGTCCGACCAGCGGCGCGGCCTTGCCGTCCAGCGTGATCCGGCGCAGGTCGATGTACCAGTCGGCTTCCAGCCCCGAGGAGAGGGTCACCTTGCCGTGCACCACGGCCTTGTCCTTGATCTGCTGGAGCAGCTCAGCGCGTACGTCAGTCATGTCAACGAGGGTAAGCGCTGCCGTGGAGGGTCAGAGCCGCGCCCAGCTCCAGGTCGTCGTGATCTCCAGGGGCTCGATCGGGGTGACGAGCCGGGGGGCGGTGTTCAGCCCGTTCGGCGGTCCGGACTGCGGCTCGACGCAGACCGCCTCCGCCTGCTCGTCGTAGATCACCACCCACTCGTCCCGGCTCCGGACGGTCAGCTCCAGCTGCTCGGGCCAGGTGAGCTTCACGTCGACGCCCGCGGGCATCCCGAAGCAGTCGTCCCACGGGCCGGGCAGCGGGTCGATACGGCGGCCGGTCGGCAGGTGGTTGTCGCCCCGCTCCTCCTGCCACTCCGCGTCGAAGGCCATCCGCACGTCCTGGCCGCCGAGGTTGCGGAGGAACCAGGGGTGCCACCCGGCCTGCGCGGGGAAGGAATCGCCGTAGGTCTCGATGCCGAGACTCAGGGTCAGCGACTCCTCGGTCAGCTCGAAGGTCTGTGTCACCCGGCCCTCGTACGGCCACGGGTCGGCCAGGTCGTAGAAGAAGGCCGCCTCCGAATCGCCCTGCCGGGCCTGCTTCCAGGAGGTGTCGCGGCCGGTGCCGTGGATGGCGTGCGGCGGGGAGTTCAGCGGCATCCGGTGCACCGCGCCGCCATTGCGGAACTGGCCGTTCTCGGTACGGCCGCACCACGGCACCATGGGGAAGCAGCCGTACCGCTCGCCCTGGCGCAGCAGTTCGGTCCCCCCGATCCGCAGGCTGCTGATGCGGCAGCCGTGCACGGGGTCAACGGTCAATTCGACGTCGCCGGCGGTCAGCCGGGCGTTCTTCGCAACTCTGCTCACCCCCCGACACTACTGGCGCGGGGCCTCCCCTACGGCCTCCTGCGCCGCAGAGCCCTGCCCACCACCACGGCGGAGGCGATCGCCAGGGCGGCGGCCGGAGCTGCCCAGCGCAGGGTGATGCCCGCGGCGCCGGCCTCGGGCGACGGAACGGGGGCATACCGGCCGCGCGGCGGGGCGTGGTCGACCTCCTCCGTGCTGCGGCCGATCATGGTGCGGCGGGCGTGGGCGGCCTCGGCGGGTGGCTCGTCCGGCACGGTGAACTCCAGCTCTGCGGAAGGGTCGAGCGACGGCGGCGGCACGGGCGCGTCGAACACGGACTCCTTGTCCGCGGACCCGTTGTCAGCGGATGGCGTGTTCGCTGACGGCGTGTCCGCGGAGGGCGGCTCGGCGGGCCCGGAGGCCTGCGGCTCGCCCGGCGCGTCGGGGGAGGGCGCGTCGGAAGCGTGCCCGGCATCGGGCTCCGGTGCCGAGGACTCCTCCGCGGCGTCCACAGCCGCATCGGACCCGGAGCCATCGGGCCCAGCCGCATCGGACCCGGGCCCGTCCGACTCCGCCGACAGGGACTCCGTCACCAACTGCTGCGTAAAACGGTCCAGCAGCCGCTGCGCCGCGGTGAGTGCCGTGGATGCGTCCAGGTCCACGATGCGCCCGTCACCACTCGCCGTGCCGCTGTATCCGATCGTCGTCCCACCGTCCGTCTCCGTGAGACCGATGGTCAGGGCCAGCTTCGCCGAGCCTCCGCCCCGGGCCTCCGTCCCCTCCCCGCCGACGGAGAAGGTGGCACCGCCGTCGGACGCCCGCAGCGCCAGTGCCCCGCGATACGTGATCGTGTGGCCGCCGGCCCGGAATTTCAGCCGGCCCGCCAGCGGACCCGCCGACGAGTCGGCGTCCTGCTGGAATCCCGGCACGCAGCGTGCGACGCGGGCGGGATCGGCCAGCGTCCGCCGAAGGGCCGGGACCGGAACCGGAACGAACACCTCATGCTCCATACCTACCGAGCCTACTCAGCCCCGGCCGTCCCGTCAGCGCTTCCACGCCCCGTGCACCCGCGCGCACCGCACCCGGCCGTGCCGCACCCGCGGATCCTCTCAGTACCGCGGGTGGACCAGCGTCGACGGCAGCGCCCCGTGCTGCCGGACCTTCTCCACGGCACGCCGGCCGGTCAGCAGCTCCCGCTCCCCCAGCGTCCGCAGGGCAGGCGCCCCCGGGTCCATGCCGAGCCGGCCCACCGTCCTGCGGGCTGCGAGGACGAACCCCCAGTCCCGCGGCGCCTTCGCTCCGCCCGTGACCCGGTCCGGGCCGGCGGCGAAACCCGTGAGGCGCCCGCCGACACCGTAGGGCCGGGTCGCCAGGCCGCCCGCCCGTACCGACGCCTCCACCGTCCAGAACGTCGTCGGCCTGCTGCTCGGCGGTCCCGCGTGCACCACCAGCCGGCCGTCCGGCTCCAGCGCCCCGGCGACCAGACCGTAGAACTCGGCGGAGTACAGCTTCGTACTCGCGGTGATCTCCGGGTCGGGCAGGTCCGAGATCACCACGTCGTAGCGGTCCCGGGACGTCCGCAGCCAGGTGAAGGCATCCCCGGCGACCGTAGACAGCCGGGGGTCCTCCAGGGCGTGTCCGTTCAGCCGGGAGAGCGCCGGGTCCGTGCGCGCCAGCCGGGTGACGGCCGGATCGAGCTCGACCACCACGACGGACGTGACGTCCGGATAGCGCAGCACCTCACGGGCGGCCAGTCCGTCGCCCCCTCCCAGGATCAGCACCCGCCGGTGGGCCCCCTTCATCGCCGGATGCACGAGCGCCTCGTGGAAGCGGTACTCGTCCCGGGAGCTGACCCTCAGCCGCCCGTCCAGATAGAGATCCAGCGCACCGCTCCCCGGACCGGTGAGGACGATCTCCTGCAGATCCGTCTGCACGGCGACCCGCACCTCGTCCCCGTACACCGCTCGCCGCGCCGCCCGCTCGAAGTCGTCGACCAGGACGGAGGCCGTGGCCAGCAGGGCGATCACCAGACCGTTCACCACGACGAGCAGCCAGCGTGAGCGCGGGTTCAGGTCGCGCCGGAACACCCACAGCACCAGCGCGAGGCCCGCCGCCGCGTTGACCGCACCGGTGAACAGCGCCCCGGTCAGCTGTCCCATCATCGGCAGCAGGAGGAACGGGAAGGCCAACCCGCCCACCAGCGCGCCCACGTAGTCGGCGGCGAAGAGGTCGGCCACCGCCCCGCCCGCGTCCTGCCTGTCGACCCGCTGGATCAGCGTCATCAGCAACGGGATCTCCGCGCCGATCAGGATCCCGATCGCGAGCGAGAAGCCCACCAGCGCGTAGCGCGACTCACCGAGCCAGGCGAAGGAGGCGTACAGGATGAGCGCCGAGGAACCGCCTACGAGGGCGAGAGCCGCCTCCAGCAGACCGAACCCCACTGCGGCCCGGGTGCGTAAACGTTTCGCGAGCAGGGACCCGATGCCCATCGCGAACACCATCACTGACAGCACGACCGAGGCCTGGGTGACGGAGTCACCGATGAGGTAGGAGGCCAGCGCGACCAGTTCCAGCTCGTACACCAGGCCGCACGCGGCGCAGACGAAGACCACCGCCAGCACGAGGAACCTGCCGGTCCTCGGCCGGACGGGAAGCCGTGGCGCGCCCCCTCGCAGCGGCGTCTGCTGGTCGATCATGAAACGAACGCTACGTGACGGGACGGTTGCCGCTTGTCACCCACAAGGGTGTAAGTGATGCGCACCGGGCAAGACACGCACCACGCGTGAGGACTCGCACACTCCCCCTCACGACACCCCCGCCGGAATGTGCGCCCCCACCCTCGTCCGGGTCACCACCAACTGCCCCTCCTGCGGATACGCGTGCCAGGTGCGCCAGCACACCTCGCCGCCCGTCCGCTGCGCGAGCATGGCGGTGAAGGCGTACGGACTGCCGGGGAACGTCCCCGCCAGGCCGTGCGGATGATCGGCCACGAGCGCGAGCAGCTCCTGCGCGCGCCCCGCGAACGAGCCCTGGGAGAGCGTCTCGACGCGCGCCGCGAACTCGTAGTCCCAGTCACCCACACTCTCGGCGACGCCCAGCGGCAACGGCGTGCTGCTGCCCGGCAGGCAGGCGACGGTCTCGGAGCAGGTGCGCCCCTCCTCCTCCAGCAGCACCTGGTGGGAGGCACCGAGCAACCTCAACTGGACTTTCGCGCCGCTCAGTTCGAGGTCGAGTACGGCGAGTGCGGGCAGCGGCTCCCGCCCGAGCGCCCACGCCAGGTCGGCGGCTCGGGTGTCGGAATAGGCGGTCTGGAGGGTCGTGAGCATGGATCGGCTCCGCAAGACACACAGGTACACATGGACAGGAGGTACCCCCGTGCGGGACACGCGGGGAGTGGGAGCCCTATCCGGTCCAACTGGGGCCCGGGGGCTGAATGTTCTCTACATCGATGCAATCACGAAGTACGTCGCGCTCACAGTGTTTTTACCCAACTTGCCGTGGTTTCCATCCCTCAGGGGGCAGGACGGTTCACCTGTTCCCGCGCCCAACGAAAAGGTGCCCGGCGGGAGTTAGACCCCACCGGACACCTCAGGCACACCCGCCCCGTCCCTCCGTACGGGAGGAAGGGCCTCTCTCAGTTGCCGCCGCCTCCGCCGCAGCCTCCGCCGCCTCCGCCGCAGCTGCTGCCACCCCCGCAGGAGTGCCCGCCGGAGTGGCCACCGCCGGAGTCGCCACCGCCGGAGTCACCGCCGCTGTCGCCGGCCCACCAGCTGTTCCCCCCGCCTCCCCCGCCGCTGTCCGAGCCTCGGCGCCCAGCCCGCCCGGACCGGCCGACGGACGGCTTCTTCCGGCCACCCGAAGCCAGCGCGGCGATCCCCACCACCACGATCACCAGAAACACGATGAAGAACAGCAACTCCATCGACCTCACATCCTTCTGTCCCCCGAAGCGAGGTCCCCGCTTCTTGACTGACCGTTGGATTCCCGCGCCCCGCCGGGCCCAAAGCAGACTTGAGCAACTCCAGAGCTTCGGCACAGGATGGCGGCATGACACACGGACGCCCGCTCCTCAACCGCCGCCTCACCGAGTTCGGCACGACGATCTTCGCGGAGATGTCCGCGCTGGCCGTGCGGACCGGATCGATCAATCTCGGCCAGGGTTTCCCCGACACCGACGGGCCCGAGGAGATCCGCGAGGCCGCGGTCCGCGCCCTGCGCGCCGGTCACGGCAACCAGTACCCACCGGGGCCCGGCGTCCCCGAGCTGCGCTCCGCGATCACGGAGCACCAGCGGCAGCACTACGGGCTGGAGTACGACCCCGACACCGAGGTCCTGGTCACCACGGGCGCCACGGAGGCGGTCGCCGCCTCCCTGCTGGCCCTCCTGGAGCCCGGGGACGAGGTCATCGCCCTGGAGCCCTACTACGACTCGTACGCCGCCTGCATCGCCATGGCCGGCGGCACGCGCGTCCCCGTCACGCTCCGGCCCCACGAGGGCGCCTACCGGCTCGACCTGGACGAACTGCGGGCCGCCGTCACGCCCCGCACCCGGCTGATCCTGCTCAACACCCCGCACAACCCGACCGGCACCGTGCTGACCCGCGACGAGCTCGCGGCCGTCGCCGCACTCGCCTGCGAGCGGGACCTCCTCGTCGTCACCGACGAGGTCTACGAGCACCTCGTCTTCGAGGGCGAGCACATCCCCCTCGCGTCCTTCCCCGGCATGCGGGAGCGCACGGTCACCATCAGCAGCGCCGGCAAGACGTTCTCGCTCACGGGCTGGAAGATCGGCTGGATCACCGCGAGCCCGGAGCTGGTCACCGCGGTCCGCTCCGCCAAACAGTTCCTGACGTACGTCTCCGGCGGCCCGTTCCAGTACGCCGTCGCCGAGGCCCTGCGGCTGCCCGACAGCTACTTCGACGGCCTGCGCACGGACCTGCGCGCCAAGCGGGATCTGCTGAGCACGGGTCTCGCCGAGGCCGGCTTCGAGGTGTACGAGCCCGCCGGGACGTACTTCGTCACCACCGACATCCGACCGCTCGGCGAGACGGACGGCTTCGCCTTCTGCCGGGCGCTCCCCGAGCGCTGCGGGGTCGTCGCCGTCCCCAACGCGGTCTTCTACGACCACCGCGAACAGGGCGCGCCCTTCGTGCGCTTCGCGTTCTGCAAGCGGACCGACGTCCTCACCGAGGCCGTGTCCCGGCTGAAGGGCCTCGGGGCGGGCTGAGCGGACATGGCGGAGGCCCGGGACAGGGTGCCGGCCTCACCCGGCCGGGCCCCGTCCCGGGCCTC